>NZ_WBJY01000002.1:0-300000 GCF_008831085.1 Pseudoclavibacter endophyticus
GCTTGTCGAGGAGACCGCTCCTGTGGGGTACGTCCTCGACAGCACTCCTCGTGTGTTCACGGTGACCGAAGAGACGGCCGTGGTTGATCTCGGCCAGATCACGAACGACCAACAACCGGGCGTGCCGGTCGGGCCGGATGGTGATGAGCACCTCGTCACCACTGGCACGGACGTTCTGTGGCCCCTCGGCGCAGTCGGCCTCGCCCTCGGGCTTGTCGGCGTGACCCTGCTTGCCATGAAGGCGAGAAAGCGAATGAGCTGACCTTGAACGGGGTGTTCGTCCCGCACCGTCACGGTGCGGGACGAACACCCGTCTCCGTCGTGTTCATTCGGTCACCAACTGATAAAGGGGCTTGTCATCGCTCACGGGGAGCGAAGAACACCTGTGGAAATGAAATGAACTATCGGATCGAGCGATCGGGCACGGATGACGGGTGCTCGTCAGTGGTGAGCCAGCCATATCATGCTCTCGCTCGGGCTGTTCAAGAAGCGGACCTGGCAATGGCCACGTCGATCGTACGGACCGAGTGGTTCAATTTGCTCAACGGAAACGAAGAGAATCTCCGCCCGCTGTTGTCGCGAATTCCGGCACATGAGCTGCGTTCGCGACCGCTGCTCGCTCTGCTGCTCGGCTTATGCTACATTTCAACCGACTTTCAGCGTCTCCTGAAAACACGCTATTTCATGATCGCCGTGAGATCCGCGCAAGAGAATCCGACTGATCATGCGGCAATTGATCTTGCCCTCATTCGGGCGACCGAGGCCACGGCATACCGGCTTCTGGGCAGTCCCGAACTCGGGCTCGCGCCGGCGCGCCACGCCGTCAGAGCGCTCGAGAGCATAGCCCTCGAGGATCGAAGCAAGATACCCCATCTCCCGAGGGTGTACTGTCAAGCCGGAATCACCCTGTACTACGGCGGAGACGTCGACGCGGCTCTCGAGACGTTTGGTATGGGGCTCGCGGAAATGGCAGTGGCGGCCCAGCCCGCGTCCGCGTTCGGAAACCTCTCGATGTTGGCAGGTATTCACGCGCTCGAGGGTCGACTGCCGGAGGCGAAATCCCACGTTAAATATGCGCGGACGGCCGTATGGAGTAGCGAACAGCGCAATTCATATACCGGCACGTTCTATGGAGTCGCAGAAGTAATACTCGCTTTGGAAAAGTTCGACGCAGCCTCGGCACGCGGACGTCTCAACGCGATGGCCCACGACCGTCGGACCATCGAACACTGGACGGCTATCGCGAGGGTTGAAGCACTCATCCATCTTATGGAAGGCACCCCGGGGCGCGCCCTCGCGAAGATCGACACCTTCTCAGAACTGCGAGGACCGGAAGGCCGTTCCCGCGCGGTCCGCGCGGATCTCTCAGGCACAAGAGCCCTTCTCCAGCTTGCGCTCGGCAACCCGCTCGCCGCGGAGGCGATCCTTCGCGACGACCTCGCCGAAAGCCCTCGAGGCAGGATCAATCAGGCGCGAGTCGAGCTCTGCCTCGACCGCACGGGCTCGGCACTCACGGCCCTGCGTTCGATCACCAATGCACATTTGCCGGCACGCCTTGCAGCCGAAGCTGCCGCCCTCGAGGCGGCAGTGATGCTCCGGATCTCCGCCAAGCCACGGGCACTTGGGATCATCGATCACCTCGGAGAACTGCTCAGGAGTACTCAGATGCTCCTGCCCTTGGCGCTCTTGCCCGCCCACGACCACAGCCGGGTCGTCACAGCACTACGGAAGGCAGGATACGCGGAAGTCCTCGACGGGAGTCCTGTCCGATCCGTGCTCACGACCTCAACGACGGGTACGCCGCTGACGCAACGCGAATTGACGGTGCTCGAAACGTTCAGAACTGTTCCCACTGTCACAGAGGTCGCCGCTCGACTCAGCGTCTCCTCCAACACAGTGAAGTCGCACCTGCGTAGCGTCTACCGGAAATTCGGCGTCTCCAAGCGAGAAGACGCGATCGCCGTCGCGATCAGCAGACACCTGTTCGTGGATCCTGACTGAAGCTACAAATCAGGCTGAGGGCGATACGCGCTACAAAGCGCGACTCCCGCGATGTGTGTGCCCCGCCGAACCGCTCGCCCCCCACGACAGACCGCCCCGGTTCGTTCCGGCCCAGCCCAGGACAACACGCCGTGCGCTCGAGTGCACCGTCACTTCCGTGCTGCGCCGCGCGATCTTCGCGTCAGTCGGGAGGGACGCCGCACTCGGTGGCGCCACGGCGGCATCGTTGTCTCACCGGCGGCGGCGACGCTTTCTTGCGACGGCCCGGGCCCATAGCCTGGTCGCATGCGTCCAGCCTCAACGTTGCCCGCGACGACGGATGTGCTGGTCGTCGGCGCCGGCCCGACCGGGCTCATGCTCGCGAACTGGCTGCAGCGGCTTAGCGTCGATCACGTCCTCATCGACGGCAAGGACGGGCCGACGCGTCAATCCCGTGCGATCGCCGTGCAGCAGCGCTCATTCGAGCTCTACGCGCAGCTCGGCATGATCGATCCGGTGCGCGACGAGTCGGTCGCCGCCCGGTACGTGCGTCCCGGCTGGCAACGACGGGCCGCGCCGGTGCCGCTGCCGGTCGGACGCATCGGGCTCGGCATGTCCGCGTACCCCGGGATCCACATTCTCGAGCAGTCGGCGAACGAGCGGCTCCTGGTGTCGCACCTCCGAGACGCGGGCGGCACGGTCTCCTGGGGGCACGAACTGGCGTCGCTCGACCGCGACGACCACGGCGTCACGGCGCACGTCACGCACGACGGCGGCACGCGAGAGATCCGGGCGCGATGGTGCGTCGGCGCAGACGGGGCGTCGTCGCCGGTGCGCAAGGCCGCGGACATCCCGTTCAGCGGCACGACGAGCCCCGACACGTTCTGGGTCGCCGACGCGACCGGCGTGGAGGGCCTGCCCGCGGAAACGGTGAGTGTGCGACTCGGCACGGGCTCCTTCATGATCACGTTCCCGCTCCATGGCGAGCGGCGGCACCGGCTCGTCGGCGTCATCCGCGGCGAGCCGGACGAAGCCGCCGCCCGGCGAATCGCCGAAGAGGGGTTCGGCGTCACCTGGCGCGAATCGGGATGGTTCTCGACGTATCGCCTGCACTCGCGGGTCGCCGACCGCTTCCGCGACGGACGTATCGTGCTCGCCGGCGACGCCGCGCACGTGCACTCGCCGGTCGGGGGCCAGGGCATGAACACCGGCCTGCAAGATGCCCACAACCTCGCCTTCAAGCTGGCCGCCGTGCTCGACGGCACGGCCACCGACGCGCTCCTCGACCGTTACGACGCCGAGCGGCGCCCGGTCGCGCGCCGCCTCGTGAGCACCAGCGACGCGGCATTCCGCTTCGTGACCGATCAGCGCCCGCGCAATCGGCGCCTGCGCCGGCTCGCCGTGCCGCTCATCGCCCCCGTCATGCCCCTGCTGCTCCGCCTTCCCGTCGGCCGTTCCGCGGTCGCCGCCGTCGGCCAGCTCCGCATCCACTACTGGATGTCGGACGCAGCCAAGGGTCGTGCACGGGGCCGCCGCGACCGCGTCGTCGGCCGTCGGCTGCCGTGGACAGGATCGAATCACGGCGTGCTTCGCGAGGCGACCTGGCAGGTCCACGCCTATTCGCCGGCGCCCCCATCGCTCGACGGCATGCCCGAGCTGGTGTCAGCCGCCCACCGGTTCGATCCGCGGCCCGACGTCGGCCTGCTTCGCGATCGCTGGTACCTCGTTCGTCCCGACGGATTCGTCGCTGCGGCCGCTCCGCCCGACGGCGCGCCGGCCGAGTTCGCCCGCGTGCTCCGGGAGCACGGGTACGGCGATCGGGCCGTGCGTGCTCGGGCGGCGGCGGTCGCCGAAGCGCCCCCGCGTGGTCGGCCGAGCGGCCAACGGCCGGACGACTGAGCACGCCGCGTCAACCGGGACGTTCCCTCGGCGTCACCCTGCCGCCACTGGCCTGGGTTACCGTACGCCAAATGTTCCACGAGACTCGACGAGGTGCGCAAATGACGCCGACTGCCGGGTGGCGCGACGAGCTCGACGCTGCCTGGCGCGAAATCGAGGAGTGGTACGCCGAGCATGATGCCGCCCACCTGCTGTCGGCCGGCGCGAGCGAAGCCGACGTCGGCAAGGTCGAGGCGCAGCTCGATGTCGTGCTGCCTGCCCTCCTCCGAGCCTCGCTCCTGCGCCACAACGGCACCCGGCGGGACGGCTGGGCCCGGGGAACCCTGCTGTCCTGCGGCAGCATCGTCGCAGCGACCGAGCTGTGGCGGCGCATCGCCGACCACGGCGAGGATGTCCCCGCCGACTACGTCTGCCCGGACGCCGAACGCGGCCTGCTGCAGCCCGGCTGGTGGCACGCGGGCTGGGTCGCCATCGACGAGGACCGGCTCGGCAACGCGACCGGGGTCGACACGGCGCCCGGGCCCCTCGGCAGCTACGGCCAAGTGTTGGAGATGGACCGCATAACGGGCCCGATCCTCTCGAGCGGCGACGTGGTCGAGTACCTGTGCGAAGTCGCCGACTCGCTGGAAGACCTTCGCGTCGGCGGCGGCGGCACCCTCGAAGAGAACGACGTGTGGGAGGGCGACGACGCGCCGAGCGCCCCCTCGCGCTGACACGTCGTAGCTCGGGCGATGGCGCGTCGCGTCTCGGGATCGATCGTCCCTCGCGGCTAGGGGCTGTCGTCGTCGTTGAGCCACTCGTCAAACATCGCCCGCACGTCATCGCGCCGGTCATTGCGGCCCGCGTCGCGATCGCGCCCGCCGCTGCGCGCGTCGTCGCGACCGCGCCGGGGGCCGCTCGCGTCGCCGTTCTGCGGTGGTCGGCCGGCGGAGGCCGGTGGCACGCCGTCGGGCCCGTCGGGACCCTGGGTCCCGGGGCCGCCACTTTCGTTGCGCAGTTGCGCGCGGCGGCGTTCGGCGGCTCCTCGCGGCCCGCGCGACGGCGGGATGGGCGATTCCCGCGAGGGGTGGTGTCCGGCGAGGCGCTGTTGTTCGGCAAGGCGCTGCTCCTCGGCACGGCGCTGCCTGGCGATCGACGCCTGCCGTTCGGCATCGGTTGGCTGTTCGGCGCCGCGCTCGGTCTCGGCCGCTCGCCGCCGCGCCGCCTCGCGGGCGCGCTTCTCGGCGATTGCGCGCGCAGCGTCCTGCTCCAACATGCGACGCTCGCGGCGGGTGCGCGGCCCCGTGGGGCCGGTCGCATGGAGTGGCAACAGGATGCCGGCGGTCGACAGATCGCCCGTCGCGTTCATCGCGGCGAAAGCGCCACCGTAGGCGCCCTGTTCGCGCCGCTCGACCTCGGGATCACTCGGCCGATCCGCCTGCCGGCTCGCCGCCGAGCCGAGCCACGCCGACCACGCGTCGTCGCGTGCCCGCAGCTCGTCCGGGTCGCGGTCGCGACCGCGCGGGGCGCCGGCACCGCGCCCGCGCGAGGTGCCGGCTCCGCGCTCGCGCGGTGCTGGGCCCACAGGTGACCCTGGGTCGGCCGCACCATCCGGCACGGCGTGGCCATCGCCCTCAAGGCCCCACGCGCCATCCGGCCACGTTTCCGGCGCGCCGGGCTCGGTTGCGGCGGGCGGGGTCGGTTGCCCTGCCGTCGGAGGCAAGCCCCCGGGAGCGATCGGAGCATCCACGCCGATCGCGGCACCGCCTGCTTCACCGCCCCGGTCACCGCCCGCGTCACGGTTCGCCGCGTCGTCGTCGCGTCGCTCACGCGAGGGATCATCGGCGGGGCGCGCGGCGGGCAGCACCGCGACGAGTCGTCCGAGCCCCACCCGGCGCAGCAGAGGATCAAGACCTTCGCGCAGCTCGGGCGACCGCATGGCGAACATAGTCACGAGGTACACGAGCGCCATGACGCCGCCGCCGGCCGCGCATCCCAGCAGCGCCGGACCGATGCCACTGCGGGCGAAGCCGTCGTCGACGTACGCCCCGAGCATCCACATGAGGCCGAAGCCGACGGCGGCAGCGGCGAGACCGCCGATTGCGAACCGCACGTAGGAGCGCGCGATGCGGCGAAGATCGAGGTGCCCGATGCGGAGCCGGAGCAGCACGAGCAGGATGACGAGGCGCACGACCGAGACGGCTGACTGCGACAGGGCCAGGCCCGCGGCGATCATGTGCACCTCGAGCGTGGCCGCGAGGGCCATGCCGAACACGTGGAGCGGCATGGTCGCGAGAAACACCCAGAACTGCGTCCGCGTGTCTTCGAGCGCGAAGAAGGCGCGCTGGACGAGGAAGAGGCCGCAGAATGAGACGAGTCCGATCAGGAAGCAGCAGAGCACGATCGCGATGTCGGTGACGCCCTCTTGCGTCGACTCGAAGATCCTCGCGAACGGCGGCGAGATGACGGCGATCGCCCAGGCCGAGAAGACGATGAAGAGGCCGATGAGCCGCGCACCGCCCGAGAAGTCCCGCACGAGATCGCCGAGGCGGTTCTCACCGGCGGCAGCACTCATGCGGGTGAAGTAGGCGGTCGCGATCGAGACCGTGATGATCGAGTGCGGTAAGACGAAGATGAGGTAGGCGTTCTGGAAGGCCGCGACCGAGACCGCCTTGCCCGCCGCGATGTTGAGCACGATCGTCTCGATGAGCCCGGAGAACTGCAGCACGAGCAGCATGCCGAAGGTCCAGCCGATGAGCTTGCCCGCCTTGCCGAGGCCGGTGCCACGCCAGCGGAAGTCGGGGCGGTAGGTGAGGCCGACGCGGCGCCAGAACACGAAGAGGATGAGCGCCTGGCACGCGACCCCGGCGGTGGTCGTGCTGCCGAGCAGGGCGATCATGTCGGGCGTCCACTCGCTGATCGGTCGATCGCCCGTGGGGTCGGCGCCGTAGATGACGGAGAACAGCACGAGGAAGCCGATGCCGATGACATTGTTCAGCACGGGCGCCCAGGTGAAGGGGCCGAAGAGACCGCGCGCGTTGAGCACCTCGCCGAGCACGGCGTAGAGGCCGTAGAAGAAGATCTGCGGCATGCACCAGTAGGCGAGCGCGATGACGAGCGTGAGCAGGTCGGGGTCTTCGATGCTGAAGCCGTACAAGCGGGCGATCAGCGGGACGGCGATCGTCGCGATGAGCGCGATGCCGGCGAGGCCGGCGATCGCGATCGTGACGAGCCGGTTGATGTACTGCTGGCCGCCGTCATCGTGCCGTGCGGCGCGGACAACCTGTGGCACGAGCACCGCGTTGAGCACACCGCCCGCGATGATCGAGTAGATGCTGCTCGGCAGCATGTTCGCGTTGGCGAAGGCGTCGGCCCCGTTGCCGATGACGCCGATCGTTTGGGCGAGCACGATCGCCTTGACGAACCCGAGCATGCGCGACACGAGGGTGCCGGATGCGAGCAGCATGCTCGCGCGGCCGATACCGCCCCGCGCCATCCGCTATTCCCCTTCGCTGCTCACCGAGGTACCGCCGGGCGGGACTGCGCCCGCCGACGAAGCTCCTACCTTCTCATGCCGTCGGCGGCGCACGGTCCGGACGACGCCCCAGACGAAGAGGGTCGTGAGCGCGAGAGCGGCGGTCACGACCACGGCGGTCTCCCACTCGGCCTGCACGTTGACGCGCAGTCGCTGGCTGCTGAGCAGCTCGACGCCGTCGGGGGTGAGGATGCGCGCGTCGACCTCCGCGTTCCCGTTGGAGATCGCCTGCATGGGCACCTGGGCGCGCGCCATCGAACCCGGCTCGATGCGGATCGTCACCGGCTCACCCGCCTCGAGCCGGCCCGTCGTGGGCTCGAGGACGACCTGTACCGTGACCGCGAGCTCCGTGTCATTGCGCACGAAGACGGGGAATTGTGCCTCGCGCCCGATGAGTTGAATGTCGCTCGAGTCGGTGATCGCCACGCTCGCTTCGGTCGCGGTGGTGTAGTCCATGAAGGCGTCCCCCACCACCGACCACTCGTCGCGGTCGGCCGCCCAGGAAGCCGAGAACAAGGCCAGCAGCGCAGCGCGCCGCTCCGAGCGGAAGTGTTCCGGGTCGTCGAACATGGTCGCGAACTCGCTCGCCCGCTCCTCGGCTCCGAGCAGCTCGAGGACGCGCGCGACGGCCACCTCGGCGTGGGCGCCCTCGCGGAGCGTCGCCACGGGCACGTCGCCCTCGGTGAGATCCGGAACCTCGAGGGTGCCGGGGGTCTGCCACGCGAGCGCGTCAACCGCGCGAAGCGTCTCGCCGAGCGCCACGGGGTCGGTCGGCGCGGTGCGCCCCGCCGTCGCCAGCAGGGACCTCGGCTGCTGCGGCAATTCGCGGGTGACGATCGCGAGCACCGTCGACAGCTGCGTGATCGCCGCGTCGCGGTCGGCGGTCGAGTTTGTCGACGCTGCGAGCTCGAAGGCGCTCGAGAGTTCGGAGTCGGTGCTCATCGCGCTCCAGCCGTCGAGATTCAGGTCATAGGCCGGAGTGAAGTCGTAGTCGGCGAGCCGTTCGGCCGCGGCGTCCTCGACGATGACACCGCGATAGCCCCAGCCGCCGAAGGCGGCGAGGTCGTCCGTCGAGAGCGTTCCCGATACCGGCCACGCGACGCTCTCCACGGTGTAGGGGAACGCGGTCAGCTCGTCGAGGGTCGGGCGCGAGCTCTCTCCGTCCGGCGCGTCCTCGGTCTCGGTCGGTCCGGGTGACGCGGCGTCGGGGGCAACGGACCCCGCGGATGCCGACGCCGCGTCCGGATCAGCGTCGTCGCCGATCGCGCCGCCCTCGTCGTCGGCGGCCGCCTGATCGGTCCCGGCCGTCCCCGTCGTTCCGCTCGCGCCGGGCGTGCCCGCCTCGTCAGGGGCGTCGGTCGCCGTGGGTTCCGGGCTCGCGGCGGGGTCGGCAGCGCCGTCAATCGGCTCGAAGACGAACTCGGGCCCGAGGAGCGACAACGGCTCGGTGAGCCCGGCCTGCCGCTGCAGCGTGAGATCGGCGTCGGCGTACGGCAGCTCGAAGCTCGGGTTGTCGAGGCCCTCGAGTCGTTCCAGCCAGGCGACGGCGGGGGCGGGGGCGGCGTTGCCGAGCGCCCGCACCGAAACGAGCAGGCGAGGGTCGATCGCGAGCGTCGCGCTCGTGCCCTCGACTGCGTCGAGCAGCTGCGTCAGGTATCCGCCCGCGGCGGTGAGCTCGCGCAGTTCGCCGGCATCGAGCACCGCCTTGGTGCCCGATGGCGGAACGATCGGGACGACGACGGAGAGGGGGGTCGGCTGGGCGTCGACGGGCGTGCCGACGACGATGGCCGACCGGCCCTCGGCGGTGAGTTCACTGGCGATCACGTGCTGCACGGCAAGTCGCCGGGGGCCGAACGGCGACGCGTCGTCGAACGGAAGCTCGCCGGCCGGCACCGTGATCGTCACGGTCTCGGTCTCGCCCGCCTCGACGGCGGGTGCGTCGGTGCGGAGCGACGCCGTCTCCGGAGCCGCCGTCCCGCCGGCGTCGAGCCACGCCGAGTACTCGGAGCGGCTGTCGATCGTGTCGGTGCCGATCGCGACGGCCAGCTCACCCGCGTCGAGGTCGGTCTCGGTGCGGTTCACGATGTCGACCGTCACCGTGAGGTCGGTTCCGGGGGCCAGACCGCCCTCGCCGCCGGGCGCCACCAACACCGTGACGGCGTCGTCGGGCGCGGCGTCGACGCGTCCTTCCGGGGCGAGTGTCGCGGCGTCGGCGGCTTGGCCGGCACCCGTGTCCGACGTCGCGGGACCGCCGGCGCCACCCGGCTCTTCGTCTCCGGTCGGCGCACCCGCCTCGGCGATGAGGGGTGTCCCGCTCTCCGCGAAGCCGGCGAGGCCGAGCGCGCCGACGGCGAGGGCCCCGACGAGCACGAGCGGGGTGCCGCGGCGGGCGATGGCGCTCAGCGCCCGCGGCACCCGTCGCTGACGCCCGTCATCCATGGCGCCCATCGTACGGCCGCCAGGTCGCTCGGCCCGTCGCTCCCGCGGCCGGTCACCCGGTCGGCCCACGTCCGGTCCGCTCGTAGGATGGGGGGATGCAGCAGGTGCAGGATGCGCTTGAGCGCCTTCGTGCGCTCGCGGCCTCACGACCCGTCGCACGCCTCGCCGAGACGTTCCGCCGGCACGGGCACGAGCTCGCGCTCGTGGGAGGCCCCGTTCGCGACGCGTTCCTTGGCCGCCCGATCACCGATCTCGACTTCACGACGGATGCGCGACCGGATCGCATCCTCGAGCTCATTCGCCCGATCGCCGACGCGCACTGGGATGTCGGTCGCGCCTTCGGGACGATCGGTGCGCGCGTCGACGGCGAGCAGGTCGAGATCACGACCTATCGGGCCGACGCCTATGACGGGCTCTCCCGCAAACCCGTCGTCGAGTTCGGCGACACGATCGAGGGCGACCTGCACCGCCGCGACTTCACGGTCGGCGCGATGGCGCTTGCCCTGCCGGAACTGCACCTCATCGACCCGACCGGGGGCATGGACGACCTCATGCAGGGGGTGCTTCGCACGCCATCCTCGCCCGCGGTCTCGTTCGGCGACGATCCGTTGCGGATGCTGCGCGCCGTCCGCTTCACCTCGCAACTCGGTTTCCACCTCGACTCCGGAGCCTTCGACGCGATCGTCGAGCTGCGTTCACGCATCACCGACATCTCGGCCGAGCGCGTGCGCGAGGAGCTCGTCAAACTGCTGGCGACCCCGCAACCCCGAGCGGGCATCGAGCTGTTCGTCGAGACGGGCCTGGCCGAGCTCGTGCTGCCGGAGCTCCCGGCGCTGCAACTCGAACGCGACGACGCGCACCAGCACAAGGACGTCTACGAGCACTCCATCGTGGTGCTCGAACGCGCGATCGCCCTCGAGCGGGAGCGCACGCCCGATGCGGCGCCGGACGTGGTGCTGCGCCTCGCCGCGCTGCTGCACGACATCGGCAAGCCCCGCACGCGCCGCTTCGGCCCCGGCCGCAAGGTCACCTTCTACAACCACGACGTCGTCGGTGCGAAGCTCGCGCGCAAACGCCTCGCGAAGCTGCGCTTCGACAACCACGCCATCGCGAGCGTTTCCCGGCTCGTCGAGCTCCACATGCGCGTCTACAACTACGAGGGCGCGGGCTGGACCGACTCGGCCGTCCGCCGCTTCTCACGCGATGCGGGCCCCGAGCTCGACCGGCTGCTCATCCTCATTCGCGCCGACATCACGACGCGCAACCAGCGCAGGCACGACCGGCTCGGCTTCGCCATCGACGACCTCGAGCGCCGAATCCGCGACCTCGCCGAGCAGGAGGAGCTCGACTCGATGCGCCCAGAGCTCGACGGTGAGCGCATCATGCAGATCCTCGACCTCAAACCCGGTCCACAGGTCGGCGAGGCGTATCGATTCCTCATGGATCTGCGGCTCGACGAAGGGCTCATCGGCGAAGCTGCCGCCGAGGCCCGCCTGCGGGAGTGGTGGGCGTCCCGCGACGCCTGACGCGGGCTCCCGTCGTCGTCATGCGGCAGCGCGCGCGTCAGAAGAGGTCATCCGTCAACGGGAGCCCGCGAGGTGGACGGCGCGTGCGGCACAATGGTGGCGTCCGGCAAGGGATGGGACGCATATGCATCGCAGAGGGCTCACGGCGGTGACTGCGGCCGCGCTCGTCGCCTTGACGGGATGCGTGGCGGCTGACGCCGGCGATGGCAACGCCGAGACGGTGCTGACGCTACGTCTCTGGGACGAGCACGCCGCCGCCGCCTATGAGGATGCGGTCTCGGCGTTCAGCGCGGCCAACCCCGACATTGCGGTCGAGGTCGACGTCGTAGCGTGGGACGAGTACTTCGTCGCGCTCCGAGACGACGTCGCCTCGGGTTCGGGGCCCGATGTGTTCTGGCTCAACGGGTCGTACTACGAGGACTACGCGGACAACCGGCTGGTTCGGCCCGTCTCCGATCTGTTCGACCACGACCCCACCGGTGCGTGGAGCCCGCAGGTCATCTCGCAGTACGTCAAGCACGGCGAAATGTGGGGTGTTCCCCAGGTCATGGACGGTGGCACGGCTCTCTACTACAACGCTGACGCGCTCGCCCGCGCTGGGGTCACACCCGGTGAGCTCGACGGGCTGACCTGGCACCCGACCGATCCCGGCCGAGACAGTCTGCTTCCCCTGCTGCAACGGCTCACGCTCGACGAGCAGGGCCGCAATGCGGCAGATCCCGACTTCGACCCATCCTCCGTGCAGCAGTGGGGCCTGAATGCGGGACAGGAGCTGCAGAACGTCGAGCTCAACTTCATCGGTTCGAACGGCGGTCGATACCAGGACGACGCGGGGCGCCTGACGCTGACCGACCCCGCCACCCTCGAGGCCTACGACTATCTCGTGCGCCTCATCAACGAACACCGCGTGGCGCCGCCTGCCGCCGAATCGAACCCCGGCGGCGAGGGACCGCGTGAGCGATTCCTCGACGGCTCGCTCGCCGTCTACCTCTCGGGCACGTACAGCCTCGCGCAGGTCGCCGGCGAGGCGAGCTTCGAGTGGGGCATCGCCGAGTTGCCGGCCGGCCCCGCCGGTCAGGTGACCACGACACCCGGAGTCGTCGCCGCCGCGAATGCCGCCGGTGAGCATCCGGACGAAACCGAGCGGCTGCTCGCATGGCTCGGTTCGCCCGAGGGCAACGAGTACCTCGCCTCGGCCGGCGCCGCGGTCCCCGCCGTGACTGGCGCGCGCGCGGCCTACGACGCGTACTGGTCGCAGGCCGGCGTCGACGTGTCGCCATTCTTCGAGGTGCTCGCCGGCAACCCGCAGATCGACCCCGCCGCGGGCCAGAACTTCGGTGCCATGATCGCCAACGCGAAGCCCGTGCTCGACCAGGTGTTCGCGGGGGAGATCGACGTCGCGACGGGCCTCGCGCAAGCGGAGGAAGCCGCGAACGCCGTGGTCTGAACGGTGCCGGTGCCCGGTGCGGGCGCCCGGGCCACGGCCCCTCCCGGCGCCCTGCACGTCGAGGTGCGAGCCGTTATTCGTCGAGGTAGGAATAGAGGCCTGACACGTAGCAGGAGGTGTAGCCCGTGCTCGTCTGCTGCGCGACCAGCTTGCCGTTGACGGTGATCTCGCACGAGTACGAGGTGTCATAGTCGTCCGACGAGATCGACAGGCTCGCGCGCGAGTAGTCGTAGTCCGGATTGATGTTCATATCGACCGTTTGTTCCCAGGGCAGCGCCTCAGAGAACAGGACGTCGGACGTGTCGAACGCGTTCGTCCCCGACTTGCCGTTGCTGACGTTGTACTCGATGTCTGCTGGCGCGGTGCCCGACGACGAAACCGTCAGGACGACCTCGACCGCATAGTCCGCGCTGTCGTAGTCGCTGGCGGCTCCGGACGCCGAGTCCAGGATCGCGTTGAACACGACGAGGCTCACGAGGCCGAGGACGAGGGCGACGACGCTGACGATCGATCCCGCGATCGCGAGCCCCTTCTTGGCGTTGAATCGCGAGAGGGTCAGGCCCAGGACACCGAACACGAGGCCGACGATGCCGAGGAACATGGCGAGGCCGCCGATGAGGAACAGCAGCACGCCGATCCCGCCGACGATGAGCGACACGAGCCCCATGGCGTTGAAGCCGCCGCCCTGATTCGGCATGGGGTAGAGCGGCTGCGCCCCGTACGGCGCGGGGACCGCGCCGCCCGGATACCCGTACGGCTGGCCGGCGGCAGCACCTGGGGAGGGCGGCTGCGCCCCGTACGGCCCGGGCCCGGCCTGGGCGACCGGATGCGCGTACGGACCGGGCTGGGTGTAGGGACCTGGCTGGGCGTACGGACCTGGCTGGGCATAGGGGTTCACCGTGGCGGCGAGCGCCCCCGCCTGGGCGCCGGGGCCGAGATCATCCTGGTAGGGGTTCGTCGACGACGTCTGCGCATAGGGGTTGCCGCCGTCCGCCCCCTGGCCGTAGCCATCCGCGCCGTGGCCGTACCCATTCGCGCCCTGGGCGTAGGGGTCGGCCGATGATGACGTCTGGGCGTAGGGGTCGCTGCCGGCTGCGGAGCCGGCGTTGGAGGTCTGGCCGAGGCCATCCGTCGACTGGTCGTACGGGTTGGTCGTCGCGGACGTCTGGGCATAGGGGTCGCCGTTTGTGGTGCCCTGGTCGTACGGGTTGGTCGTCGCCGAGGTCTGGGCGTAGGGGTCGTTCTCGCCCGCGCCGCCGTCGTAGGTGTACGAGCCGCTGCTCGCGTACCGGCCGAGCGCGCTCGACCGTGTCGCCGAAGGGTTGCCGCCGTCCGCCGCAGGAGGGTTCGCGCCGCCGGAAAGCGGCTGATCGTCGCCGGTGGACGGGGAAGGGGTGTGCTCGTCTGCCATGAGCCCGTTCTTTCGTGCTGGTGCTGCGCTGGATCGTCGCTGTCGCAAGACTAGTTCGCTGGCGTACCCGGGGAGCATCCCGCCCCGGTATGACCGCCGATGAGCTTGGGGGCTGGCCGGACGGTCGGTTTCCTGCGGACCGGCATGCCCTGCCGGCGGCCCGTGTGACCGTTTCGTGGCCAGTGGCGTGGATACCGGTAGTCGGCTAGTCTTTGCAGGTTGCCTACCCGGCCCCGCCGGTGTCGGCACGATGCAACAACCCTCCTGCTGCAGAACGTCTGCAGCCGATCGAGACCAGAGGAGGTGGGTTTCCTGTGCATCAGTATGAATTGATGGTCATCCTCGACCCCGAGATCGACGAGCGCACCGTGGCTCCGAGCCTCGACAAGTTCCTCGGCGTCATTCGCAATGACGGCGGAACCATCGAGAACACGGACATCTGGGGTCGTCGCAAGATGGCCTACGAGATCAACAAGAAGTCCGAGGGCATCTACGCCGTCGTCAACTTCACCTCGAGCGCCGACGCGGCCAAGGAGCTGGACCGCCAGCTGCGGCTGAGCGAGGCCGTAGTGCGCACGAAGGTGCTTCGCGCCGAAGAGGCGATCGCCCGCGTGAACGCCGAGGCCGCCCGCAAGGCAGCCCGCGCGCAGCGACAGCCGGTCGTGACCGAGGCCCCCGCCGAGTCCGGCGCCGCGCGCAAGCCCGCGTCGTCCACGGCTCGCATCGCATCCGCGCCGAAGACCACCGCGGCGGAATAGCCATGGCCGGTGACACGATCATCACCGTGGTGGGCAACCTCACGGCCGATCCTGAGCTCCGCTACACCCACAACGGTCTCGCCGTCGCGAACTTCACGATCGCGTCGACACCGCGCATTTTCGATCGTCAAGCGAACGAATGGAAGGACGGCGAGGCGCTGTTTCTTCGCGCGTCCGTTTGGCGCGAGTTCGCCGAGCACGTCGCCTCGAGCCTCCAGAAGGGCTCGCGGGTGATCGCGCAGGGTCGCCTCAAGCAGCGCTCGTACGAGACGAAAGAGGGCGAGAAGCGCACCTCCTTCGAGCTCGACATCGACGAGATCGGTCCCAGCCTCCGCTACGCCACCGCGCAGATCACCCGCACGTCGGGTGGTTCGGGCGGCGGCCAGCGAGCCTTCGGCGGTAACGCCGGTGGAAACGCGGGTGGAAACACCGGCGGCACCGCTCCCGCGCAGGCGCCCGCAGCGGCAGACCCCTGGGGTCAGTCGCAGGCGCCGCAGGGCGGCAACAGCGGTGGCTGGGCAACCCCAGGCGCCTCCAACGATTTCGACGAGCCCCCGTTTTAACGGGCTCCCGTCACACCAGCACAAAAGGAAGAACCCATGGCCGGAAAGGCAAGCGGCGACCGCCGCAAGGGTGGCGCACGCGGTAAGGGCAAGCCCACCGCACCCGCGAAGAGCATTCGCGTGGGCGTCATCGATTACAAAGACGTCAGCACCCTCCGTAAGTTCATCTCGGAGCGCGGCAAGATCCGCGCCCGCCGTATCACCGGTGTCTCGGTGCAGGAGCAGCGCCTGATCGCTCGCGCGGTGAAGAACGCGCGCGAGATGGCGCTCCTTCCGTACGCGGGCTCGGGCCGCTAAGGGGGCGTGTCGACATGGCAAAGATCATTCTGACCCACGAGGTGTCCGGCCTCGGTGCCGCAGGCGACGTGGTCGAGGTCAAGAGCGGGTACGCCCGCAACTACCTCGTTCCGCAGGGCCTCGCCGTGACGTGGAGCCGCGGCGGCGAGCGCCAAATCGAACAGATTCGTGCCGGCCGCGCCGCGCGCGAACTGGCCTCGCTCGAAGAGGCACAGGCGCTCAAGGCATCCCTCGCTGACGCCACGGTTCGTCTCGAAGTCAAGGCGGGCGGAGAAGGACGCCTCTTCGGCTCGGTTCGTGGCCCGCAGGTCGCCGATGCCGTCGCCGAGCAGGGCCTCGGCACGATCGACGGCCGTAAGGTCGAGTTCCCGACGGCCATCAAGGCCGTCGGCACGCACGAGGCAACGGTGCGGCTCCGCGACGACATCGTCGCGACGATCGCCCTCGAGGTCGTCGCCGCCAAGTAGGCGACGCTCACACGCACCGCGCCCCCGGCATCCATCTCGGTGGATGCTGGGGGCGCGTTCGTCGTCGTCGGCGGTGCAGGGGTGTGGACAACTGCGTCGACGCCCGCTTCGCGGAGTGTCTCACGAGGGTGTCGGTCGTTACTGCCCCGGCCTTCAACCCATGCTTGAAGCAAGAGTTCTCCACAGGGCGTGAATAGCGGAAACGCCCAGGTCGGCATGGAAATACTCGCCTGCCTCCCATGGTCATGGTGCACGGTCGCCCACAGGCTGGCCGAGCGTGTCCACACCTGTCCACGAATCATCCACACTGTTATCCACAGGTCGCACCTGGGTGTGCCCTATCGTTGTCGCAGTCTCCGCGCAGGCCTCGCTGACGACGACGCCGGGCGCGATGTCCGAGGTGCGCGATACACCTGTTCCGCGTCGATGAATCCGTGCGTGCGACGCAGCGGAAAGGAGCTTCCCCGGTGTCGATTCCGAACATCGCAGCCATCTCGGCTGAGGGCGATCGTGAGGCGCGCGATGCGGTGCGAACGCCCCCGCACGACCTGCTCGCCGAGCAGTCGGCGCTGGGCGGCATGCTGCTGTCGAAAGACGCCGTCGCCGACGTCGTCGAGGCTGTACGCGGGGTCGACTTCTACGTGCCGAAGCACGAGATCATCTTCGACGCAATTCAGGACCTCTATGCCACCGGTGAGCCGACCGATGTCATCACGGTCACCGCCCACCTCACCAAGTCCGGCGAGCTCAGTCGGGCGGGTGGCGCAGAGTACCTGCACACCCTCGCCGGCATCGTGCCGACGGCTGCCAACGCCGGCTATTACGCCGAGATCGTGGCCGAGCGCGCCGTGTTGCGGCGCCTGGTCGAGGCCGGCACGCGCATCGTGCAAATGGGGTACGCGGGCGAGGGCGAGGTCGTCGAGCTCGTCAATCAGGCGCAGGCAGAGATCTACGGGGTCACGGGCGGGGTCGAGTCGGAAGACTTCGTTCCGCTCGGGGTCGCGATCGAAGAGGCGCAGCACGACATTGACGTGGCCCAGAATCGCGACGGCGCATTCGCAGGCGTACCGACGGGCTTTGCCGAGTTCGACCGGCTCACGAATGGCCTGCACGCGGGGCAGCTCATCATCATCGCCGCCAGGCCCGGCCTCGGAAAGTCGACGCTTGCCCTCGACTTCGCACGCTCGGCGGCGCTGCACCACGACATGCCATGCATCTTCTTCTCGCTCGAGATGGGCCGCAGCGAGCTGGCCATGCGCATGATGTCGGCCGAGGCGAGCGTCCGGCTCAACAAGATGCGCACGGGCGGGCTCGACCAGAACGACCAGGCCGATCTCGCGCGCGCGGCCGGCCGCATCAACGACAAGCCGCTCTTCCTCGACGACAGTCCCAACATGACCCTCGTTGAGATCCGGGCGAAATGCCGGCGAATCAAGCAGAAGCACGGCCTCCAAATGGTCGTCATCGATTACCTGCAGCTCATGACGTCGGGGAAGCGGGTCGAGAGCCGGCAGCAGGAGGTCTCCGAGTTCTCGCGCGCGCTGAAGCTGCTCGCCAAGGAACTCGAAGTGCCCGTCATCGCCCTGTCGCAGCTCAACCGGAATTCCGAGCAGCGCGCCGACAGAAAGCCGCAGATCAGCGATCTTCGCGAATCTGGTTCCCTCGAGCAAGACGCCGACATGGTGCTGCTCCTCCACCGCGACGGCGCCTACGAGAAAGACCACCCGCGCGCGGGCGAGGCCGACCTGATCGTGGCCAAACACCGCAACGGTCCGACCGACACCATTGCGCTGTCGTTCCAGGGGCACCTGTCACGATTCGGCAACATGGCACCCGCCCAGCAGTTCGGGTAGTCGGCGGTTCAGGTCGGCGGTTCAGTTCGTCGGCGCCGGTTCGCGCTGCGACACCCGGCGCGCAGTGGTCCGCTGCAGTCCCTCAGGCCGCGGGATCGACGGCCCCGGGAGCCTCGCCGCCCTCGGTGAACGTCGGCTGTTTGCCGAGCATCCGACCGATTCCCATGATGACGCCGACGATGGCGGCCCCGACGACGAGACCCGCGATCGCTGAAACGAGCGTGTCGCCGAACCAGACCACGATCGGGCCAGCCGGCTCGAGCACGTGCTCGAGCGCGTGCAGGGCGTCGATCGCGAATGGTACGCCGACCTCTCCCGCGTTCAGTATGACGAGGTGCCCACCCACCCAGAGCATGGCCACCGTGCCGATGACGCTGATGATGCGGAAGACCACGGGCATCGACCGCGTGATCCGCACACCGGTGTGGCGGAGCCCCTTCGCGTCGCCCGTCGCGAGCTTGAGGCCAATGTCGTCGATCTTCACGAGCAGCGCAACGGCTCCGTAGACGATGACGGTCATCGCGATGGCGATGACGGCGAGCGCTGCGAGCGTGAACCAGAAACCGGCCGAGGTGTCGAGGTTGGCGAGCGAGATCAGCATGATCTCCGTCGAGAGGATGAGATCGGTGCGAATCGCGCCCCACACGAGCTTCTTCTCATCTCGGGCGCCCTCCTCGTGATGGGCGTGCCCCACACCGAACCACTCGAGCACCTTCTCGGCGCCTTCGAAGCACAGGTAGACGCCCCCGATGATCAGCAGGTACGGAAGCACCCACGGCGCGAACGCAGTGAGGAGCAGCGCGAAGGGGATGATGATGACGAACTTGTTCCCGATCGAGCCGAGCGCGATCTTGCCGACGACGGGAAGCTCGCGCGCGGGTGACAGCCCGCGAACATATTGCGGAGTGACGGCCGCGTCATCGACCACCACGGCCGCCGACTTGGACGACGCCTTCAACGCGGCACTGAGGATGTCATCGACGACCGCGAGTAGACCGACTGACATGGCGCTCCCATCCCCGGTTAGTGAGGAAGCCACTGTAGCGGCGCGGGGCGACCCGGGACTGCCGGACGAACCGGAGCCGTGTCGGGGACGAGTGGCGTCACCGGCCCCGCGCTCACGGGCAGAGCCCTAGCATTCACAAGCAGGTAAGGCTAACCTAAGAGTTAGTCGGCGCCGCGCCCACTCCCTTTCCGGCGGCGACTGAGGAGAGGACCGAGGCGACACCCATGGCGAAGCGCAAAGTTCCCCGCACCCACTTCTTAATCGCGGGCGACAGCGTCGATCTCCCCCTGGTCGCGGGGATCGTGTCGCGGCTCCCTGTCGACGCCTACGGCCAAGTGTTCGTCGAGGTCGAGCACTCCGCCCAGGTGGAGGTGTGGACGCTGCCCGACAACGTGGCCATCTCGTGGTTCGTGCGCGACGGCGCCGACGGCATCGCGCCGCGTGGTGAACGGCTCGCGGCTGCCGTGCGCGGCTGGATGGCCGAGTGGATGCCAGAGGCCGAAGGAGCGCGCGAGGCGCCGTCGGTCATGTGGATCGGCTGCTCCGCGAGTGAGAAGATCGGCGACCTGGCCGATGACCTCTCCCGCCGCTTCGAAGGCACGCCGGCGACCGGTCTCGAGCACTAGACCCGGTCCGGTCGCTCTGCCGCCCGCCGCTCTGCCGCCGGCCGGCCGCCGGGCGGTCAGACTCCGCCGCGCGGCGTCCGTGCATGCTGCCCCTGGATGACGCCGGGCCGGTGAGGCTCACCCCCGGGTGGGTATCGCCGCCGGCGCCTCGCAGGCACACTGGGGGAACGCCCGGCACCTCTCGAAAGCGCGCGCATATGACGAACTCTGGTTGGCCCCCACCGGCGATGGCGCCGATCTCGTCTCCGTCTCCCTCACATGGCGCGCCGCGGGGAGCATCCCCGGGGGGTGTTCCGTTCGCCGCCGGTGCCGCGCCGGCACAGGGTGTCCCGCCCGCATACGGTGCGGGGCCCGGCGCTGATCCCGCAACCGGGTACGGCGCTCCGGCGCGCTACGGCGGGGCGTCGGGGTACGGCCCGACGTTCGCCCCCGGGATGCCCCGCAGCAACGAGCCATCCCGCGGCTTCGGTGCCGCGCCGGCGCACGGAGCGCCGCCCGGCCACGGCCCGGCCGTACCAACGCGACGCACGCCGCGCCTCGGGTGGATCCTGCTCATCGTCGCCGTCATCGCGGCGATCGCGGCCGTTGGGGTTCTCGTGCTCCCAGGGGTGCTGTCGAGCGCCTTCGACCCGGAGGACCCTCGCGGAGACGAGCAACTCTCGCCGTTCACGGGGGAGCTGCCGATGTCGGAGTCGCACGGATTGGGCGAGCGACCGCGTGTCGCCGTCGACCGGGGTGACGACTGGGACGTGGGCAGCGTCTATCTCGATGGCGATCTCAGGCAGGAGCAGTACACGTACGAGCCCGCCGAGTGCGCCGGCATCGTCATCATCGAGACAGGTGTCGGCGAGCTCGAGGGGTCCGGCAGTGATCGCGAAGCCTCGGAAGCGCACATGGCCGCGACGATCGGCGGCGCGCCTGCCGATGTGCAAACGGTCGCGGTCGCAGCGTTCGGAGGGGGGAGCATCGAGTTCGCGCTGGCCGAGTACGAATCCTCGTCGCCCGAGCTTCCACACGTGCAGGTCGCGACGCGGGCGTTCGCAGACTCCGGCACCGTGATCGGTCTGCTGACGATGTGCGCGGACCAGGGCGATCTCGGGACTGCGGCCGAGGACTTCCGCGACCGGGCCACGGTCGCGATCGACCTCATGTGACGTGCGCCGGTGGCCTGGGAACGGCTCGTGCACGCGCGCCCCAACTGCGTGGTGCGACCGGCACATGCCTCAGGAGCATGTCGCCTCCTCCCTGCGATGCTGGTGCGACGAACACTCAAGCGGCGACAATGAAGCGCGACCGAGCAGATACTGTGAAGGCGGAGGCAAGCGATGTCGAACCCGAACGACCCATTCGGCCAGTACGGCCAGGGCAGTCAGTCTGGCTACGGTCAGCAGCAGCCAGGCTTTGGCGGGCAGCAACCCGGCTTCGGGCAGCAACCGCAGCCCGGCCAGCAACCGCAACCCGGACAGGGCGGGTACGACCAGCAACCCGGCTACGGACAGCAGCCGGGCTACGGACAGCAACCCGGGTACGACCAGCAGCCGGGCTACGGGCAGCAGCAGCCCGGCTACGACCAGTCAGGGTACGGCGCTGCACAACCGGCGTACGGGCAGCAGCAGCCCGGATACGACGCGCAGCAGGCCGCCTACGGTCAGCAGCAACCGGCTTACGGTCAGCAGCAGCCGGGCTATGACCAGCCGCTCGCCCAGGGCGCCGGCTACGGCGGCGGCGGGTACGGCGGGTACGGACAGCCGCCGAAGAAGTCGGGCATGCCCGCCTGGGGTTGGATCCTCATCGCGGTGGCGGGCATCGTGATCATCTCGCTCATCAGTTGGGTCGTGATCTCGAGTCTGCAGGGTGGGAACGATCAGGCCGAGCCGACCACGACGCAGACCGAGACGACGGAGCCGTCGCCGACCGAGACTGAGACTGAGTCGCCGGAGCCTTCGCCCGGCGGCACGCCTCCTCCGACCACCGACGGCCCGTCGGGCGAGACGCTCTACGACTCCGTCCAGGCGATCGAGGACTGGTTCTACGAGGTCTACGAACAGCAGTACGGCGTTGTGCCCACGAACGTCACGTGCCCGGGTTCGCCGAACGACGACGTCGAGATCTACGTGGGGTCCACGTACACCTGCACGGTGACCGACGGCGGCACCGACTACGACCTCACGATGACGGTCACCGAGGTCGACGGCAGTTCCTACCGCGCGACATTCGAGCGCACCTGACGCCCGGCCGGCGCCCGTTCGGCGCATCCTCGGTGACCGCTCGGCGTCCTTGCACGTGCGGACGTGAGAGCGGTCGTCACGCGAGATAGACTGGACCATTGGCGCGGAACGGCGCCTCGTCGACGCGCCCCGAACCTGTCCCCGGGGCCGAAGGGTGTCCAGTGCTTCGCACGATCTTCAAGTCAAAGATCCACCGGGCGGTCGTGACCCAGGCAGATCTGCACTACGTGGGATCGCTCACGGTCGATCTCGACCTGATGGATGCCGCCGACCTGCTGCCGGGCGAACAGGTGGCCGTCGTCAACGTCAACAACGGCGCCCGCTTCGAGACCTACCTCATTCCCGGTGAGCGCGGCAGCGGCGTGATCGGGCTGAACGGAGCCGCGGCTCGTCTCGGCCACGTGGGCGACGTCATCATCGTCATGAGCTACGCGCAGATGACGACCGAAGAGGCGCGTGACTTCGTGCCGACGGTGGTGCACGTGGACGCGACGGGGAGGATCCTCGGGACCGGCGAGGATCCGGCCGACGCGATGATCGAGGGCATCGGCCGGCCTGCCTTCTCGCTCACGCCGGACGAGGCGCGCACATGACTCCGTCGGCGACGGCCGGCGGCATTCCGCGGCGACCCCGCGGGCACGGCGTGACGAACGTGCCCGAGCGTTTGTGGGTCGCCCTGTTGGTGCGGGCCCTCCCGGCAGCGGCCGCGGCACTCGTGATCACGTTCACGCAGGAGTACACGCCCGCGTATTCATTCGTCGTGTTCGGAGCGTTCGCCCTCGCGACCGGCGTGCTCATCGGATTCGAGGCCGTCGGCATCCCGTTCCATCCGGCCCGCGGTCTCACCTTTCTGCGCTCCATCGTGTCGGCCATCGCGGGCGGTGCCGCGCTGGTGTTCGGCGCCGTGCCGCACCTCGCCACGGCCGGCGGGTTCATCTGGCACGTGGCGATCTGGGCGGTCGTCACTGGCCTTCTTGAGCTCATCGCCGCGTGGCGGGTGAGGCGACTGCCCCTCTTCGCGCGCGAAGTGCTGATCTCAGGTGCGCTTACGCTGCTCTTCGGCATCGTCATCGCACTCGTACCGCCTGATCTGAACGCGAGCTACGGCGGTACGGAGCACATCGAAGGCGCGCTCACGGCGACCGTGCAGTCCACCGGCCTGCTCGGGGCGTTCGCCGCGATGCTCGCGGTCGTCCTCATCATCGAGGGCATCACGCTGCGCGGAATCACCCGCAGATCCACGGCCGCCCCCGGGGGCGACGCAGGCGCCGAAGCTGACGTGGCGGACAACACTCACAACGAAAGCATGGAGGACTAGCAGCGTGGCAGGGACCAACAGGAAGGCGTTGCTGAAGCCGTTTCAGCTGGTTGGGCTCTCGGCCGTGTTCGGCGTGTTCGTGCTCCTCATCGTGCTGCTCACCACGCGGAACCTGCTGAACGGGCTCATCGCGGCCGGTGTGGTCTTCATCCTGTCGCTCGTCGTGCTCGCCATGCTCGTGCTCTCGTACAAGCCGAACGCCGAATCGACGGCGTACCTGGATCGCTTCGAGCCGGAGCGGCAGGCCGCAGACGCGGATGCAGAACCCGGCGATGACCTGGATGCCGAACTGGATGCTGTGGTCGGCGAGCCCGAACGCCCAGGCCCCAGCGGTGGCAGCGCCATCGGCGACCGTGCCATCGACGGCGGTGCCAATGACGACGACGCGGCCGACGACGACGCGGCGCGGCGCGCGGACGACGCCCGCCGGAACCGCGGGACGCCCCTAGACGGCTCGGGCGGCGACGAACTGCCGTAGCGCCGAACCCGCATCGATTTCGGCACTCGCTGTCTGATTTCGGCGACCGTTCGCACCCTCCTTCGTTGAGAACTACGAAGGGTGGCCGACGGGTGAGACACGATCTCGACGAAGACAACGGCGCCGTGGGCTGGTGGCAGTTCGTGAGCGATGCCGCGAGGCTCATCCGAGCCATCGACGCGAGCGGGCCGAGCGAGCAAGCGGCACGCGTCGTTGCGGCTGAAGCCGAAGATCGGTGTGCGATCGAGCGTGCGGTCGCCGAGCCCGAGGGGGCCGGCCGTGACGCTCGGTGTTGATTCGCGTCCCGGGTCTCGACCGGCGGACCGTGTCGTTTCTCGGGCAGCGGTCGGCGAGCGTGGCGCTGGCCTCGGGGCGCTCGTCCGCGACGGCTCGTCGCGAGCGACGCGGGCGGTGTCGGCGACCCGTCGAGACGAAGCTTCGACCGAGGGCGTGGCCCCCGACGAGGTGACCCCTCCCGAGTCGGGTCTCGACGAGCACGCTTCGCACGGCGACCCGGGTGGCCGCCGGCGCCCCGTGCGCGCCGCGAGCGACTGGACCGCCGGCCGCGCACTCGCGGGCCGAGGTGTGAGCATCCTGCTCTGGGCAGCCATCGCATGCGGCCCGATCGCACTCGTCGCCAGTGCACTGGCGCCCGGCCCATCGCTGCCGGAGGCCGAGGCGCAGGCGGCCTCGCAGGTCGAGCCGACGCTGAGCGCCGAAGCCCTCGCCGTGATGCTCGTCGGCGCGTGGCTGTCGGCGACCGTTGATGCTCCGGAGCCGTTCGCGACGCTCCTACCGGGCGCCACGATCGAGGCCACCGTGCCGACCGGCTACCGCGATCTTGCCGTCGCCGCTACCGAGGGGCCAGACGCCTCCGGTGTCGTCGCAGTGATCGTGGCCGGTCTCGTCGATGAGTCGGCGCCGCCGGAGCACGACAGCGCGGCCGCCGACGTCGTGGTGCCCGGCGCGGTGTGGGTGCCTCGCTCGTTCCAAGTCTCGGTCGCGACGGCCGACGGATTGAGCGCGCTCGGCGAGCCGGCCGCGGTCGCGCTGCCTCCGGCCGCGAACCCGCCCACTCCGCCGCCGCACCAGCTCGCCGTCTCGACTGAGGCGGGAACCGCCGCGGCCATGTTCTTGGCCGCGTACCTCACCTCGTCCCCCGATCTCGAACGCTTCACCGCCCCGGAGGCGGGGATCGTGCCGTTGGCGGGCGCGCCTTACGTCTCGGCGTCGGTACGTGACCTGCGCACCAACGAGCAGCCCGCCTCCCCGCCCGCGCCGGGCGATGTCCTTCACGTGCGCGCAACCGTCGTGGCGGTCAACCGGGGTGAGTCATCGCAGACCCTGACCTACTGGCTCGTGCTGACCGCGCGCGACGGTCGCTGGGAGGCCTCCGCTATCGCGCCGGGGCCGCCCGAAGCATCCACCGACGACGACCACCGCTGACCGGCTACTGAGGGGGACGACACACCATCATGGACATCGCGCTCGATCTCACCGCCCACCTGCACGCCGCAGGCGTGCTCGACACCGTCAACGCCACACTCGACAATCTGCAGACGACGATCCGTGCCGGCGTGGTCGTCGTCGCGATCCTCCTGTTCCTCGTGGTCGCCGCCCGAAGCAGACTGCGGCTGGCGCCCACCGTGCTGGCGCTCGTGGGGGCCGCCGCCGTCATCTGGCTCGCGGCAGGCGGCGGGCTCGAGTGGTTCGCCGGGCTCCTCGGGCGCGAGTTCGCGGCATGACGGAGGCAGCGGGGTCCACGACCGAATCCGCCCGCTTCTACACGAGCTCGCGGAGGTACCCGCGCATGATCGGTCGACTGCCGGAGGGGACCCGGCTCTGGGGCGGCCCGTACACGTTCACCCAGCTGGGCGTCGCGGGCGCGGTGTTGAGCATCGCGGCAGCGACGCGAGCGGCATGGTCGACGGGAAGCATCGTGATCGATCTGCTCATCATCACCGGAGTCGTCTGGGGCGCGGCCTTCGCGGCCCGCATGCTGCCAACGAGCAGGCTCAACCCCGGCATCGTCGTCCTTTCGGCGCTGACGTGCGCGCTCGCACCCCGACTCGGTACCTACCGAGGCCGCCCGGTCCGGCGGCCGGGCAGATCGCTGCTCGGTGGGTCGCCCCGCGCGAGGCGATCAACGTGATGATGCCGCAGGCGGTCATGCTGCGCGACCACCTCATGTGGACGAAGTCGGGGGTGGTCTGGGCCACGTGGCGGCTCGGCGGCCTGCCGTACGGGTATGCCGGCGCTGAGGCGAAGAAGCTCGTCCGCGCCCAGCATCGTGCCCTCCTGCAGGGCATGTCGGGTGAGGCGCTGCTGGTGAGCGTGTGCGCGCCGGAGAGTGCGGCGACGACCGCGGAGCGTCTGCTCGGCGGCGCCGCTGACCGCTCGGAGTGGCGCAGCGAAGTCGAGCTTGTGCACCGTGAGCTGCTGCGGGAGCCCAGCATCGAACGCACCTATTGGCTCGCGGTGCCGCTTGCGGGCGGCGACCTTCGTACGCGCCTGCGGGCGGCGGCTGCGGTGGCCGAGACCGAGGTGCGAGACGCGCTCGCGTTACCGAGGCGCACGCCGCCGGCCGTACTGGTCGACGAGGCCGAGCGTGCGGCCGGTCGAGTGGTCGACGCGATTCCCACAGCGTTCGCGCCTCGCCCCGCCTCGCCGAGCGAGGTCGCGTGGCTCATCGATCGTGCCTGTCGGCGTGGGCTCCCGCCGGAGCCCGACGACGTTCGGCCGGCGCCGACCGAACCGGCCGGACGATTCGTGGCACCGACCGTCCTCACCGACGCCCTGCTCGACGAGGGCGCCGTGACCGACCTCGACTCGCCCCCGCTCGTGCGCAATCCGTTCGCGCGCCGGTTCCTCAAGGTGCACGGTGCCCGCAGCGACGACGCCTCCTACCAGGTACTCCTCGCGCTCACGAGCGGCCCGAAAGGCGGCTGGGCAGTGCCCGGCGGGGAGTGGCTCGCAGCGATCGACCGCGCCGACGTGCCGGTCGACTGGGCCGTCCGCCTCTCGATCTCGTCCGGCAACGAAGTTCGGCGCCGCAATCGCTCGGCCGAGCTTTCGCTTCGCGACCAGGTCGAGCAGCAGGACGCGCAGTCGGACGAACTGCTCGTCGGACAGGGTGCGCAGCTCGGCGAGGTGGCGGCCTCGCTCCGCGACTACGCCGCCGCGCTCAGCCGCTCCGAGGATGAGGTGGAGGTGCAGGCGACCACCGTGTTGGCGATCGGTGGGACGAGCGCCGTCGAGGCGATGCAACGTGCATCCGCCGTGCGGCAGCGGTTTCGCCTCTCCGAGTTCCGCTTCGACCCGCCCCTGGGCGGTCAACGGCAACTCTGGTGGGCCATGCAGCCCGGCATCCCCGCCCAACCGCTCGTCCGAGAACTCGCGCAACTCACGACGGGAGGGGAGTTCGCGTCGGCCGTGCCGCTCGTCGCGACGGAGCTCGGCGACGAAACCGGACTGCAGCTCGGCGTCAACCTCACGACGGGGCGACGCTCACCGGTCCTGCTCGACCCCGCGGCCACGATCCAGGCCGACCGCAGCGCGAGCATCGGCATCGTGGCCGAGCTCGGCGCCGGTAAGTCCTACGCACTCAAGAAGATCGCCGGCGATTGCGTCGATCGGGGCGCCCGCGTCGTGATCATCGACCGTACCGAGGCTCGGGAGTACGCGACATTCGCGACCTCGCTGCTGCCGCGTGACACGGCCGTCGTGGACCTCTCCGACCCGGCGTGGTCCATCGACCCGCTGCGGCTCTTCGGCCCGGACGTCGGCGCACGGTACGTCCGATCACTGTTCGCTTCGCTCCTCGGCGTTCGCCCGCGGGACGAGCTCGGAGTCGAACTCGCGCGGCTTCTCGAGCCGGAAGCCGCACGGGCGCGAGGCCTACGCAGCCTCGGCGACCTCCGCCGTGAACTCGGTCGCGAGACCGGGGAAGCGGCACGGCGCATCCTGGGGCTCGTCGATCTCATCGCGGGCACTGACCTCGGCCGCGTGCTCTTCGACGGCGGCCTGCCCACGCTCGACTTGCGGGCGCGCGCGATCATTCCGCTCACGGCGGGCCTCGCGCTCCCGACGGCGCAGGAGCTCGATCGACAGCACCTCTTCGCAGAACTTCCGCTCGAGAAGCTTGTCGGCCGGGCCATGTACGCGTTCCTCACGGGCATCGCCCGACAGATCGCGTTCACGAGCCGCGATCTCACGCTGTTCTGCGCGGACGAATGTCACCACATCACCACCTCACCGGAGGGGCAGGCCTACGTGCTGGACTTTCTTCGCGACGGACGCAAGCACAACGCCATGGCACTCCTGGCCTCCCACGATCCCCACGACTTCGGCGACGTGCGCGCTCGCGGTCTCATCCCGGTGCGAATGGTCATGCGGCACACTGACCCGGTGCTCGCGGAGCGCGCCCTCGAGTGGCTCGACCGCGGGCTTGAGCGCGATCCCGAACTGGTGCGAGAGCTCACCGAACAGACCGCGCCGGCCGGCGTCGACGGCGTCGTCGACCACGCTCGCCGCGGTGAAGCGTTCCTCCGCGACGCGAGGCAGCGCATCGGCAAGATCAGAGTCGTTCCGCCGCAGCGGCCCGAGCGGCGCGCCGCGCTCGGAACGACCCCCATAACTGCGGGGCGCCGGGAATGAGGTGGATCCTCGCCGCGCTCGCGCTCTGGATCGGGACGTGTGTGCTGCTGGGCGCCGACGTCGACGGGGTCGCGGCATCCACCGGCACCGCCGCGAGCGCCAATCCCCTGCTCGACGGGCTCGACGCCACCGACGCCGAGGGCATCCCCCTCGTGAGCTACCAACACCTTCCGCTTGATCGCGGCAGCGCTCTCGACAGCCACGCCACGATGACCTCCTGGCTGACGGATGCGGCGTGGACCGGACACGTTGGCGTCATCGCGCTGTCACTCCAACTGCTCGAATGGGTGCTCGGATTCGCGTGGCTCGAGTGGGTGCTCGGGCCACTCGACGCGCTTCGACGATCACTCGCCGACCTGCTGGGCGGCGTCGCGTGGGCGCCGTTCGCCCTCCTCGTCGCAGCGCTCGTCGGCGGGATCGTTGCGTTTCGCGGCCGACTCGGCGCCGGTGTGACCCAGCTGGCGGTCTCGGCGACCTGCTTCGCCCTTTCGACAACGGTCATGCTCGCCCCGCTCACCGCGATCACGGGGAGCGACGACCCGGTCGGCGACGCCCGCACGGCGGGCGAGGCCATCGCGAGCATGGTCGTCGACGACGTGCTCACCGAGGCCGGCGGCGAGCACCCGCGCGACGAGCGTCCCGGCATCGGGGAGGAGGCCGCCGTCGGCGACCCCGAGACCGCGATGACGTTGCTCCGTACGCACATCGTGACACTGTTCGTTCGCGGCGCCGCCCAGGAGGTGGCGTTCGGAGGCCGGCTCGACGGGACGCCGTGCCAGCAGGCCTTCACCGAGTCGATGGGCGAGGAGGCGCCCGCCCCCGGCAACTCCGGCGTGCGCGACGCGGTTGCCGAGTGCAGCGAGAAGGCGGCGGCGTACGCCGACGAACCGAGCCTCTGGCAGCCGTTTGCCGTCGTGGTCACCATGAGCGGGTCATCGGCGCTGCTCGGCTTCGTCGCCGTGCTCTCGATCGCGCTGCTCGGGGCCGTGCTCGCATGCGTCGTCGCAGGCATCCGCGCAATGGTGTGGATCAACCTGGCGATCCTGCCCGGCATCGGCCGCAGGCGGTTCGCGAGGGCCGTTGCCGATGCGGCGACGTCACTCATTGCCGTCGTGGTGCTCATCGTGGCGGTTGCTGCCGCGAGCGCGTTCATCGTCGCGGTCGCCCGGCAGGCCGCGGATGCGGGCACGTCGCTCACCATGCAGATGGCGTGGGTCACCGGGGTGCTCATCGCGGCGGCGGTCGCCCTCGCGAGTATCGGGCGGCGCCTGCGGGCCGGCGGCCGGAGCGCTGCCGCCTCACTTCGCTCGTTCGTGCGTGGCGACATCGGTGTGCCGGCCCGTCCAACGCCCGTCATCGTCCGGCTCGGCGATCGTGGCGCCGTCGCCGCGCCGACAACCTCCGGGTCGGGCCGGTCGGCGGTGACGACGAGCGGCGCTATCCCGTGAGCTGGTCGGCCGCGGCAGTGCTTGTCGCGCCCCGCGTGACGCCGGCACGAGGCGGGGCGTGAGGACGGGACGGGGCGGGCGCTCGCGCGAACCGCTGTCGCGCCGCATCCCTCGCGCCCGCACGATCGCCACGTTGCTGCTCGTGGCGGCGCTGCTCACGCCGGTGGGGGTCGTGATGATGGTGCCACTGCTCATGGGAACGGCGCTGGGGGCGGGGCCTGGGGCCTGCCGCCCGGCCGGCGTTTCGGCCGCAGACGTGCATCACCACCAGATGACCGGCGCCCGTGGTGGCGACCGAATGGTCGTTCACTCGACCTCCGGCGAGGCCGTGCCGCTCGATCCAGCTCAGCTCGCGAACGCTGCGGCCATGGTCACCGCCGTCCGTGAACGGGGCGCGAGCGATCGCGCGGCGCTGGTGATGCTGATGACGGGGCTGCAGGAGTCGAGGCTCCGAAATCTCGCGAACCCCGGCGCCGTTCCCGAGTCGATGAACTTCCCGCACGACGGCGTCGGGGACGATCACGATTCCATCGGCGTGCTCCAGCAACGGCCCTCGATGTCGTGGGGAACGGTGGCCGAACTCATGGACCCGGGGTACGCCGCCCGCGCCTTTCTCGGTGGTCCGGACGGCCCGAACGCAGGCACGCCGCCAGGGTTGCTCGACCTCGACGCCTGGGAGCACGACGACCCCGGGGTCGCCGCACAGCGCGTGCAAGCCTCGGCGTTCCCCGACGCCTACGAGCAGTGGCTCGGCGCGGCCATCGAGGTGCTCGACCGTGTCGGCGACGCCCCCGGTCACTGCCCGCGGCCGGCGACATCCGGCGACGGTGCCTACCCGCTCAGCGAACCCGCGCCGATCACCGACGGCGTGGGGCCGAGGCCGTGCCGGGTCGGCGGGCCGGGGGGCTGCGCATCGTCGACCTGGCACCCGGCGCTCGACTTCGGCGCCGCGTGCGGCGTGCCCGTCGTCGCCGCCAGGCCCGGCACCGTCACGGCGGCCTCGGACTATTGGGTATCCGTGACGACCGACGACGGCACCGTGATCAGCTACCTGCACATGTTCGCGAGCGATGTGACCGTCGCCCTCGGTGACGTCGTGGAGGCAGGTGCGCGACTCGGCGCCGTCGGCAACGCCGGGCCGTCGACGGGCTGCCACCTCGACTTCCGGGTGAACACGATCGCCACGACCGACCCCGACGTGGGCTCGCTGCCGCATGTCGGCGACGCCAGCGTCGCCCCCGGTTTCGTCGACCCGGTCGCGTACATGGCCCTGTACGGTGTCGACCTGCTCACCGGTGAGACCGCATGACCCGGCGACCGGCTCGCCGGGTCCCGAGTTCTCGGTCGACGGGCGTGCTCACCATCCGTGCTGTCCGTAGCGCGAGCGGCACGGGGTCAAAGCAGGGTGAACGGGCGGGCTCCCGCAGTCTCACCGGTCATCTGAAGCGTCTGGGTCGCCCGGGGTGTCTGGGCTTCTCGGGTCCTTTGGATCGACCGGGCCGTCGGGTTCGCCCGCGTCGCCCGCGACATCGCTCGATTGATCCTGACCCGTCTCGGAACGGCCCTGACCCGTCTCGACGGGCTCTTCCTCCGCGTCGAGCACCGAGTCCTCCTCGCGATCCAGCTGCATCCGCTGGTCGCGGCGTTCCCGTATGGCGGCGAGGTCGGCGCCCATGCGGAGGCGGTGACGTCGCAGGAAAAGATACGAAACTCCCACCCCGATGATGGTGCCGGCGACGACGCCCGCGACCCAGTTGAACGACCACGCAGGGTAAGCGACCATCACGAGCGTGAACGGAACGACGAACGCGAGCACGCGAATCACGGCGTAGCCGACCCAGGCGCGTTTCGAATCCATGCTCGTCCCCTCGTCGACCCACCACCAGTGTACGAGTGTTGCGTGGTGGGACCGCGTCGAGCGTCCCTGCAGCGCATCACGACCAGTGTCCGCTCTCAGCGTTCCCCGCGCGGCGGAAGCGCGGCCGGGAGGCGGCTCACGCCAAGCCTTCTCACCTAAGATGAAGGCACCATGTCACGCCTCCTCATCGCCGCCGTCGTCATCGCAGTGGTCATCACCGTCTACGCGGTGATCGACTGCGCCATGACCGACACAAAGCGCACCCGGGCGCTCTCGAAGCCCATCTGGCTGCTGGTGATCCTCGTCGTGCCCCTCGTCGGACCGGTGCTCTGGATCCTCTTCGGGAAGGGCCTGCTGCTGCGGCCCGTCGAGACCGTCCCATCGGCGCCGGACGACGACATGGCGTTCCTGACGTCGCTCGGAAGCGACTCGGCCCACGACGAGCGCATTCGCCAGCTGGAGGAAGAGCTTCGCGCCCTTGACGACCAGCTTGTGACGGGAGAGGAGCTCCGCGACCAAGGGACGACCGGCGTAGCGCCGTCGGCCGATGGCGCTAACGACAGCGAGTCGTCGCCCGGAGCTCCCCACGCCAACGCTGATCAGGGCGCTCACGACTCGAACTCCAGCTCGGCCGCAGAGTCAGACGACGACGACGATCGGCCCGGTGGCGGCTTGTCCCGTGCCTGACGGCGGCTCGCCGTCAAAGCCTGGCGTATTGAACGACGCCGGCCGGGTACGGGAGTTCGCCACGACTGCGCAGCCGCCGGCGGCGACGTCACCGGCCGAGGCCCCAGCCGAACAGACGGCAACGTCCGCGTCCGCGTCTCAGTCTCAGTCCCCGGGCCGGTCCCAGCCCGCGGATGAGCGAACGGCACCGTCGACGGCGTTCGCCGCCCGGCTGCTCGGCGAGGCCGTGCGGCTCGGCATGCGCGATCTCGTGCTCTGCCCAGGCTCGCGGTCGCAGGCGCTGGCGCTCGTCGCGGCCGAGCTCGAGGCGCGGGGCCGGCTACGGCTGCACGTCCGGCATGACGAGCGGTCGGCGGCGTTCTTCGCCCTGGGGCTCGCGCGCGAGACGGCACGCGGCGTCGCGGTGGTCACCACCTCGGGGACGGCCGTCGCGAATCTGCATCCCGCGATGCTCGAGGCCTTCCACGCCGGGGTGCCGCTCGTGGCGATAACGGCCGACCGCCCGCCCGAGCTCGTCGGCGTCGGTGCCAACCAGGCGACCGTGCAACCGGGGGTGTTCGGTCCGCTCGTGCCGTTCGTCGACGTCCCCGCCCCCGGCGGCTTGGATGCGTCCGACGACGACAGGCGCGCTCGCGAGCTGGCCGTCTCGATTACCGACACCCGCGGCGCCCTCCACGTGAACGTCGCATTCCGCGATCCGCTCAGTTCGGCGCTGCCGGACCTCGACGCGGTGCTGGGTGAGGCGCCGCCTGCGCGACGGGAGCGGGCGACGGTGCGGGAGAACGAACGTGTTCGCACCATCGACCCCGCCGACGGCGTGCCCACACTGGTGGTCGCGGGCGATCTGGCCGGGCCCGACGCCGAACGCGTCGCGCACGAGGCAGGACTGCCCCTCGTCGCCGAGGTGTCGAGCGGGTCGCGTTTCGGGCGGAACCTCGTGATCGCCTACCGTGAGTTGCTCGGCCACGCCTCTCCGTCACCCGAGCTCCGCGATCTCGTGGGCCGCGTGCTCGTGTTCGGACACCCGACCCTCAGCCGCGAAGTGCCTGCGCTCGTGGCTCGCGACGACGTCGAGGCGATCGTCGTGGGGCCGACCGGTGGCGAGCCTTACGGCCCCCCGGCGCGGGTCGCCGAGAGGGTCGACCGCATCGAGATCGCCCGGAACGAGACCCCGCGAAGCACTGACGTGCGGGCGCACCGCGGTGAACTCGTCGACCCGCGCGCATGGCTGCGCGCGTGGGTGCGGGCGAGTCACGAACTCGTCGCCGCCGCAAGCTCGGATCCTCCGGCTCCCGACCTCAATGCGGTCGTCTCGAGCGCCCACGCCGAGCGCAGCCGCTTCGCTCGCGGCGAGCTCGCGGTGGCCCGCCAATCGGTGACGCGTGAACTGCTCGTCGACGCGGTGTGGCGCGCCACCTGGCCTCACGACCGGTTGGTGCTCGGCGCCTCGCGCCTCGTGCGCGTGCTCGACGGTCGCGCAACCGGGAAACCGCTGCGCGTGCACGCCAACCGCGGCCTCGCGGGCATCGACGGCACCATCGCGACGGCCCTCGGCGTCGCGGCTGCGAGCCAGTCCGACTTCGCGCCGTCCGCCGCTGGCGTGACACGCGTGCTGCTGGGCGACCTCGCGTTCCTGCACGATGCGGGTTCGCTGCTCGCCGGGCAGGGAGGTGAACCCGCCCCGCGGATGCAGATCATCGTGGGCAACGACGGCGGAGGAACGATCTTCGACGGCCTCGAAGTCGGGAACTCGGCCGGTCGCGCGGCACTGGAGCGCGTGCTGTACACACCGCACGCGGCGGACCTCCGCGCGATCGCGACCGCCTACGGCTGGCACCACATACGTGCCGCGACCCGCGCCGAGCTCGAGGCTGCGCTGACGAGCCACGAGCACGAGCGGATTGTCGTGGAAGTGCCGCTGCCGCGCTGAGATGCACGCGGCGCTCTATACGACCACGAGCCTGCCCGCCGCGGTCGCTTCCGTGGGGGCAGGCGCCCGACGGCCCACTACGATCCGGTCATGACCAGCATCCAGCTCGCTGACCACCTTCGCGTGACCGACGATTTCCGGCTCGAGGACATCGACCCCGCATCGACCCCCGGATTCGACGGCGGCAAGCGTGCGGGCAATGCGCTCGCCCACGCCGAAGACGACGTGGTCACCGAACTGCAGGAACGCATGTTCGCGCAGGCGCGCGTCGGTGGTGACGCCCCGTCGCTGCTGCTGGTGCTGCAGGGCATGGACACCGCGGGCAAGGGCGGCATCCTGCGCCACGTGATCGGCAGCGTCGATCCGCAGGGCGTGCAGATCGCGTCGTTCAAGGCGCCGACCGAGGAAGAGCGGCGACACGACTTCCTTTGGCGCATCGAGCGCCGCCTGCCGGAGTCAGGAATGATCGGCGTGTTCGACCGCTCACACTACGAGGACGTCCTGATCCAGCGAGTGCGCCAGTTCGCGCCGCCCGAAGAGATCGAGCGGCGCTACGGCGCGATCGTCGACTTCGAGCGCGAGCTCGTCGCGGCGGGCACCGCCGTCATCAAGGTCATGCTGCACATCTCGAAGGACGAGCAGGCCGACCGCCTCGCGAGGCGGCTCGCTCGCCCGGACAAGCACTGGAAGTACGAACCGGGCGACATCGACGAACGGATGCTGTGGGACGACTATCAGGCGGCCTACGAGCTCGCGCTGCGGCGCACGTCGATCGACGAGGCGCCCTGGTACTGCGTGCCGGCGAATCGGAAGTGGTACGCGCGCCTCGCGGTCAAGGAGCTTCTGCTCGGCGCGCTGCGGGAGCTCGACCCGCAGTGGCCGGAGGCCGGCTACGACGTCGACGTGGAGCGCCGACGGCTCGCCGAGAGCCGATAGCCGGGAGTCGGTCGCCGCCCCGGCCTCGCGTCATCTCGGGCCGAGTCGAGGCGGGGCGTCCCGCTCCGTGTCGTCGCCGAGGGCCTGCGTGATCGGCCGGAACTTCAGCTCCGTCTCGGCGAACTCCTCCATAGGGTTCGAATCGGCGACGATGCCCCCGCCCGCGAACGCCGTGACGCGCCCGTCGTCATCGATCTCGGCCCCGCGCAGCGCGACCGCGAACTCGCCGTCGCCGCGCCAATCGAGCCAACCGACCGGTCCCGCGTACCGACGCCGGTCATAGCGCTCGAGACGCCTGATCGTCTCGACCGCGACACCGGTCGGGGTTCCCCCGACGGCCGCCGTCGGGTGAAGGGCGTGCACGAGGTCGAGCACGGTGCGCCCCTGCGGCAGTGCGCCGCGGATGTCGCTCGCGAGGTGCCACACGTTCGGTAGGGCGAGCGCAAATGGCTCCGGACTCACGGTGAGGCCCGTCTCCGGCTCGTCGTGGTCGTCCAGGCTCGCGAGCTGCGCGATCGCGCTGTCGATCGCGAGCCGGTGTTCGATGCGGTCCTTGGGATTGCGGCGAAGGTCGTGCTCGAGTGACGCGTCCTCCTGCGGCGTTCGGCCTCGTCGCGTCGTACCGGCGAGCACGCGTGCCGAGACCTGGCCGCCGAGGACCCGCACGAGCATCTCGGGGCTTGCGCCGACCAGGCCGTCGACGGCGTAGGTCCAGCAGTCGCTGTACGAATCGGCGAGCCGCGTGAGCACGTGCCGACGGTCGGCGCCGGCGGCGAGCCGACCGTCGAGATCGCGCGCGATCACCACCTTCGTGAGCACGCCCTCGCGGATCAGGTCGACCGCGTGCGTGATGGCGTGCGTGTGCGCCGAGGCCGTCATGGCGCCCTCGCGAAAGCGCGTGCGAGCATCCACCCCCAGCGGTGCCTGTGCACCGAGCGTCGGCCGGGAGGGCTCGGCGCCGTCGGCCGTGATCGTCGTCACGAAGCAGGCCCCGTCACGACGCCCCACCACGGTCCTCGGCACCCGCAGCACGCTCGCGGCGCGTGAATGGTCGTCGAACGCGAATGCCGCGAACCCGACGAGACCTGAGCCGGGAACCTGCACGTCGTCGTCGATCTCGGCAGCCGCGACGAGCTCGCTCCACGCGACTCCGGCATCCGGAACGCGCGACGATCCGCGGAACCGGCCCTCCCAGGCGGTCCCCGACGCGGCGAGCCCCTCGCCCCTCCGAAGCCACACGACCGGATGCCAGGGGTCGGTGTGCAGGATCAGGTTGCCCGGGTCTTCGGCCACCACCGTGCGGGTGCGGAGACGGGGCAGCACGGGCATGCCCACGAGCGTAGTCGTGGCGAGGAGGGCCGGTGGCGGAGGTGGCGGCGACGCGCCACAGCGTAGGATGACCCGGTGACCACTCCCGACCTGCAGAAGCGTCCCGAGCAGGTGTCGAGCATGTTCGATCGCGTATCGAAGCACTACGACCGCACGAACGACATCCTCACCGCCGGCATCGCGCCGTACTGGCGGTCGCAGACGCGTCACGCCGTGCGCGCGCGCCCGGGCGATCGGGTGCTCGACATTGCTGCGGGCACCGGCACGATGTCGAAGCAGTTCGCCGACGCCGGTGCCGACGTGGTGGCACTCGACTTCTCGCAGGGCATGATCGACGAGGGCAGGCGCCGCCACGGAGACGACCCGAGGATCGACTTCGTCCAGGGCGATGCCATGGCGCTGCCATTCGACGATGCCTCGTTCGACGCCGTCACGATCAGCTTCGGCCTTCGCAACGTGCAGAAGCCGCAGACCGCTATCGATGAGATGCTGCGCGTGCTGCGGCCGGGCGGGCGCGCCGTGATCTGCGAGTTCTCGACCGTGACGAGCGCGCCCGTTCGCGCCTTCTACACCGCCTATATGAAGGGCATCATGCCGGCGGTCGTCCGGGCGGTGTCGAGTGACGCCGACGCCTACGCGTATCTCAATGAGAGCATCGAGGCCTGGCCGCCCCAGCCCGTGCTCGCGGGCTGGCTCCGCACCGCCGGGTTCGAGCGCGTGAAGTACCGCAACCTCAGCTTCGGCATGGTCGCGCTGCACAAGGGGTTCACGCCCCTCGACGAATCGTCCGACGAGACCGACCAGTGATCGCCGCGGGCAGCCCCCCGCCCCCGCACCACCAGGAGATGACCCGCGTGAAGCCCCAATCGGCACCGCGTCGCCCCTCGCCCGGCTTCGTGTCGCCGCCGGGCGAGCCCGGCGGGCTGGGTCCTGGCGAAGAACGTCTTCGTGAGGTCCTGGATGCCGGGCTCGAGCGCGTCGAGTCGCAGCTCGCCGCCGACGTGAAGTTCGCCGATGACTTCGCCGACGTCACGACGACCTACCTGCTCAATGCGGGAGGGAAGCGGATGCGGCCGATGTTGACGCTACTCGCGGCCCAGTTCGGCGAGCAGCCGGACCACGACGACGTCTTCACGGCCGCGTCGGCGGTCGAGCTCACGCACCTCGCGAGTCTCTACCACGACGATGTTATGGACGAGGCCGACCTGCGACGCGGCGTGACGGCGGCGCACCTCAACTGGACGAACTCGGTGGCGATCCTCGCAGGTGATCTGCTGTTCGCGAGATCGAGCCGGCTTTTCGCGAGGCTCGGGCAGCGGGCGATCGAGCTGCAGTCGAGCACGTTCGAGCGCCTCGTCCTGGGGCAGCTGCGCGAGACCATCGGCCCGCGGGACGACCACGACCCCGTCGACCACTACATCCAGGTGCTCGCCGACAAGACCGGGGCGCTCATCGCCTCTGCGGCGCAGTTCGGCGTGCTCGCGTCGCGGGGCCCAGAAGCGTACGTGGATGCGCTCGAGGCGTATGGCGAGCGCGTCGGCGTCGCCTTCCAGATCGCCGACGACGTCATCGATCTCTCGCCGTACGCGGAGGACACCGGGAAGCGGGCCGGAACCGACCTGCGGGCGGGCGTCGAGACACTTCCCGTGCTGCTGCTCGCGAAGCGGGCCGAAACCGACGCTGCCTCGGCCGACCTGCTCGATCGAATCCGAACCAGGGTCGCCGGCACGGAACCGGCCTCGGACGACCCCGAGATCGCCGCGATCGTCGAGGAACTGCGCGAACACCCCGTCACGGCGCAGACGCGCGACGAGGCGCAGCGCTGGGCCGCCCTCGCCCTCGACGCGCTCGCTCCGGTCAAGGCGGGCGTCGTCAAGCACGCCCTCGAGCGATTCGCCGAAGACGTCGTCGCGCGCGATCGATGACGCGCCAGGCGAAGCAAAACGACGCGCCCAACGAAGCACCAGGAGAACGCATGGCCAATGTCGATACCGCCGCCGGGCACCGCGGGACGCTTCGTCTCGCCATCGTCGGGGCGGGACCGGCTGGCATCTACGCCGCCGACATCCTGCTGAAATCCGAGCATCAGTTCGACATCTCCATCGACCTCTTCGATCGCCTGCCCGCACCGTACGGGCTCGTGCGCTACGGGGTGGCGCCGGATCACCCGCGCATCAAGGGGATCATCGGCGCGCTGCGCGAGGTGCTCGACACGGGTCGCATCCGCATCTTCGGCAACGTCGACTTCGGCACCGACCTCACGCTCGACGACGTCAAGCGACACTACAACGCCGTCATCTTCGCAACGGGCGCCGTGCGCGACGCCGACCTCGACATTCCGGGCAACGACGCCGAGGGGAGCTTCGGTGCCGCCGACTTCGTCAACTGGTACGACGGGCATCCCGACGTGCCCCGCGACTGGCCGCTCGACGCCACCTCGGTCGCCGTCATCGGCAATGGCAACGTCGCGCTCGACGTCGCGCGCGTGCTCGCGAAGGACGCCGACGACATGCTCTCGACCGAGATCCCCGACAACGTCTACGAGGGTCTGCGCGCCAAGGCCGTCACCGACGTGCACGTGTTCGGTCGCCGCGGGCCGGCGCAGGTGAAGTTCACGCCGCTCGAGCTGCGCGAGCTGGGCGAGGTGCCCGGCGTCGACGTGGTCGTGTACGAGGAGGATTTCGGCCGGGACCCTGAGGCGCTCCAGCTCGCCGAGACGAACAAGCAGCTCATGGTGATCGGCCGTATCACCCGCAAGTGGCGCGAGAAGGCGGCCGCGGGCGAGAACACTGCATCGCGCCGCATCCACCTGCACTTCTACGCGAAACCCCACGAGGTGCTCACCGAGAACGGGGCCGTGTCGGGCCTGCGCGTCGAGCGCACCGAGCCAGACGGGGCCGGCGGTGTTCGGGGCATGGGAGAGTTCCGCGACTACCCCGTGCAGCAGGTGTACCGGGCGGTCGGGTACTTCGGGTCGCGCCTGCCGGGTGTGCCCTTCGACGAGCGCCGCGGTGTCATCCCGAACCGGGAGGGCCAGGTCGTCGACGATGACGGTCAGCTGGCGTACGGCATGTACACGACCGGCTGGATCAAGCGGGGCCCGGTCGGCCTCATCGGCCATACGAAGTCGGATGCCATGGAGACGATCGGCAACCTCGTGCGCGACCAGCGCAACTGGTGGTCGCCGGCCGAGCCCGAGGAGGCCGCGATCGTACGTCTGCTTGATGAGCGGGGCGTGCGCTGGACCGATCTCGCCGGATGGCACCGGCTCGACGAGCACGAGCGCGGTCGTGGCGCCGTACGGGAGCGGGAGCGCATCAAGGTCGTGGAGCGGGACGAGATGCTGAGGGTTTCGCGCGACGAACGCTGAGGTCGGTGCGCTGCGGCGCGTCGCCCTGCTGCGGCGCGTCGCTGGGTGTCGCGGACCCGTTCGTTCCGCGGCGCATTCGTGGTGCGACGCGATATGGGGAGTCCTCCCCATATCCGAAGCGGAGCATCGCTCGTACGCTGAAGACCTCGCAGAGAACGAGCGCGAGCGGTCCGAAGTGACGGACTGCTCACAGAGTCTCAGCCGGCGCGAGGAGTAGGCACCGCATTCCTGGCCCGTCGTGGTCGCGGTACCGAATCTGGGGGGAGCTCCTCCGCCGGCTGTCTTCTCCACCGGCGCGCGACGTCGCCCGGCTCCCGGTGGAGGCCTCCCCATTGGCGCCGAACGGCACGGCCTCGTAGTCTCGTTCTGCCACGGCGCGAGGCCAGTGGGGAGAGGTGACGGATGAGCGACTGGTTCGCCGACAGATCGGCGGCGCTGCTTCGTCTGCGACGCGCCCAGACGCGCGTCGTGACGGGGGTCGTGCCGAACATCGCCGCCGAGGACGGTGCCATCGCGACGCCGAGCGTGCTGCACCTCGATGGTCCGAGGGGCGGTCGGTTCGTGGTGCAGCGAGTCCGCGTCGAACGGACCCTCGCCCCCTTCGACGCCGGCGCGAGCTTCGCGTCGGCGGAGGCGGAGTGGAACGCCGAGGGCAGTTCGGGGCGCACGTACGCGCCGAAGGTCGACGGGTCGCTGCGCCTGGAACTGCGCACGCCCGACGGCGAGTTCCATTCGATCACGCTGCTCCACGGCGGACGCGTGCTGCAGCTCACGAGCTACAGCCCCGAGCTCGACGTGCCGCACCCCGCCGACGACGGCGAGGGCGGCGGCGACGACGCGCAGGATGCCGCAGCCGACCCCCTGAGCGCCGACACGCTCGACGCGCCCCCGGAGTTCGCCCACGTCGACCAGGCTGCCGCTGTCGCGGAGGGTGGGACGGCGGCCGATCCGCGCCCCGAACACATCGCGGCGGAGGAGCGCTCCGCCGGCCCCGACTACGGGTACCGCCTGCGCCACGCGGGCTGACCGGACCGCTACTGCATCACGCTCGTGAGGCGCGCGACGTTGTCGAACACGCGCGTCACGAGCGGGCGCGCCTTCCACTCCTCGAGTGTGAGCTCGGTCGCCCTCGCCCGGTAGCCGTTCTCGACCTCGCGCATGCGTTGCACGAACGACTTGCCGTGAACCATGAGCATGAGCTCGGCGTTGAGCGTGAACGACCGCATGTCCATGTTGCTCGAGCCGATCACGGTGATGGCGTCGTCGACGGTCATGTGCTTCGAGTGCAGGATGTACGGACTGCCGTAGAGCCAGATGCGCACTCCCGCGCGGAGGAGTTCTTCGTAGTACGAGCGCTGCGCGTGATACACGAAGAACTGATCGCCGATCTCGCCCACGTAGAGCTCGACCGAGACCCCCCGTTGCACTGCCGTGGTGATGGCGTAGCGGAGGGAGTCGTCCGGAACGAAGTACGGGCTCACGATCACGAGTCGCTGCTGCGCCAGATAGATGAGCTGGTTGAAGAGCCGCAGATTGTTCTCGGTCTCGTAACCGGGGCCCGAGGGGACGAGCTGCGTCGCGTACCGCTCGACGGGCAGTTCCTCGGCGGGCGGTGTGTCGTGCTCGTGCTGCCCCGGCACCTCGGCGGGGTCGACCTGGGACAGCAGCTCGTCGGTCTCGGCGAACCAGTCCGAGATGAACACGGCGTTGACACCTTGCGCCATCGGCCCCTCGAGGCGCAGCACGAGGTCCTTCCACTGCAGTCGGCTATTTCGCTTCTGATAGCCGCGGTCGATGAGGTTCTGCGAGCCGACGAAGGCGACGCGGCCGTCGACGACGACGATCTTGCGGTGGTTGCGCAGGTCGAGGCGCTGCAGTCCGCCCTCCCACGGCCACAGCGACAGGGTCGGCCGCCACTCGGCGCCGATCTCGGTCAGCCGCCGTTTCATGCGCCGGTAGCCGCGGTATTTGAACGACCCGATGTGGTCGTAGAGCACGCGTACGCGGACGCCCCGCTGGGTCGCCCGCTCCAGGGCGTCGAAGACGGGCGCCGTCGTCTCGTCGTAGCTCAGCGTGTAGTACAGCACGTGGACGAAGCCGGTCGCCGTGTCGATGGCGTCGACGATGCGCTCAATCGCCCGGTGATAGCCGCTGTGCAGTTCGAGCGCGTTGTCGTCCGCGAGGGGGATCGAGGTGAGGTTCGTGTTGAGCTCTGCGACCTGGTGGAACCACGGGGGCTCGGTACGTTGTAGCTCCGACGCATCGATCTGCCCGACGGCCCGGCTGATGATCGCGTCGACCTCGGCCTGCTTGCGGCGGCGCTTCGTCGAGAGCTGGTTCGTGCCGAAGAGGAAGAAGATCAGGAGGCCGACGATCGGCAGGATCGCGATCGTGAGGATCCACGCGAGCGCCGTCGTGGGGCGACGATTTCGCGGGATGAAGACGATGGCGAGGACGATGACGACGGTGTTGAACACCGTGATGAGCAGCGTCACCAGCCCCTGTACGTCGATGAACGTGCCGACGAACTCGTCGATCGGCTCCAACATCGCGCGCGCTACGGTGAACCGCTAGCGGAAGTTGATGAACTGCAGGTCGACGTCGACGTCGGCGCCCTTCAGCAGCGTGATGGCGGCCTGCAGGTCGTCGCGGCTCTTCGACTGCACCCGCAGCTCGTCGCCTTGAATCTGGCTCTTGACCGACTTGGGGGCCTCGTCGCGGATGAGCTTCGAGAGCTTCTTCGCGTTCGCCTGGTCGATGCCCTCCTTCAAGCGCGTCTCGATGCGGAACTCCTTGCCCGAGGCGTACGGATCGCCCGAGTCGAGGGTCTTCAGCGAGAAGCCGCGTTTGATGAACTTCGACTGCAGCACGTCGAGAACCGCCTTCGCGCGCTCCTCCGTCGAGGCCTTGATGAGGATCATCTCGCCCGACCACTCGACCGAGGCGCCGGTGCCCTTGAAGTCATAGCGCTGGTCGATCTCTTTGCGCGCCTGGTTGACGGCGTTCTCGGCCTCCATCTTGTCGACCTTGCTCACCACGTCAAACGAAGAATCTGCCATGCCCGTCATCGTAGTGCTGAGCCCTGGCCATCCGGCGCCGCCCGGCCGGGCAGCGGCGGGGGCGGGGGGAAATCCGGGCGCCGGCCGAGCACGTGGCGATTGGCGCGCTCGGCGGCGAGGTCGCGCAAGAACTCTCGGAGGTACGGCAGGGCGAAGTCGACCGTTCCGTGTCCGACGGCCGCGATCATCCGTTCCTCGTGCAGCAGCCTGGCGCGGCGGTTCGCGAGGGTGTTCGAGGCGATTCCGAGCCGTGCCTCGAGATCACGGGCGAGGCTCGGCCCGTCATCGACCGCCATCGCGAGCAGGTAGTCGACGAGGGCATCCGGCAGGCGCGCGATGGTTGGGCGGAGGACCTGCTCGTTCATGAGCCGGTGGGCAGTCGGAAACGCGCCCTCGACGTCGTCGCGCGTGATCTCGAGCTCGTCGGGACGGGCATCCCACGCGTCAGCGCCGATGACCTGGGTGAGGTACGGGTAGCCCTGCGTGATGGCGGCCGCGAGGCGCAGCGCCTCCTCGTCGATGTGACGTCCGCCGGCGGTTATCGGATCGCGCAGCGCTGTGAGGGTCTGGTCGTAGGTGAGCTGCGGCAACTCGACGCTGTGAGCTCGGTGTAGGAATGTGAGCCCGGGGTGCCGCCTGAGATCCGCGATGTCGGGGAACAGTCCGGCCCCGAGAACGGCGATCGGGCGGTTCTCGCGAAATCCGTGCTGGACGACGTCGACGACCTCGGCGAGGTCTTCGACGGCGCGCGGGTTCAGCTCGTCGATGCTGATGAGCAAGCCGGTGACGCCAGGAATGTTGAGGAGATCCTCGACGCGACCACGCAGTGTCGGGGTCGTCGGTGACCGGTCGGCGACCGTCCGCTGGACGGTGACACCGGCGAAGCCCAGACCGGAGATCCGGGTCTTGGCGCCGCGCCTGTCTGCCTCCGTCTGCAGCCGTGGCAGACGATCATTGACGAGTTCGCCGACGACGCCGCGGCGCGCAGTCGTCGAGGCGACGAGCCAGCCCGCCCGGGCGGCCTCCTTTTCGAGGGCGCCGAGCAGCGTCGTCTTGCCGATGCCACGGTGCCCCGAGATGATGGTCGCGCGCCAGGTCGACCACGTGCCCGGTAAGAAGGCCTCACCGTACGCGTCGATGATCGCCTCACGGCCGGCGAGCTCGGGTGGCGTCGGGCCGAATCCCGGCCGGAAGGGGTTGTCGCTGATCTCGCGTCGGCGCATGGCGAGGTTGCTCCTCCGTTGCGTCAGTCGTGTGGTCGTTTGCGTCGCTGCTCGCGCGCCGCTGCCCCGAGAATGTGAGCGGTTGAGCGTACGAGGTGAGCCTGTGAGTTTGACTGTGCTGTGAGTTTGTGAGGATCACGAGCGGGTGAGAATGTGAGGGCCTCTCCGGCGCGTCGTTGCTTCGATCCGATTCGCGATCCGACGGCGCGCGCGATACGATCTCCTCTGCGCGATCGCGCTCCAGCGCGTCCGCATGGCGAGTTACCCTAGCGGCCAAAGGGATCTGACTGTAAATCAGACGGCTCAGCCTTCGGGGGTTCGAATCCCTCACTCGCCACCACGTACGACGCCCCGCGTGGCCCAGTGAACTGGGCGACACGGGGCGTTTCTCGTTGCCGGCGCGTTCAGGCGGCGTCGAGGTCCGTCTCGAGCAAGGTCTTGAGCTCGTCGAGCGCGTCGTCGGCACCATCGCCTTCTGCCTTGAGGGTCACGACCGTGCCGTGCGCGGCGCCGAGTCCCATGAGCGAAAGGATGCTGCCGGCGTTCAGCGCGGGGCCCTCTCCCACCTGAATGGTCACCGGCACCGGCTGCCTCTGCACCGCCTCCACGAAGAGCTTCGCTGGGCGAGCGTGCAGGCCCGACGTGCTTGCGATGGTTGCCTGGCGTTCAGCCATGGTTTGTCCTTTCGACAGTTCGATTTGGCCCATTCTCGCCGACCTCGGGCCCGATTGGGCGAGGAATCGCCTCGGGTGCCGGCGACGGCGTCCGTGCTGCTCGGGCCGGTGCCGCGGCGAGCAACAAGAGCCCGATGCCGAGGGCGACGCCGTGGATCACGCGGCCCGTCTCCGGCAGGAAGTACTGCGGAAGGTACGTGACCAGGCCCGCCGCCACGATGATCGCCGCAATCCGCGTCACGGCTCCCGAGCGCCATGACGAGACCGCAACGCCGACGCCGACAGCGGCGAGGGCGAGGAGGCCGAGCGCGAAGCAGGCGAGGGCGACTGGCTGATTGCGTACCCCGTCGGCGAGTTGCCATAGGTCATCGGCCCCGGAGATCGTCGCGTGGGTGCCGATGGCGTGCAGGCCGAAGGTCTCGGCCCCGTAGAAGGGCAGGAGGAGTCCGGTGCCGACCCATGCGCCCAGCTCGCTCCGGCGGGCACCGCGGGCGCGAAGCGCGAGGGCCAGGGCGATGAAGGCGATCATGCAGACGCCGTGCGAGGCGACCCACGACGGATCGGCGAAGGCGGCGGCGGCATCGGCCGCGTCGCCGGTCTTGTCCCCGTACGGGCGAAGCAGGGGGAAGGCGGCGAAGCCGAGACCCGCGAGGGTCGGCCAGAGTCGTTGTCCGAGGGTGAGCATGGTTCCTCCAATTGTGAGCACCGATCACTCTAAGTGTGAGCACCGCTCTCCTTTGAGTCAAGAGCGGCGCTCACATTCATCTCGGCTCGGAGGGCATGATGGAGCAATGCCCGAGACCGACGACAAGCTTCCGCGCGCCGCGCGACGAGCGGCCACGCTCGAACGGATCAAGGACCGGGCGCGTGCGCAACTCGCAAGGGCGGGCCCAGGCGGGCTCTCGCTTCGCGCCATCGCGCGCGAGCTCGGCATGGTCTCGTCGAACGTCTACCGGTACTACGCGAGTCGCGACGACCTCATCACGGGCCTCCTCGTCGACGCCTACATCGAGCTGGCCGAGGAGCTCGAGCGGTCGCCCCGCGACTTCGCCGCACGCGCGGTCGCGCTGCGGCGCTGGGCGATCGGCGCGCCACACCAGTTCGCGCTGGTGTACGGGTCGGCGATCCCGGACTACTCCGCGCCGCCCGAGACGATCGGACTCGCCGCGAGAGTGGTCGGGGCATTCGCCGCGGTCGTGGATCCCCGCGGATCCCGTCCCGGCGGGTCCGGCGACGGAGGGGCCGGGGACGTCGGCGCCGCCGGGCGGGCCCGCCCGGCGGGCGCCGGCGAGGACCCGCCGGCGACGCCAGTGCTGGCCGAGCAGGCCGGCCGTATGGGGGCGGTGATTGGCGTGTCGCCGGGGCAGGCACTGCGGCTGGCAAACGCCCTCAGCGCGCTCATCGGTCACCTGACGCTTGAGCTCAACGGGCACTTCGTCGGCACGTTCGAGCCCGCGGACGCCCTGTACGAGCTGCGCGCCGCCCAGCTCGCCGGCGAACTGGGCGACGCGCCGCACTGAACCGCGTGGCGCCGGATCGTCGCCCGGACGCCTGCGCGGTTCGGCTCAGCCGGCTGTCCCGGCGCGTTCGGCTGCGCTTGCGGGAGTGGCAGCGGTCGCGTCGGCGGAGGGCGTACGGCCGGCCGCGACCGGCGTCGCACCCGTCGCGGTGTCAGGCTCGGCCCGTCGGCCCGTCACGATCTTGAGCCCCATGGTGACGAGTGCCGTGACGACGGCGCCGATGAGCACCGCGAGCACGAACCACAGCACGTTGCCGATCGCGAAGAAGACGAAGATGCCGCCGTGGGGCGCCTGCGAGGTGACGCCCATGCCCATGGTGATGGCACCGGTGACCGCACCCCCGGCGATGGTGGCCGGGAGCACGCGTAGCGGATCGGCCGCGGCGAACGGGATCGCGCCCTCGGAGATGAATGCGGCTCCGAGCAGCACGCCCGCCTTGCCGTTCTCCCGCTCGATCCTGGAGAAGCGCCTCGGGGCGACGAAGGTGGCGAGGGCCATGCCGAGCGGGGGCACCATGCCCGCTGCCATGACGGCGGCCATGATGAGCCACGGCGCTTGATTGTCGACGGCCCCGGCGCCGAGGCCGGCAACCGCGAACGAGTAGGCGACCTTGTTGATCGGTCCGCCGAGGTCGAAGCACATCATGGCGCCGAGCAGCGCACCGAGCAGCACCGCGCTGCCGCCCGTGAGCCCGCCGAGCCATGCGTCGAGCGCGTTCATGAGCGCCGCGATGGGCCCACCGAGCACGAGGGCCAGGCTTCCGGATGCGACGATCGAGGCGACGAGCGGGATGATCACGACCGGCATGAGGCCAGCGAGCCAGCGCGGCACTCGCCACGTGCCGAGCCACCAGGCGACGCCGCCGGCGATGAGGCCGCCCACGAGTCCGCCGATGAAGCCGGCACTCATGAGCAGGGCCACCGACCCCGCGACGAAGCCGGGGGCGATCCCAGGACGGTCGGCGATCGCATAGGCGATATACCCGGCCAGGGCCGGTACGAGGAACGCCATGCTGGCGTTGCCGATCATGAACGCAACCGCACCGAGATAGGCGCCGAGGCCGCCCTCCGGGAGGTTCCACAGCGCGTTCTCGACGAGGATGTCGGCCGCCGTGTCGGTGATGTCGTAGCCGCCGAGCAGAAACCCGAGGGCGATGAGGAGACCGCCGCCCGCGACGAACGGGATCATGTAGCTCACGCCGGTCATGAGCCAGCGCTGGATGCGCTTGCCGACCGGCTCGCGCCGGCCCGGTCGGGGCGAGCCGGCCGCCTCGCCGTCGGCGTCCTGCGCGCGCACGCGGGGCGCCTGCGGGTCGCGCGCGGCGGCGACGGCGCGCTCGATGAGTTCCGGCGCCTGGTCGATCCCCCGCTTGACGGGCACCTGGATCACGGGCTTGCCCACGAAGCGGGCCCGGTCGCGCACGTCGACATCGGTCGCGAAGATCACGGCCTGCGCCCGGTCGACCACTGCAGGGTCGAGCGGTCTGACCGAGCCGGAGCCCTGCGGCTCGACGTGCAGGTCGACGCCGGCCTGCTTGCCGGCTTCCGCGAGCGAGTCGGCCGCCATGAAGGTGTGCGCGATGCCGGTCGCGCAGGCGGTCACGGCGATGATCGTCATCCGGGCGCCCGTCGCTTCCGCGCCGCCGGATGCGTCGTTCACGTCGGCCGCGTCAGGAGCGCCGGATGCCCCGGCGCCACTCGCAGCATCCGTCGGGGCCGTCTCGCCGGCCCCGGGAACCGGCCGCTCACGGCCCTCACCGATCGCGTCGTCCACGAGGGCGACGACGTCGGCCGTCGTGTCGGCCTCGCGCAGCGCCTGCGTGAAGTCGGGTCGGATGAGGGAGCGCGCGAGCTTCGAAAGCAACTCGAGGTGCGCGTCGTCGGCCCCTTCGGGCGCGGCGATGAAGAACACGAGATCGGCCGGGCCGTCGCCGGCGCCGAAGTCGACGCCGGGCCTCAGGCGCGACATCGCGAGGGTCGGGCGCGTGACGGCGGCCGACCGGCAGTGGGGGATGGCGATGCCGCCCGGGATGCCGGTCGAATCTTTCTGCTCGCGGGCCAGGGCGTCTGCGGACAGCGCCTCGGCATCGGTCGCGCGCCCGTGCGCGACGATGCGTTCGGCGAGGGCCCGGATGACGGCGGCGCTGTCGTCGCCGTGATGCTGATCGAGGGTGACTAGCTCGGGGGTGATCATGTCGGTCATGGCATTGACCTCTCTACTGGGCGACGCCGGATGCGTCGGAACGGGGAGTTGCGGAGCCGCCGACCGCCTGGTCGTCGGCGGGGAGAACCGGGCTGCACCACGCCTCGACGCGCACCGCCTCCGGATGGGTCTGCGCGCGCGACGGGAGCGTCGAGCCCGGGAGCGATGCCGCCGCGGCGCCGTGGGCGACGGCCTGCGCGAGCGCGCCCGCGGGCGAGGCGCCTTCCCCGTGCGCGAGGAGGAAGCCCGCGAGTGAGGCGTCGCCCGCGCCGACGGTCGACGCGACCCTGATCGGCGGGGGCGACGCGACGAGCGCCGTGGCGCGGTCGACGTAGACGGCCCCCGTCCCGCCGAGGGTCAGCAGCACTGCACCGCACCCGAGGTCGAGCGCCCGTCCGGCGGCGTCGACGGCCGTTCCGAGGTCGGCCTCGAGCGCGTCGCCCTCGAGCCAGTCGCTCCGGCTCGTCAGGTGGTCCGCCCGGTTGAGGAGCTCGGCGAGTTCGTGCGCGTTCGGCTTGATGAGATCGACGCGCAGGCCCCCGAGGACCAAGTCGCTCAGAGGAGGCCCCGAGCTGTCGACGGCGATACGCGGGGCGCCGTCGCCGAGGCGGGCGCGCACCGTCTCGAGGATGCGCGCATACCGCAGCGGCGGTGCGGCGGGCGGGAGCGAACCGGCGAGCACGAGCCACCTCGCACCGCGACACGCCTCGACGATCGCCTCGACGAGCCGCTCGCGCGCGACGACGTCGAGTTCCGGGCCGGGCTCGTTGATCTTGGTCGTCGTACCGTCGGGCTCGGTGATTGCGATGTTCGTGCGCACTCGGCCCGCGATCGGCACGGCCACGTGGGGAAGACCCTCCTCGCGCACGGCGAGCGTGAACGGGTCATCGGACGCCGCCGGAAAGACCGCGACCGTCGCAGCCCCGGATGCGACCAGGGCGCGGGAGACGTTGACGCCCTTGCCGCCCGCCTGATCACTTGTCCGGCTGGCGCGGTGCACGGCGTCGCGTCGCAGCGGCTCGTCGATCACGACGGTGCGGTCGATGGCGGGATTGGCGGTCAGCGTCACGATCATGGCGTCACGACCTCGACCCCCGCGACCGCGAGCGCTGCCGCGAGATCGCCTGTCGGAGCCTCGTCGGTCGCGACCGCGTCGAGGTCGTCGAGCGACGCGAACCTGACGAAGGAGGTTTCATCGAACTTCGACGAGTCGGCGGCGATGATGCGGCGGGCGGCGCTCCGCACCATGGCCCGTTTGACGGCCGCCTCATCGGGATCGGGGGTGGAGCATCCGAAGTCCGCACTGATGCCGTTGGTGCCGACGATCGCGACGTCCGGCCGGAGAGCGCCGAGCTGATCGAGCGTGATGGGCCCGACGGCGGCGCCCGTGACGCTGCGGAGGCGTCCGCCGAGGGTCACGATGCCGATCGACGGGTGGGCCGCGAGACGTCGAATGATCTGGAACGAGTTGCAGATGACGGTCAGACCCTCGACGCTGCGGGCCGGCATCGCCGCGAGGCGTTCGGCGATGACGGCGGTCGTCGAGCCCGCGTCGAGCAGCACGCTGCAGCGCGCGTTGCTCGGGATGAAGCGCATCGCGGCATCCGCCGCTGCGCGCTTCTGCCGCAGATGCTCGCCCTCGCGCTCGCCCAGGGGCCGCTCGGTCGTCGCATCGCGGTCGGCGGCGACAGCACCGCCGTGAACGCGGCGCAGCGCGCCGGTCGTCTCGAGCGCGTCGAGGTCGCGCCGCACGGTCTCGGGTGTCACGCCGAGGCGCTCGGCGAGGTCGGCGACGGATGCGCGCCCATGGTTCGCGACGACCTCGGCGATGAGCCGTTGCCGTTCCGGTGCGTACATGCAGGGCTCCCTCGTCGTGCGATGCCGAGAGCGTACGTCCGGGGGGCGAAAAAAACAACAGAACCACAGAAAAACACAGAAGGATGCAGATGCGTGCCCGGGGTCTCGTGCGGCGGGAACAGGGCCGACGCGGTGACATCGCCCGGCATTGCTACGCTCGCCGCGTGACGTGCCCCCGCGAGACCGAACCCGCCGCCGATCCCGCCTCGCTGCCGGCGGTCGACCTCGCGGAGCTCGCCGCGACGGCGCGCACCGTCGCGCTCGAGGCAGGCGAGCTCGTGATGCGTCGCCGAAGGGAGGGGGTCGCCGTGGCGGCGACGAAGTCCTCGGCCGTCGACGTCGTGACCGCCGCCGATCGTGAGTCCGAGGCTCTCATCCGAGATCGCCTGGCCGAGCTGCGCCCCGGCGACGGCTTCTACGGCGAAGAAACTGACCCCGCCGCCTCGTCGACCGGCATCGTCTGGGTCGTCGATCCGATCGACGGAACCGTCAACTACCTCTACGGCTTCCCGAACTACGCGATCTCGATCGCGGCCGTCGTCGGCGAGCCCTCGAGTGAGCCCGCGGCTTACGCGACCCTCGCGGCCGTCGTACACGCGCCCGCACTCGGCGAGACCTATACGGCGACCGCCGGCGGCGGTGCGACGAGAAACGACGAGCCCATCCGCGCCTCGTCCGTCACCGAGCTCGGCCAATCACTCGTGGCCACGGGGTTCAGCTACGACGCGGCCGACCGGCGCCGGCAGGCGAGCGCGTGGGCGCAGATCGCCGGCGAGTTCCGCGACCTGCGGCGCATGGGCGCCGCGGCGCTCGACCTGTGCGCCGTCGCGTGCGGCCGGCTCGACGCCTACTTTGAGTCGGGCACCTGGCCGTGGGATCACGCGGGCGGTGCCCTCATCGCCCGCGAATCGGGTGCCGTCGTCTCCGGGCGCGGCGTCGGGCACGGCGCGGATCGTGAGGGGCGCACGTTGACGGTCGCGACGGCGCCGGGCATCGCGGACTCGTTCCGGCGGCTCATCGCTCCGGGCTTCGCGCCCGCCGATGAGGGTCCACGGGCACCGACGCAGTGAACCGGGCGCACGACTTCTCAGGGAGTGCGCACCGTTCCCAGGCGACACGCACGCAACCTTGACCGTTCTGTGACCTTTCCGTTATTCTTTCGTAGTCGCACCTCGTTAGTAAAGGAATCGGTTTGGAACAGGAACTCTCCCGGAGCACGGCAGCAGCTCCCGCTGGCGCCATGACACGTCGAGAGATCCGCGAAGCCGAACGCCGCGCTGCGCTCGCCGCCGAGTCCGCGGCCCGCACTGCCGCGTCGCCCCCCGCGGCCCGGTCCGAGCCCCATGCGCGCACCGACGCCGATGCCGCCGCGGCTCCGCTCGCCTACGCCTCCCGCCGCGCACGGCGTGCCGCTGAACGGGGCCCCGCGGCTCCGGAGGCCACCCCCGTCACGCCGACGCCCGCGGCCTCTCCCGCCGCGTCGCCATCGACCGTGACCTCCCCATCGACCGCGGTCTCGCCATCGTCCGACGGCCGTGGCGACGCATCCGAGGTGGCGCCGCTGACGCGCCGCGCCGCCCGCCGCGCCGCTGCGTCGGCCATCACCGCCGCGCCGGCGACCGCCACGGCCACCGCCGCGGCGGCATCCGCCCCCTCTGCGCCGGCCAAGGTCGGCGACGCCCGCACGCTTCCGGCCGTCGTCGTTCCCGCCGCCGTTGCCGTCACGCCGGCGATCACGCCCGTCGCCGCCCTCGAGGCCGACGCCGAGGCTGGAGACGGCGTCGTGCAGGCCGATGTCGAGCTTCCGCTGAGCTTTCGCCGCAACCAGGCCGCGCTGACGCACATCGCTCCCGTCCGTACGGGATCGAAGCGTGCCCTCGTGCGCGTCAAGCGCGACCGCGGCGGCAACACCCGCCGCGGCGCCGCGCTGCGCGGCACGGCCGGCCTCACGGCCCTCGGCTTCGCCGCGACCGTCGCTGTCGCCACGACCCTTCCGGCTGTCGCGAACAACTCCGACCAGCAGTCACAGCAGGCGGCTGACGCGGCTATCGGCGCCGCAGGCGGGGCGCAGTCCCTGAGCGTCGGCTCGGCCGCCGCCGACGTCGAGACGGCCTCGGCCGACTCCGGTCGCGAGCCCGGCTACGCGGTCGCGACGATGGGCAGCGCGACGGCCTACAACACGATGTTCGGCATCCAACGGCCAGACCCGAGCACGTACTGGAACGATCCCATGGCGGCCGTGCAGTGGCCGTTCCCCGAGGGTGTCGTGATCTCCGACTACTTCGGCTCGCGCAACGCCCCCTGCTCCGGCTGCTCGAGCGATCACAAGGGCATCGACATGACCCCTGGTGAGGGCACGCCGATCGGTTCGATCGCCGACGGCACCGTCGTCACGGTGCACGAGACCGACAACGGTGGTCTCGGCGTCTACGTCGAGGTCGAGCACATCATCAATGGCGAGCGCATCACATCGCTCTACGGCCACCTGCTCACGGGCTCGATCCCGGTCAAGGTCGGCGACACGGTCAAGGTCGGCGACGAGGTCGGCAAGGTCGGCAACACGGGGTCGTCGACGGGTGCGCACCTGCACCTCGAGATCCACGTCGAGGGCGTGCAGGTCGACCCGTACGCCTACCTGCAGGAGCACAACTCGCCCGAGACCGTCGTCGTTCGCGCCGACTCGTCGGTGTCGGCCTAGCGTCCGGCAGGACACAGGAACGTGAACCCACCGACGTGCAAGCGCGCTTTCGAGAGCTGCTATGCTCGTCCGGTGCTTTTGCGGGCCACAAGCCCGCGGAGCATCTCGCCCCGATAGCTCAGTGGTAGAGCACTTCCATGGTAAGGAAGGGGTCGTCAGTTCAATCCTGACTCGGGGCTCCACGATGCAGCGTCCAGCGCCGCATCGTCACGGCGCGGTTTCATAGCGCCACGTGGCTGAGTAGCTCAGTTGGTGAGAGCGCACGACTCATAATCGTGAGGTCGCGGGTTCGAATCCCGCCTCAGCTACCGCGCGACGGGCCCGATCACGGCGCAGACTCGTTCTGCACCGATCGGGCCTTTGTCGTCGGCGAGGGAAGAGGGCAGTCATGGGGGACGAGGTCGGGGCCGCGGTCGGCCAGGCCGGACAGGCGCCGACGACGCCGCGGCTCGCCATCGACGTGTGGCGTCACGCCCTCTGCCTCCTGCTCACCTGCGCGCTGCTGGGCGCTGGGACGGTCGCGTACCTCGCCGCCGCGGATGCCGAGCTTCTCAAGCGCGTCGAGTCGCCGTATGCCGAGTCGCTCGAGATGCTGGCCCTCATCGGCGCCATGCTCTTCGTCTACGGCAGCAGCTATGCCGTCCTCACACTGGTCGTCTTCCGCCGCTACCGGGGCGACGCGCTCAGGCGCGTCGCCAGCGACTCGGCCGCCATCTCGTCGCAGCGCCGGATCGCGCTCTACCTCTTGGGCGGTGACGAGATCACGTTCCCCGTGTCGGCCGCTTTCGCCGCGCTCGTGGGCGTCGTCGCCCTCGTGCTGGCTCCGGAATTCACCTCCGACCTCACGCTCGCCGTGGGCGCGCTCGCGGGTCTGATCGGGGGCTGGATCATGATGGTGACGAGCTTCACGACGACCTATCTGCGCGAGTGGGCCCTGCGCGACGCGGTGCGCTTCCCGGAGCCCCGGCACGCCGACGGCGGCGCGCTGCGGAGCAGCGAGCGCCGCATGAGCGACTTCGTCTTCGTGGCCGTGCAGTTCGCGACCGCCTACTCGAGTACGGACTTCTCGCTGGTCGCCCCGCGGGTGCGGGTGTTCGCCTCGATCAACTCGGTGCTGGCCTTCTTGTACGGCACGGTCATCATCGGCATGTTCCTGTCCTTCGCCGTGTCGGCCGGGCTTGGGGCCGCCTAGTGCCTTCTGGCCATGACGTTGTCCACGTCCGGACACTGGTGCACGGAGTGAACGAGAAGCGGCACGAACGAAGGGGGGCGAGACATGGGCAGCTATACGGCTCGGCGCGCTCCTCGTACTGGGGCGTTGCTGTCGCGTGTCGAGGCCGAACCTGGCAGTCGACGCATCCTTCCCGACGGAGTCATGGACCTCATGTGGTCCGAGGAGCGATTCGTGTTCGCCGGCGCGGACACCACGGCGACGATCGCTTCGTCGACGAGCGGTGGCGTCACCTGGGGGTTGAGGTTGCGGCCGGGCGCAGCGCACGCGCTGCTGGGCATACCCGCCCGCGAGTTGAGAGATCAGCGGTTCGATCTGAGCGAGCTCATCGCGATACCGTCCACAGTGATCGATGGAGCGCACCTCGGTCCTGCGGTGAACTCGCGGCCAGAGTGTCGCGAACGTCGACGGCCCACGGCTCCGCCTCCTGCTGACGCCGTCGCCGTCACGGCCGACCTGAATCGCTTGGAGGACGGACAGCAAGCCGACGGTGGATGGCACGTGGATTTCACCAGCTCTTCCCCGGCCGCAAGCCTCGAATGGCGCGGCTATGCAACCGTCTCCGCCTTGGCGACCCTTCGGGCCAACGGTCGGGCGGGCTCGCCTCCTGCGGTTCCTTCCTGACCTGCCATCAGATGGCCGCGTCACCACACGATGGACGCCCTCCCGCAGCCGTCGCTCGGGCCAGCGTCAATAACCACCTGGCCCCATACGCCTAGTGCTTGCCCTCGAGCGCCTGGCGGTCGATCTCCTCTTGGTTTTCGACGAACGGGGTGCCGTGCGTGTGGAACGTCGCGACGGTCTTCATCCCCCACGCCTGGCCGCGGGCGCGCTCGGCCTGGCTCCACTCGACGACCGGCCAGTCCGGGTCGGCGAGCAGGCGTGCGCCGGCGTTGGCGAACTCGATGCGGTTGCCGCCGGGCTCCCACACGTACAGGAAGAACGTCTGGTTGATGGCGTGCTTGTAGGGGCCGTATTCGATGTAGACGCCGTTCTCGAGGAAGATGTCGGCGGCCTTGAGGATGTCCTCGCGGGTGTCGGGCGAGAACGCGAGGTGGTGGAAGCGACCGCGCTGCTTCGACCAGTCGTCGGAGTAGACGACGTCGTACGACTTCTGGTGGAAGCGGAACCACCACGCCGCCATGCTGCCGTTGTCGAGGCGCACCCGCTCTGACTCGCGCGAGCGCATGACGTCGCGCCAGAACTCGCCGGCCGCGTCGACGTCGGACGCGAGGTAGTTGATGTGGTCGATGCGGCGGGCGTTGACGCCGTAGCCCGGGAACTTCGACGCCTGGTTCTTGAGGGCCGGTCGGTCCTGGTCGTCCGGCACGTAGCGCTCGGTGTCGTAGTAGATGGCCATCGTGTGGCCGTCGGGGTCTTCGAACTCGTACGAGCGGCCGATGCCGACCTCTGGCTCGCGCCACCCGCGGCCGAGACCGGCCGCCTCGATTGCGGCGACCCTGTTCTGCAGCGCCTCCTCGCTCGAGGCGCGGAACAGCGTGCGGCCGACGCCGTTCGTCTCCGACGCGGTGAGCTTGATCGTGTAGAGCTGATACTCGTCCCAGCAGCGCAGGTATGACGAGTCGCCGATGCGGGCGACCTCGCGCATCGCGAGCAGGTCGCGGAAGAAGTGCAGGCTCTCGTCGAACGTGGGGGTGAAGAGTTCGACGGCGCCCAGGTGGGCGATCTCGAACTGATCCGGGGTGGCCATGCGATGGTCCTCTCTGACGTCGTGGTCGGTGGTGTGTGGTGGGCGACGGTTCGGCGTGCGCGTCAGCGGTCCTGGTGCGCCAAGCGGGCGAACACCCGGCCGTCGAACAGTTTGCGCGCGGTGCGCGTGGAGGTCGACGCCCCGCGCCATGTGCCGTCGTCGTCGCGGGTCACGGAGACCGTGGTGGCGAGCGAACCGGCGGGGTGCTCGACGACGACGTCGCGCCCGGCGCCCTCGCAGTCTCCCGCCCCTGCGCCCGTGGCCGGCGCGGTCCTGCCATCGGCTCCGGCGACCTCGTGAGCAACCGTACCCGGTATGCGGGTCGCCGCAGCGGCCGAGGCGGCCATGAGGACGCCGATCGAGGTGTGGACGCGGTGCGGCACGAAGGCCCGCGCGGTCACGTCCCCGGCGTGCCGGGGCGGCGAGACGATGATCATCTTCGGCACACTCTGCTCGGTCACGTCGCCGAGGCCGAATGCCCCACCGGCGAGCAGGCGGACCTGTTCGACGCGGGCAACGAGATCGGCATTCGCCTCGAGGCGCTCTGGAGACTCGGTGCCGTCGAGTCCGAGCTCGTCGGCGCGCAGCAGGACGACCGGCATGCCGATGTCGATGATGGTGACTCGCTGGCGGCCCGGTTCTCCGAGGTCGAGCACGTCGACGACGTTGCCCGTCGGAAGCAGGGGAGTGGCGCGCTCGACCATGAGCTCGACCGGGGCAGCGGTGCCCGGAACCCCGTCGATCGAAGCGTCACCGTCGTACGTGACGGCGCCCCCCGGCGTCTGCAGTCTCGCCGTCGCGACGTCACCGGTATTGCTGAGGCGGATGCGCAGGGTGGTCTCGCGAGCATCCGCCGGAACGAGGCCGCGCTCGATGCCGAACGGACCGACCGCCGCGAGGATGTTGCCGCACGTCTGCATCGCCGAAACGGTCGGGGCGTCGACGCCGACCTGCAGGAAGAGGTAGTCGAGGTCGATGCCAGCCTCGTCGCTCGGCCGCACGATCGCGACCTTCGAGGTCAGGGTCGTGGCGCCGCCGATGCCGTCGAGCTGCTTGACATCGGGCGTGCCCATGATCCGGAGCAGCAGGTCGTCGCGCGCGGCCGGGTCGGCGGGCAGGTCCTCGGGCAGGAAGAACGCGCCCTTCGACGTGCCGCCACGCATGAGCAGGCACGGGATGCCGTCGGCCTCGGTCATGAGGGTGTGGCCGCTCCCCGCCGCTCCGCCTCGTACTCGGCCTGCGTGAGCGTGCGGATGCCGAGATCGGCGATGACCGAGCGCAGGCCCTTGCGGTCCATCGAAAGCTCGCTGCCCGCGTAGGCCTCGCGGTCGCCGGCCTCTTTCGCCACGCGTCTACGCGAGGCGTCGAGCGCGGCGTCGGCGCGCTCGCGGGGCACGATCGTGACGCCGTCGTCGTCGGCCACGACGACATCGCCGGGGTGCACGACGACCCCGTCGAGCACGACCGGCACGTTCACCGAGCCGGGCGTGTCTTTCACGGTGCCCTCCGCGGAGACGTGCGCCGTCCAGACGGGGAAGCCCATCTCGCGCAGCTCGGCGGTGTCGCGGACGCCGCCGGTCGTGACATACCCGCGCACGCCCCGTGCGTGCATCTGCGTCACCATGAGGTCGCCGATGTAGCCGTAGGGCGATTCCGCCTTCGGCACGACGACGATCACGTCGCCCGGCTGTGCCTGCTCAATGGCCGCGTGGATCAGGAGGTTGTCGCCCGGCGCCGCGAGCACCGTGACGGCGCTGCCGGAGATCGCCGTTCCCTGCTGGATGGGGCGGATGCGCGGGCCCGCGTACCCGATACGGCCCATCGCCTCGTGCACGGTCGCGGCGCCGAACTCGGCAAGGGCCTCCACCGTCGATGCGTCGGCGCGCGCGATGTCGGTGACGATCACGTGATCACTCACGAGAGCTCCTCGGTGACCTGGGGGTAGTAGCGCACGTAGGCCTCGCCCATCGTGTCGTGCGGCAGGCCCAGGTTCGGACCGGCGTTGCGCTTGAGCTGCACGCCGCGACGAATCGCGAGCTGCGTGTAGTACTCCCACATGTGGGTCTGCGCCGGAAGGCACTCCATGGCGGCGCGCTTGCGCTCGAACGCATCGGTGATGTCGAGGAGCAGGTTCGGTCGGAAGTCGCACTGCTCGGGCTGGTGCGGCTCGAAGAAGAACACGGGCGGTGCCCCGATGATCTCGTCCTTCGTCGGCACCGATCCGTCGGCGTTCGGCACGCCGATCGCCTGCGCGAGCACGCGCGCCTGCAGGGCCATGCGCGCCGCCGCGGGGTGATCGCCGTTGTACGGATCGGCCAGGGTGTGCGTGAGCACGACCGTCGGCTGCACACGGCGGAAGACGTCGACGAGGCGCGTCATGGCCTCGGGCGTCTCGACGAGCGGGTAGTCGCCCATGTCGAGGAACTCGATCTCGGCACCGAGTGCGGCCGCCGCGGCCGTGGCCTCGTCGCGGCGGATCGCCTTGATCTCTTCGAGGGAGTTGCCGGCGAGCCACTTGCTCGCCGACTCGCCGCGCTCGCCGTAGCTGAGGCACACGACGGTCGCGCGCTCGCCGCGCATCGCCGCCTTGGCGATCGCGCCGCCCGCGCGCCACACGAAGTCGCCCGCGTGGGCGCTCACGACAAGCAATGAAGGGGTGAACTCGGCCATGGCTCTCCTGTCTCGCGGCAAGCGGCATTCTCGCGGCAAGCGACGTCGCGATCAGGCTTCCACACCCCTGGCGCAATGGTCAAGATTCTGCATACAATTTTGGCGACGATTCGCAAAGGATGCACGCGGACGATCCCGTCCGCTCGAGGGCATCGCGACATGGAGGTCGAGAAGACGCATGGCAAACAACCTGCAAGAGCTGCTGGACGAGCACGGCAACACCGTCGAACTGCTTCGGAATTCGAGGCTCGGCACCTACATCTATCCGGTGGTTCCGGCGGAGTTCTCGAACTGGCGCCGTGAGCAGAAGGCATGGCGCGAGACGGCCGTGCTCTACGACCAGACCCACCACATGGTCAACTTCTTCCTGTCGGGCCCCGACGCACTCAAGCTGCTGAGCGACACGGGCGTCAACTCGTTCGCCAACTTCCCCGTCAACACCGCGAAGCAGTTCGTGCCGACCGCCTCCAACGGCGGCGTCATCGGCGACGGCATCCTCTTCCGCGAGGCCGAGAACGACTACGTCTACGTCGGTCGCGCCCCCGGCGCCAACTGGTTGCAGTTCCACGCCGAGACCGGCGGGTACAACGTCGAGTTCACCTACGACGACCGTTCGCCCTCGCGCCCCTACGGCCAGGCCGTAACGCGCAAGTACTACCGCTTCCAGATCCAGGGCCCCCGCGCCTGGGACATCATCGAGAAGCTCGCCGGCGGCACCGTCGAGAAGGTGCGGTTCTTCCACATGGGCGAGATGACGATCGCCGGTGAGCGCGTGCACACGCTGCGCCACGGGATGGCCGGCGCACCCGGGCTCGAGATCTGGGGCCCGTACGAGCAGCACGGCAAGATCCGCGACGCCGTGCTCGAGGCCGGCGCCGAGTTCGGCATCGAGCCCTGCGGTTCACGCGCGTACTCGTCGAACACGCTCGAGTCGGGCTGGATCCCCTCGCCGCTCCCCGCTATCTACTCGAGCGAGGCGGAGCGCGCCTACCGCGAGTGGCTGCCCGTCACGAGCTACGAGGCGATCAACGCGGTCGCCGGCTCGTTCGTTTCGGACGACATCGAGGACTACTACCTCAACCCGTGGGAGCTCGGTTACGGCTCGTTCGTGAAGTTCGACCACGACTTCATCGGCCGCGACGCGCTCGAGAAGCTCGACCCGGAGCAGCAGCGCAAGAAGGTCACGCTCGCCTGGAACGACGAAGACCTCGCCAAGATCCTCACCTCGGTCATCGACCGCGAAGGTCCCGGGTACCAGTTCTTCGACCTTCCGAATGCGAACTACGGCTCGTCGAACTTCGACGCCGTCATCGACGCCGATGACAACACGATCGGCCTCTCGCTCTTCACCGGCGTGACCGCCAACGAGAAGCGCGGCCTGTCGCTCGCGACGGTCCACCGTGACGTGCCGGAGGGCGCCGAGGTCCGCGTGGTCTGGGGCGAGCCCGACGGCGGGTCGGGCAAGACCACGGTCGAGCCGCACGAGCAGCTCGCCGTGCGCGCCATCGTGAGCCCCGTGCCGTACGCCGAGACGGCGCGCGGCGAGTACCAGGGCGGCTGGCGCACCACCGGCAAGCTGTAGGGCGCTCCGGGCCGGGCGCTCCGGCGGAGGCGCGCGTCGCCGCCCGAGGTATGGCTACCAATACGGACGGGTGCTACCGAACATTCGGTAGCACCCGTCCGTTTTGGTAGTCACCCGTGGTAATCGGCAGCACCCCGGCGCAGCAAGTTGCGCTCGGTGGTGCTCGGTCACGCTCGGTTGCGCTCGGTTGCGCTCGGTGGTGCCCGGTGGTGCTCGGTCACGCCCGCCCGCGCGCCTTCAGCGTCCCCCCGCCGTTCCGCGCGACGCCCGGTCGGCGCGGGACCGATGCACCGTCTCGATGACCTCCCACGAACGCTGCGAGACGTTGCCGCTTCCGGGCGGTCCGAGGGACGGCTGCCCGCCCTGCTGCTGCAGCGTGCGCGTCATGCCGGCCGCGGCGACGTTCAGAATCTCGATGACGGCCATCGGCGTGCCCTCGGTGTTCTTGACCACGGCGCCCATGCTCGCGCTGACGACGCCGTCGGCCCCGTACACGGGCACGGCGACGCCCATCGACTCGAGATGAATGTGTCCGTGTGTCACGCCGAAGCCATCGTTCCGGATGCGCCGAAGCGTCCGGCGCAGCTCGCCTTCCTCGACGATGGTGTGCGGAGTAAGCCGGCGCATGCCCGTGGCGATGACATCCTCAACGATCGAGCGGTGCCCGAATGCGAGCAGGACGAGCCCGCTCGACGAGGCGTGAAGCGGCACGCGACCGCCGACGAGCGACGCGTTGACGACGCTGTCGTTGGCCGACATGCGCTCGATGAACAGCACGTCGGTGTCGACGCGCACACCGAGCTGCACGTGTTGCCGGAGTCGCGAGTTCGCGGCGGCGATCCACGGCTGCGCCGCCTCGCGCAGGCCCACAACGCCCGGCGTTCGCGCCCCGTATTCCCACAGCCGCAGACCGAGGCGGTAGGTGCGCTCCGGCCCGCGCTCGAGGAGCCGCTCGCGCACGAGCTCGCCGACGATGCGGTGCGCGGTCGAGTGCGGCATCCCGGTCACCCGCGTGATCTCCGTCAGGGTGCGCGTCGGGTTGAGCGCGTCGAACGCGTCGAGCACGCGCAGGTGCTGCTGGAGGGCCGATCGCCCCGCTGAACCTCTCGCCATGCCCTCAACCTAGGCAGGTGCGCCCGTGATTTATCCGTTCAACGGACGAAAGTGCTCGCGGTGTCGTGGGGGGCGCGTAGCTTGAGGACCTGTTACTCGGATGCCCGCAAAACGCCGCGAGCCACGCGAACGTGAGCGAGCATCCCGCCGTACCACGGTCACGCATTGGCATCGATGTTCGAGTTCGACACGGACTCGCGCCAAAATCGTTGACAATGAAGTACCGTGCGACGAATCACCCGATTCTGACCCGCCCGGGGTGACCAAGGTCGGCCGCCCCGGACCCGCACTGTTGCGGTTTCCCGAAAGGTGCTCAATGGCGGCGCGACTGACCCTGCGAGACGTGACGCTGCGGTTCGGCGGCATCACGGTCTTGCACGACGTCGGATTCGAGGTCGAGCCCGGCCAGATCTTCGGCCTCGTCGGGCCGAACGGCGCGGGCAAGACCTCGCTCTTCAACTGCATCAGCGGTCACTACCGCCCGAACAGCGGCTCGATCACGATCGACGACGCCGAGGTCGCGGGGGTGCGGCCGTCGACCCTCGCGAAGCACGGTCTCGCGCGCACCTTTCAGCATCCGGGTCTGCAGCTTCGCGAGACCGTGCTCGAGAACGTCATGCTCGGGGCGCACACGAGGCTCCCGGGCGGGCCCGTCGAGTGGGCAGCCCGCCTGCCGCACACGTGGCGCAGCGAGCGCAAGCTCCGCGCCGAGGCGGGGACCCTCCTCGAGCGCACGGGCCTCGGATGGGCCATCGACAACACCGCCGACGAGCTCTCGCACGGCCTGCACAAGGCTGTGGAGCTCTGCCGGGCGCTCATGTCGAAGCCGCGGCTGCTGCTCCTCGATGAGCCCGCGGCCGGCCTGCCCCACTCCGAGGTGCAGCAATTCATCGAAACCGTCCGCAGCATCCGCGACAATGACGACATCACCGTGGTCATCGTCGAGCACAACATGGGCGTTATCTCGGCCCTGACCGAGCGCGTCGTCGTGCTCGACCACGGCGCCAAGCTCATGGAGGGCACCGCCGCCGAGGCACAGTCCGACCCGCGGGTGATCGAGGCCTACCTCGGGAAGGACGAGGTCGATGACGCTGCTTGAGCTCGAGAACATCACGGCCTCGTACGGCCCGGTCCAGGTCATCGACGGCGTCTCGCTCTCCGTGCCCGATGGCGGCGCGGTCGGCATCCTCGGCGCGAACGGCGCCGGCAAGACCACGACGCTGCGCGCGATCTGCGGCATGGTGCGCGCGGGTGGGTCCATCCGCTTCGAAGGCCGCGAGATCCGGGGGATGGGCCCCGATCGCATCGCGGGAATCGGTATCGCGCACGTGCCGGAGGGCCGCGGCACGTTCGCGGGGCTGAGCGTGAAAGAGAATCTGCGGGTCGGCGCCTACCTGCGCAAGGACCGTGCGAAGGTCAGCAGCGACATCGACTACCTGCTCGACCTGTTTCCCAATCTCAAGGCCCGGTACACGTCGGCCGGTTCGGCCCTCTCCGGCGGCGAGCAGCAGATGCTCGCGATCTCGCGCGCCTACATGGCGCGGCCGAAGCTGCTGATGCTCGACGAGGCGTCGCTCGGGCTCGCGCCCGGCACGGCGAAGTCGGTGTACCAGGCGATCGCCCGGCTGCGACAGGAATCGGATATCGCCATGCTCGTCGTCGAGCAGAACGCCAACCTCGCGCTCGACCTCGTCGACACCGCCACGGTGCTCGAGACGGGGCGCAGCGTGCTGACCGGGGCATCCGAAGAGCTCAAGTCGATGGACGAGATCCGTCGCGCGTACCTGGGAGGCTGACCGATGGGGACCTTCATACAGCTCGTCGTCGACGGCCTCTCGACCGGCTCGATCTACGCGGCGCTCGCGCTCGCGATCGTGCTCGTCAATCAGGCCACCGGGCTCATCAACTTCGCACAGGGCGGCATGGCCGTGCTCTCGGCCTACCTCGCCTGGTGGTTCCTGGGCACCGGCGTGCCCCTCATCCTGGCGATCATCATCTCGATGGTGCTGTCGTTCGTTATCGGCGCCGCCATCGAGCGCGGGCTCATGCGCCGATTCGAGGGCGGCGAACCCGACACCGCCGTCGTCGCGACGATCGGCCTGCTCACCCTCATCACGGGCTTCTGCGGGCTCATCTGGTCGTACAACAACCACCAGATGCCCTCGCTCTTCCCGCTCGACACCGTCAATGTCGCGGGCGCCGCCCTCAGCGTGCGCTCGATCGGCACGATCGTGGCGATCGTCGCGATCATGCTGCTGCTGCAACTGCTGCTCATGGGCACGAAGTTCGGCCTCGCGCTGCGCGCCGTGTCGATCAACCCCCAGTCCGCGGCACTGTCGGGCCTGCCTGTCGGGCGTCTCCTCATGGCGGGATGGGGCATCGCGGCCGCCCTCGGTGCCGTGGCCGGAGCCCTCGTCGCCCCGTCGCTCACCTTGACGCCGGGCATGATGGACAATGCGCTCGTCTACGCGCTCGCCGCCGTCATCCTCGGCGGCCTGTCGAGCCCGTTGGGCGTCGTCGTCGCGGCCTGGATCATCGGGGTGCTCGAGAATCTCGCGGCGGTCTACGTCGGATTCATCGGCCACGACCTCAAGATCGCGGTGCCGTTCATCCTCATCTTCGTCGTGCTCGTCGTTCGACCACAGGGCCTCTTCGGCCGGAAATCGGTGGTGCGCGTCTGATGTCCAACACAACCCGGAAGACCAACACCGGCGCGATCGCGATCGCGAACGCCGAGGGCATCACGAAGCGCCCGTGGTTCACGCCCGTCGTCATCGCGGTCGTCGCGGTCGTCATACTTGCTCTGCCGCTCATGCTGCCCGAGCTCGCCAACCAGACGCTCGCCCGCGTTGTGGTCTTCGCCGTCGCCGTGCTCGGTCTTAACGTCGTCATGGGCTACACCGGCCAGGTGTCGCTCGGCCAGATCTTCTTCCTCGGCCTCGGCGCCTACGTCACCGCCTATGGCGAAGAGCAGGGCTGGCACATCGTCATCACGTTCCTGCTGAGCATGATCATCCCCGGCCTCGTCGGCCTGCTCATCGCCCTGCCCGCCGCACGGCTCGGCGGCCTGGCCATCGCAATGGTGACGATCGCGCTGCCCATCATCGGCCTGCCCCTCGCCAAGCGAATGGGCGACTTCACGGGCGGGTCGCAGGGCATCTCGGCGAGCTTCGGCCAGGCGCCTGACTGGACCGGTCTCTACAAGGACCAGTGGCAGCTCTACGTGGTCCTCATCATCGGCGCGGCAGCCTTTCTCCTCACCCGCAACCTCGTCCGGGGCAAGTACGGCCGTGCCTTCGCGATCGTGAAGGGCAACGAGAACGTCGCCAAGTCGATGGGCATCTCGCCCTACAACTACAAGGTGCTCGCGTTCACCGTGGCGTCGATCATCGGCGGCCTCAGCGGCTTCCTCTACATGTTCGTCGTCGAATACACGTCGCCCGAGACGATGGCGTTCCACCACTCCATCACGCTGCTCGCCGCGATGGTCATCGGCGGAGCCGGCAGCATCGTCGGTTCCGTGATCGGTGGTGCCTACTACGTGTTCGTTCCGCAGCTCACGAACGCCATCAACCCCAACGCGACGGCGCTGCTGCAGGGCATCATCCTGCTCGTCGTCCTGTTCGTGCTGCCGGGCGGCGTCGTCACGCTGCCGCGCCTCATCAAACGCCTCACACGCCGGCGCGGCGGCGGCTCGAGACCCGGGGCACCGGGCGCTGCTCCACCGCCGGCCGTGCCGACCGGTCCGGAGGGCGCCGCGGGCCTGGCCAAACCGACAGCATCCACACCATCATCGTCATCGACAACTGCGTCCTCGGATGAGGGCGGCGCATCGACGCGCCCGCCGTCAGACGGCACCACCCCAGAAAGGTAGACCCAGCATGAACCACACGAAGCGACGGAAGACGTTCATCAACGGCGTCGCGCTCGCGGCCGTGGCGGCGCTTGCGCTGACCGGATGCGCGCGCGGACCCGCCGGCGGCGGCGAGGGCGGCGAGGCGAGCCCCGGCATCACCGACACGAGCATCACCCTCGGCATCACGACGCCGCTCAGCGGCGGAACGGCCGGTCCCGGCAACTGCACCGTGGACGGCATCAGGGCCTACTTCGGTGCAGTCAACGCCGAGGGCGGCGTCACCTTCGGTGACGGCAACACGCGCACGGTGGAGATCGAAGCGCTCGACGACACCTATGACCCGCAGAAGGCGAAGGCCAACTACGACCAGCTGAAGGACAGCGTCTTCGCGATGACGTCGGGCCTCGGCACGCCGACCAACCGCGCGTGGCTCGAGGCGGCGATCAGCGATGAGGTGCCGCAGGTGCTCGTCCAGACCGGTGACCCGATCTTCAGCGACCGAGAGGCGAGCCCCTGGCAGCTCGGCTTCGTGCCGATCTATCAGAACGAGGGCGCCGCGTTCGGCGAGCTGCTGGCGAACTCGGGCGAGGAGCACAAGGTCGCGATCCTGTCCCAGAACGACGACTTCGGCGAGGGCTACGTCGAGGGCTTCAAGGAGGAGATCGAGGGAGTCGACAACATCGAGATCGTCGGCGAGCTGACCTACGAGGCCACCGACACGACCGTCAACGCGCAGATGACCGAGCTCGCCGCAACGGGCGCCGACGTCATCTTCAACGCCATGTCGATCACCCCGCTTGTGATCACGGCGATGGAGCAGGCGAAGCAGCTCGGATGGTCGCCCAGCTGGTTCCAGCCATCCAACACGTCGAGCCCGGGCGCCATCCTCGAGCCCGCCGGCGCGGAGACCTTCCCCGGCGTCTACTCGGTGGCGTTCGCGAAGGCGCCCGCCTCGCCCGAATACGCCGAGGATGAGGACGTGCAGGAGTTCCTCACGAACCTCGAGGAGCACACCGATCAGGCCGGTGTGCCCCAGTTCCCGCACTGCATGTGGAGCTACATGATCGGCGCGACGCTCGAGCAGGCATTCCAGAACATGACCGAGCCGACGCGCGCGAACTTCATGGAGCACCTGATGCAGATCAGCGACTTCCAGGCGCCGCTGATGCTGGATGGCACGTCGGTCAACACGACGGAAGACGGCCAGCCCGCCGTCTCGACGGTCATCGTGCAGAAGTACAACGGGCAGGGCTTCGACAACGTCGAGTCCTTCGGCTAGTCGCACGCCCCGCGACGACCGCGGCCCGGCCGGTTTCGCACCGGCCGGGCCGCGGTCGTTGGCGACGGTGCTACCGCCGCGCAGCGTTGCGCCACCGGCCTCCGCCCTCATATGACTGACGGGTGTCGGCCGAGTAGGGCGCCGGCCGAACGACCGCCCGAATCGTCGTCTGCTCGTGCGGCGGTATGACGACGAGGTCGCGACCGCCACCGGGCTCCCCCCACACGAGCTCGAGTTCGGTGCCGATCTCGATGTCCGCGTCGACGATGCCGAGCGAAAGGGCCCGCCGTTCGTTGTAGGAGTACGACGTGTACGTCGAGAACCCCACGAGATCGCCGTCGGTGTTGCGTACGGCGTCGTAGTTTGCCGTGCCGTACGTCGCATTGGGCAGGTCGAAGAACTTGTACGTCGGCGCTGCTGGGTCGAACAGCGTGCCCATCACGCGGGTGAGATCTTCGGCGTTCCACTCGAGGGTGACCTTGCCGCGCTGCCTCTCCGTGTCGAGCCGCTCGAGCGCTTCGCGGCCATGGAAGTCGTGGTCGAACTTGACGAAGCGTCCGTAGCCGAGGTCCCACGGCGTCAGGTAGTAGTCCTCGACGTTGACCGACTCGAAACTCCCCGTGATCGATCCGACCGCCTCGAAGCTGTCGGCACGAAGCCAGCGGCGGTAATCGGCCAGTTCCTCCCCCGTGTAGATCGCGGGAAGCGGTGAGGGAATCCATCCGACTTCTCCGCTCACCGACGGGTAGGCCCGGGAACCCACGCTGAGCATGCCGAACTCGGCGCCCGCCGCAAGAATCGCATCCCGCACCCGGTCGTGCTCGTCGTACGGTCCCCACAGCTCGAGGCCGGGCTGTCCCGCGACGCCGTGGCGGAGCGTGCGGACCTGCAGTCCATCGATCGAGATGTGCCCCATGCGGAAGAAACGCGATTCGGGGATCTCGGCGCCGTGGAGCTTCTCGAGCACCTGCCAGGCGAGCGGGCCCTGCACCTCGAACCGGAACAGCCGCCGGGAGGCCGGGCCGCGGGGGCGAGACGGCGAACGGCGGTCGATCACCGTCTCCACGTCATACCCGCCGACCTCCGCCTGATACGAAAGCCAGTTGACGGTCGGAGCACGCCCGACGAACGTGAACGAGTCGGCGGATTCGCGGAACATGATCCCATCCCCGATCACCCGCCCGTTCGGTGCGGTCGTCGTGAACTGCTTCGCACGGTCGATGTCGAAGTTCGCGACCGACCCGATGCCGGTATCGGAGACGAGCTTCAGCGCATCCGGGCCCTGGATAAAGAAGTTGTCCATGTGGTGGGTCTGATCGAACAGCGCGACGCTGTTGCGCCACGCGAGCTGCTCGCTCATCCAGTTCGTGAATTCTGCGGGCACGACGGGATAGACGTGCTTGCCGATCTTCGACGAACGGAAATGGGCGACCAAGTCGGTGGTTCCGTCGATGACGTCCTGCAGGGTCTCGTGACTCATTGTGGAAATTCCTCTCTCAAGTGAATGGGCCGGAGCGCGACGGCGCCTCGCCGACGGGCCGCTTGCACGCCGGTCATCCCTCGTCCCACGACTCGACGGTGTCGTACCCCGAGCCGTTGTATTTCTGGACCACCACCGACGAGACGGCGGGCTGGCCGTCTTCCGTCGTGCTGATCGAGGTGCCCGGCAGCATGAGCGGCGCTTGGAAGTCATCGATCGAGCGCAACGCCTCCATGAACGACGAGCGCGTCGGCTGCCCCATGTCTTGGAACGCCTGGTCGAGGGTCGCGGCGATCATGTAGCTCCACGCGCAGTGCGGAAACGGCGGCACATCGGCGTAGTCGCCGTGCGCTTCCAGATTCGCGAGGAAGCCTTGCACTTCCGGGTCATCCGCGTACTCCGGGGCGTCGAACGGGACGGCGAATGCCACGGAATACACGCCGGGATAGTTCTCCGCGCCGCCGGGCTCGAGAATCACCGATGGGCTCGACGTGTTGGAGGGCAACAGCCAGCTGGGCATCCAACCGAGGCTCTGCGCCTTCTGCATCGCCCCGATCATGAGCGGGTTGATCGGCACGGCGGCGAGTACGACGTCCGCGCCGGTCGCGGCCATCTCCGTCACCTGCGCATCGACAGAGATATCGGTCGACTCGTAGGACTGCTCCTGCACGATTTCTACGTTGGCGGCGTCGGCGACGGCCTCCTTGAACCCCTCCAGGTACCCGAGGCCGTAGTCATCGTTCTGATAGAGCACGGCGACCTCGTGGTCATCACTCGAGCCGGCGAGCTGCTCGCCGAATGCCGCGCCCTCGTTGATGTACGTGGGCACGAAGCCGAGCTGCCATGGGCTTTCCTCCCGATCGTTGAAGATCGGGTCTCCCGACATGAGCAGGACCTGCGGCACTTCGTCGGCGATCGCGGCGCTCAGGTACGAGCGGTTGGTTGGCGTGCCGATTCCGGCCGTCATGGCGAAGACGCTGTCCTTGAGCTGGTCGTAATTGGCCTTCGCCTTCTGCGGGTCGTAGGTGTCATCGAGCGCCTCGATCTCGACCGTGCGCGTCTTCCCATCCCCGAAGGCGATGCCGCCCTCGGCGTTCTTGGCGCCGAAATAGGCGGCCAGGCCGGCGACGGAGCAGACACCTTGGCCGGCCGTGTTGCCGCTGAGGGGTGTCGTGATGCCCAGCGTGATGCTGTCGTCGGTGATGCCGGGGCTGGTTCCGTCGTCACCCGCGGGACCGCGCGCGCATCCTGTGAGAGCGAGCGCGGCCGCGGCGACCACGGCGATGGCGCTGAGGGCGCCTCGAGCGTTGCGATTCATGGCTTCGTTGCCTTTCATTGCGGGGGTCTGTCATTGTGAGGAATGACGGGAAATGGACGCGTGTCTGAGGGGAGATCGCGACGCTCGTCGGAACGTGCATTCGGATTCGAGGAAGTTGAGGCGGTCGTGCCGGCACCGGAAAGCCTCCAGTCGGGCGTCGAGCAGCCGCTGTCCTCGCCACTCGCGTCGTCGCTCGGTCACCTGCTTCGCCGCACGCAGCAGTTGCACACGCTGCACTGGAGCGACCTCGTCGGAAGCGGCATCACGGGGGCCCAGTACGCCATCCTCACGGTCGTCGCGGCGTATCCGGATGCTCCGCGTACGATGGTCGATCAACTCGCGGCGCTCGACCGGTCGACCTCGGCCGATGTGATCTCCCGACTGGAGGCCAACAGCTGGATCGAACGCGGCCGGGCCACCCACGATGGACGGCGACGGGCGCTCACGCTGACGCCGCCGGCTCAGGTGGGCTTGCACGTGATCACCGAGCAGGTGCGGAGCGTGCAGGAGCGCCTGCTGCGGGATCTCGACGAGGCGGTGCGCGACGACCTCATACGGCTGCTCGCGACCGTCGCGTACGCCGACGCCCCGAAGCTTCGAGCGGAACCGCCGGCGAACCCCGGCGCAGGAGTGCTGCCGTTGCCGACCACGGCCACCCACTTGCTGCGTCGGGCCGAGCAACGGCATCAGCGCCTTTGGTCGGCGCATGTCGGCGGGGCCGCGACTCCGACGCAGTACGCCGTCATGTGCGCGCTCGCCGGCCGGGCGCTCGATCAGAAGACGGTCAGCTCGCTCGCGTCGCTCGACACGTCGACCGCGGCCGACGTGATCTCGAGACTCCGGCGTCAGGACATCGTGGTCGTGACACCGGACGAACGCGACCGGCGGCGCAACGTCGTCTGCCTGGCGCCCGCGGCGCACGGCGCGCTCGCGGATCTGACGCCACGCGCCGAAACGGTGCACCGCGAACTGTGCTCGCCGCTCGACGCCGAGGAGGCTGAGCGGCTGAAATCGCTGCTGCGAACGGTTTCGTTGCGGTCGGGGAGCGCGCTCAGTCATGGCGGATGACGCCACGCACGACGCCGCCGGCCTCGAGATCGTCGAACGCTTGCTGCACGTCCGGCAGCCGGTAGTGGTGCGTGATCATGCTCTCCGCGTCGAAGCGTCCGGCCTCGATGAGGTCGGCGAACTTCTGGAAGTCGGTGCGCACCTGCGTGGATCCGTAGTACGAGCCGACGACCCGTTTCTCTGCGCGGAAGAAATCGGTGGCGGGCAGGCTGATCGTGGTGTCCGGCGCTGGGATGCCGACCGTCGCCACCGTGCCCCCTCGGCGGGCGCTGTGGTACGCGTCGAGGACCGTGGCCTGGATGCCGACCACCTCAATGGCGACGTCGACGCCGCGACCGTGCGTCAGGGCGCGCACCTGCTCGGGGGTGCCGCCGGCGGCCGGGTCGACGACGTGGGTGGCACCGTTCCGCAGGGCGTGCTCACGCTTGAGGGAGATCGGGTCGACGGCGATGATCTGCGCCGCCCCCGCGATGCGCGCGCCCTGCACCGCCGCCTGCCCGACGCCGCCGCAGCCAACGACGGCGACTGAGCTGCCGGGGCGCACCCCCGCGGTGAACATCGCCGCACCGGCCCCCGTCGCAATACCGCAGCCGATGAGGGCGAGCTGATCGGAGGGCAAGTCCGAGTTCACCTTCACCGCGAGCTGCTGGTCGATCGTCATGCGCTCGGCGAAGGCACCGAGGCCGAGCATGGCGGTGACGGGCAGCCCGTCCGAGGTGCGGGCGCGCACGCGTTCGCGGACGCTCATAGTCGTCGCGCAGAGGTGCGTCTGACCGTTGAGACACCAGGAGCACGAGCCGCACTGCGGAACGAGACTGCCGATGACTCGGTCGCCCGGCGTGAAGCCTCGTACCTCCGTACCGACCTCGAGGACGGTTCCTGAGACCTCGTGGCCGATGATCGTCGGGTTGGCGAGACCCAGATAGCCGCGCATCGCCGAAATGTCGCTGTGGCACACACCGGATGCCTCGATCTCGACGACAAGGTCTGTTGGGCCGGCCGGCAGCGGTTCGACCTCTTCGATCGAGACCGGCTGGTCGACACCGCGCATGAGGGCTGTGAGCATGAGTGGTTCCTCTTCGTTGCGGGCGGCTCAAGCGTCGTCGACCGACGTCGACAGGAAGACGGCTTGCGGCTCGGTGAAGAACTCGCGACTGAAATCGCCGCCCTCGCGCCCGATGCCGGAGGAGCCCGGCCCGCCGATCGGAGCCCGCAGATCGCGGACCTGGTAGCAGTTGACCCACACGGTGCCGGATCGGAGCCGTCGTGCGATCGTGTGCGCCAGGCGCGTCGACTCCGTGAACACGACGGCCGTGAGCCCGTAGTCGGTGTCGTTGGCGGCGGCGACGGCCTCGTCGAGGTCGTCGAAGCCGGTGACGGCCGCCATCGGCCCGAACACCTCCTCACGCCAGACCCGACCCCTGCGGTCGAGGTCGGTGACGATGGTCGGGGTGAACGTCCACCCCTCGCCGGGGCCGCCGAGCAGCACCGTGCCTTCGTCGTGTGCGAGGTCGAAGTACCCCGATACCCGTTCGAATTGCCGCTGCGAGGCGAGCGGTCCGAGGTCGGTCGCCGCGTCGAAGGGGTCGCCGACGCGGAGCGCCTCGGCGTGCGCCTGGAATCGCGCCATGAAGGCCTCGCGGACCCGGTTGTGAACGAGCACCCGGGTGCCGGCGAGACACACCTGGCCGGTGTTGTTGAAGACGGCGCGCGCCGCGGTGCTCGCCGCGAGCTCGAGGTCGGCGTCGTCCAGCACGATCGTCGCGCCCTTGCCCCCGAGCTCGAGCGTCACGGGGACGAGCTGCTTCGCCGCGATCTCGGCAACACGCCGTCCGGTCGCGGTCGAGCCGGTGAACGTGATGCGGTCGGCGCCGGCCGATGAGGTCAGCGCGTCGCCGATCTCCGAGCCACGCCCCTGCACCACGTTGAGCGCGCCAGCGGGGATGCCCGCCTCGAGCGCGTAGGCCCCGACGAGAGAGGCCGAGGTGGGACTGTCCTCTGCCGGTTTCCACACGACAGTGTTGCCCCAGGTGAGGGCGGCGGCGATCTTCCAGACGCCCAGCATGAGCGGATGGTTCCACGGCGAGATCGCGACAACCACGCCGGCCGGTCGATAGGCCGTGAAGGCGTGGAACGCCGGGCCCATCGGGTACGTGTCGGCCGTCGCCAACGCGAGGTGGTCGGCGAAGAATCGGATCATGCCGATCGCCCTCGGCACGTCGAACGTGCGCATCGCTGCGATGGGCCGGCCCATGTCGTGCGCGTCGGCCAGTGCGAGGTCCTCCGCGTGCGACGCCATGACGTCGGCGAACCGGTGCAGCAGGACGCCGCGCTCGCGTTCGCTCATCAGCGGCCAGGGGCCGTCGTCGAACGCGGCTCGCGCCGCCGCCATGGCGGCCGCCGCGTCGACCGGTCCGCCGCGGGCAACACTGGCAACCGCGCGCTGCGTCCACGGATCGATGTTGTCGAAGCTCCGACCGTCACTGGCCTCGCGCTCGTCACTCCCGATCACATGCGGAATGAACGTAGTTTCTGTCATGACGCGCCTCCCTGCGAGTTCCGAACCGGCGTGAGCGTCGATGCCTCGCCGAAGTCTGTGGGGGTACGGACGAAACCCTAGGTTCGCGTCTTGGTGCCTGTCAATGCTCAGTTCGAAGCTCCTCGTGCCGACCTGGCCACCTCTCAAACGAAAGTAGCTCCGTGTGCTGAGCATCGTAGGTCCGCCTGAAATGGGGCGAGGGTGCCGAGCGCCGCGGTCTCGATCGCGCCAGCTGTCGCGATTTGCGATGCGTCTTGACAAGCCCAACGAGGAGGCGCAAAATGAACGCTATACGGACAATTGGTCCGGTATCCGAAATCTCAACGATGAGGTGAGAGGAGCGCGAATGAGCGTTCAGTCCACGGCCCGCTCGCTGCAGGGCTTCATCGAGGCGACGCCCGACCTGGTTTCGTATCTCTACAATGATTCGCCCGGAGCCCACAGCCGGGGGCGTCAGGACTTGACGCCGGTTCGGCCAGAGTTCACGAACTGGCGTGACGAGCAGCGCGCATGGCGCGAGAGCGCGGTCCTCTTCGACCAGTCGCATCACATGCCGGAACTGTTCGTGAGCGGCCCCGACGCCTTCGCGCTGCTGAACTACGTGGGCATCAACAGCCTGAAGACTCTGGAGCCGGGGCGCGCCAAGCAGTACATCGGATGCACCCCGGATGGTCACATGATCGGTGACTGCATCCTCTACGCCCTCGCCGACGGCAGTTTCGAGCTCGTCAGCAGTTCGCCGCTGCTCAATTGGGTGCAGTTCCAAGCCGAGGCGGGCGAATGGGACGTCGCGATCACGCGAGACGACAACACGTCGGACAACCCGACCGGGGCGCGCACGAAGTTCCGCTATCAGCTCGCCGGGCCCGAGGCGCTATCGATCTTCGATGCGGTCATCGACGAGGCCCCGCTGCAGCTCGGCTTCTTCCGCACGGCCACCGTGACCGTGGCGGGCGTCGAGGTGCTGGTGCTCGGCCACAGCATGTCGGGATACCGGGGAGTCGAGATTTCCGGCCCGTACGAGCAGCGCGACATCGTGCGACAGGCGATCCTCGACGCCGGCACGCCGCGCGGCCTGCTGCAGGGCGGCACGAAGACCTACTACAGCGCGAGCTTCGAGGGCGGTTGGATGGCGTACCCGTTGCCGGCCGTCTACACGGGCGAGGCTTTGCGCCCCTACCGCGAGTGGCTCCCCGACACGGCATGGGAGGCGCGCTTCCAACTGGCCGGCAGCTTCACCCCCGACAGCATCGAGGGCTACTACGTGACGCCGTACGACATGGGGTACGGCAAGCTCGTGTCGTTCGACCACGACTTCATCGGCCGCGACGCCCTCGAAGCGCTGGCCGACCAGCCGCAGAAGGCCAAGGTCTCGCTCGTGTGGAACCCCGATGACGTACTCAAAGTCTACGGATCGCTGCTCACCCCCGGCGTTCCGTACAAATTCCTCGAGCTGCCCGTCGCCGATTACGGCAACCTCATGCATCGCGACGAGGTGCTCGACGCCGACGGCAACCGCATCGGCCTGGCAACGAAGACCGGCTACACGATCAACGAGCGCAAGCTCCTGTCGCTCGCCATGGTCGACGCCGATCGCGTCAACATCGGCGACGAGGTCGTCATCGTCTGGGGCGAACCCGACGGGGGCTCGCGTAAGCCACAGGTCGAGCGGCACCAGCAACTGCATGTCCGCGCAACGGTCGCACCCTCGCCGTACGCGGACGTCGTCCGGACCGAGCGCCGCGGCGACGCGGCACCGGTCACGGTGTAGCGGGCCGGGACGAAGGGAGTCGCAAGATGCATCGCAGCGCGCCACGCGTCGCCATCGTCGGCGGCGGCATCGCCGGCCTATTCACGGCGAACGCCCTCTTACGCAACGAAATCCCCGTGACGGTCTTCGAACAGGCCCGTGCGCTCGGCGAGATCGGTGCCGGCGTGTTTCTCACGCCGAACGGCGTCCGTCAACTCGAACGTATCGGCGTAAGCGGCGCGGTCGAGCGCGTCGGCGTTCGCGTCGGCCACGCCTCTCGGTACCACCGTGACAACGGAACGGAGATCGCGACGGTGCAGGTCACCGATTCGGCCGGCTGGAACGCCGTGTTCGGCATGCACCGCGCCGATCTCGTCGAACTCCTTGCGGGGCAGCTCCCCGAGGGTGTCGTGCGCACCGGGCACCGATGCGTCGGCCTCACGCAGACCGACGGTGGCGCGCGTCTCGAGTTCGAAGACGGCAGCGAAGCGGATGCCGACGTCGTCATCGGCGCCGACGGTATCCACTCCGCGCTCCGCGAGCAGGTCGTGCCGCCGGCGACCCCGGTGTTCTCGGGATCGGTCGCCTACCGCGGCCTCGTGCCGCACCGGCTCGTACCCGACTGGCCGGATGACGCGTGGCACATGTGGCTCGGCGAAGGCCGCCACTTCCTCACCTTCCCCGTGCGCCGCGGCGAGCTCGTCAACTACGTCGCGTTCGTTCCGGCCGCCGCCGAGATGCGTGAGTCATGGTCGGCGCCGGGCGATCCCGATCAGCTCCGGCGCGAGTTCTCGGGATGGGATGAACGCATCGGCACGCTGCTGAGCCACGTGACCGAGACGCTGCGCTGGGGGCTCTACGATCGCGACCCCATCTCGACCTGGACGGCCGGCCGGCTCACGCTGCTCGGTGACGCGGCGCATCCGATGCTGCCTCATCTCGGGCAGGGCGCGAACCAAGCCATGGAGGACGGCATGGCGCTCGCGACCGTGCTTGCCGACGCCACGGCAGCTGACGCTCCCGCGCGCCTGCAGGTGTACGAGCGGCTCCGCCGCGACCGGGTCGGCGAGGTGCAGCGCGGGGCGCGGGCGAACGGGCTGCGGTACGACTCGGCCTACGAGGATCTCGAGGTCCGGGACGCAGAGATGCGCGCGCACGTCGAGTTCCGCAAGTGGATCTACGACTACGACGTGGTCGAGCACGCCGCGGAAGCCGCCTGAGGCGATGGAGTCACAGCATGCGACCGAGCTTCGACGCCCGCAGCGCGAGGGCGGGCACGAACGCGTCGACGAGTCGCTCGACGCTCGCGCGGGCGCTGAGGGCGCTGATCGAGAGCGACGCGACGATGAGACCGCCCGGGTCGCGCACGGGCACGGCGACCGCGCGGAGGCCGATCTCGACTTCCTCATCGGTGACGCTGTACCCGCGCACGGCGACGTCGCGCACCTCTGCCGCGAGCGCGTCGGCACCGCGCAGCGCCTTCTCCGTCGTCGTCCCGCCGGCGCTCGCCTCGATGACCTCCGTGAGGACATCGTGAGCGAGGTCCCCCATCAGGACGCGCCCAGCCGCAGAGTGTGCCGCCGGGAGTCGGCCCCCGACGCGCTGGCCGGTCTTGACCAGGTGCTGCCCCTCGGCGCGGCCGATGAACAAGACCTCGTTGCCGTCGAGTACGGAGAGCGACGTGGATTCGCCGAACTCGTCGCGCAGCTCAACCAAGAGCGGGGCCGCGAGACGGGGAAGGGAATCTGTATCGGTGTACGCGGTGACGAGGCGGGCGACGCGGGGCGTTGGCCGGAAGAACTTTCCGTCATAGCTCAGGTACCCGAGCGACTCGAGGGTGCGCATGCATCGCCGAGCCGCGGGCGGGGTGAGGCCGGTGAGGTTCGCGGCCTCCGTGACTGTGAGGCGCGGATGGTCCCGGTCGAAGCTCTCGACGATCGCGAGGCCCTTCGCGAGGCCGCCCATGCTCTCTTCCAACTCACTGTCCACCACGTCTCTCCCGTCGTTGCGCGGCTCTGACCGCCCAACTATTCTAAGAAGCGAACAGGATTCGGTATGCGAATGGATGAAGGCATGGCAGCGCCAATGAAGGTCGCCATCATCGGGGCCGGCATCGGCGGCCTCTCGGCCGGGATCGCGCTGAGCCAGGCCGGTCACGAGGTCACGGTCTACGAGCAGGCCCGTGCAATCGGCGAGGTCGGGGCCGGCATCGGCGTTGCCCCGAACGGCCTACGCATGTATGAGCGACTCGGGCTCCGCGGCGCGATTGAAGCCGTCGCTGCGCGGTATGCTGACGGCTCGAGCTACTTCCGCGCCGACGGCGAGCCCATCGGCGAGATGACCACCGCCGACAGCTCCGGTCAGTACTTCACGCTCGGCCTCCACCGCGCCGACCTCGTCGACGTGCTCGCGACGGCGCTTGGTCGCGAGCGACTTCGCACCGGCCACCGCCTCGAGTCACTCGAGCAGACGGCGACCGACGTGACGCTCCGCTTCGCCGAGGCGCGCAAGGAGCGCGCCGACCTCGTGATCGGGGCCGACGGCATCCACTCGGTGGTGCGCCAGGCCGTCGTTCCCGGCCTGCCGAGCCCGACCCCGAGCGGTTCGATCGCCTACCGCGGGCTCGTGCCGGCGAGCGACCTGCCCGAGTGGCCGCGCGGCGTCGGGCAGCTCTGGATGGGAGAGGGCAAGCACTTCCTCACCTACCCGGTGCGGGGCGGCGAGCTGATCAACTACGTCGGTTTCGTCCCGAGCCACGAGCGGCTGAAGGAGTCGTGGTCGGCGGTGGGCGATGTGGATCGGCTCCGCGCCGACTTCGCGGGGTGGGACCCACGGGTCGGACGCCTGCTCGACGCCGTGCAGTCCACCTTCTGGTGGGGGCTCTATGACCGCGAGCCGCTGCCGACGTGGACGTCGGGTCGCGTCACCCTGCTCGGTGACGCGGCGCACGCCATGCTCCCCCACCTGGGCCAGGGCGCCAACCAGGCCGTCGAGGACGCGATGGTGCTCGCAGAAGTGCTCAGCGCCGCCGAACCGACGGCGGTCGAGTCCGCACTCGAGCGCTACGAGCGGCTCCGGCGCGAGCGCACGACCGCGGTGCAGCGCGGCGCGCGCGACAACGGCCGCCGCTACGACTCCGGCTACGACGACCTCGGGCAGCGCGATGACGAGATCCGTGGCTCGAAGGGGCTGCGGCTCTGGCTCTACGACTACGACGCCCAGCAGGCGGCGAGGTCGCTCGTGGCCGGTTCCTGAGCCGCCTCCCCGACCATCCGGCCCTGGAACCCCACCAGTCAACGAAGACCCGCAGGGCCGACCCCCCAAAAACAGCACACGACGATGACTCAACACCGCGCTGTTGCTCGTGGACCCTCAGCAAAGACCAGCTGATTCAGGTGCCCAGCCGCAGCGGCGCACATCTCCATCGAATTTCGGCCGACGAGGGCCGGAATCGACGACGCGAATTGGAGGACGACAATGTCCTGGAATGCGAAGAAACATCGACTGACGACTGCGGGTGCACTGGTGGCATTGACCGCACTCGTGATGACCGGATGCGCGGGTGACGGCGGCGACGCCGGTGAAGGCGGTGATGGCACGGTGGAGATCACTGCGGGCGTCGCCGCATCGCAGTCGTCGACCGCGCTGTTGCTCGGCGTGGAACAGGGCTTCTTCGAGGAGGAGGGGCTCGACGTCACGATCGACTACTCCGCCACCGGCTCTGGAGCCATCTCGCAGCTCATCAACGGGCAGATGCACGTGGCGCTCGGCGCCGTCTCCCCGGCGATCAGCGCGGTCGCCGAGGGGATTCCCGTGCAGATCGTGTCGGGTTCGGTCAACGACCGCGAGGACCCTGCAGGCACGCAGTACCAGACCATGGTCGCGGGCGACAGCGACATTGAGACGTTCTCCGACCTCGAGGGCAAGACAGTCGCCGTCAACTCGCTGTCGTGCTGCTGGGAGTTCTGGCTGCGCGAGGCGGTCGAGAAAGACGGGGGAGACCCCGACGCCGTCCAGCTCGTGCAGCTGCCGTTCGCCGACGCGGTGACGGCGCTTCGGCAGGGCGAAGTCGACGCCATCAGCACGGCGCAGCCGTTCGCCACGAGCCTTCGGCAGGACGGCTTCCGCGACATCGGCGACTCGGCCGCCGTCGCCTTCGACAACCCCGAGGCGGGCTTCACCGTGTTTTACATGTCGGAGCAGTTCATCGCCGACAACCCCGGCATCGTCGAGCGATGGCGAGCAGCGCTCGAACGGTCTTCCGAGTATGCCAACGAGCATCCTGAGGAGACGCGAGCGCAGATCGTCGAGCAGACGGGCGTCGACGCCGAGCTGATGGAAAGCGCGCCGCTTCCTCTGTATTCCGCCGAGATCGACGTCGCCTCCGTCGAGGCCGAGGCCGGGTTCCTCGAGAAGTACGGCGTGCTCGATTCAGCCCCCGAGATCGACGAGATCGTCGCGCCATGACGGCCGTCACCTCGCCACCGAACGGCGACGTTCGAAAGCGCGGGCCGGAAGATGGGGGCCCGGCGCCCGGGAACCGGCCGGCCGTGCTCCTCCGGGAGCGACCGTGGTTCCTCGTGGCGCTGCCGTGGGTGACGACGGCCGCGATCATCGCGCTGCAAGAGGTCCTGAGCCGAGTGGGCTTCTTCCCGCCAGAGGTGCCGCCGTTCTCGGTGACCTTCGGGGCCGCCGTGCAGCTCATGCTCACGGGCACGTTCTGGGTGAGCTTCGTCGCGACGGTCCAGCAGCTCGCGATCGGGCTCATCGTCGGCGTCGTCGGGGGCGTCGCGCTCGGTGTGGCGGTCGGTGCGATTCCGCTGCTCTACCGGTTACTGCACTACGTACTCGACTTCTTGCGGTTCATCCCCGCGGTCGTGTACTTGCCCATCCTGATCCTCGTGATGGGGGCGAAGCCCGAAACGGCGTATGTGCTCGCTGCGGTCGGCACCATCTGGCCGATGCTCTACCAGACGTACTACGGCGTCGTCGGCGTCTCGCCGATCCTGAAGGACACCGGCCGCGTGTTCGGGCTCACGAGAAGGCAGCAGCTGCGCAACATCGTGTTGCCCGCCGTCTCGCCGTTCATGGCGACCGGCCTGCGCATCGCCGCATCCCACGCGCTCGTCGTCGTCGTGGCGGTCCAGATCATTACGACGGTGGAGGGCCTCGGGCGCGACATCGCGGTGTACGCCACGAACGGCGTCTACCCCGAGATGTACGCGCTCGTCGGCATCGTCGGCCTGGTCGGCGTGCTCATCAACGTCGTGCTGGAGCGCACCGAGCGCCGAATGCTCCACTGGCACGCGTCGTATAGGGAGAAGTGATCGTGACCACTGCAACGACCGCCGCGCCGCTGAAGCTCGGCCGCCAGGTGAATCGAGTGCTCATCTCGGTCATCGTGCCCATCGCAATCCTCGTCGCCTGGTGGGTGGTGTCGCTCGGCAGCACCTCCCCCTTCTTTCCGCCGCTGCGCGACATCATGGTCAGGCTCGGCGAGGATTGGCTCCTCACGAGGGTCGTGACGGATGTCTTTCCCAGCCTGCTGCGGATGTTCGCCGGCTTCGCCATCGCGCTGGTGATCGGCGTCGGCCTCGGTGCCGTCCTCGGCCGGCAGCCGCTCGTGGCGAGGGCGCTCAACCCGGTGTTGCAGTTCGGCCGTGCCCTTCCGGCGACCGCGCTCGTGCCGGTGAGCATCGTGCTCATGGGCATCGGCGACACCCCGAAGATCGCGCTCATCGCCTTCGTGACGGTCTTTCCCGTCATGCTCAACACGATCGACGGTGTTCGCAACGTCGATCTCGTGCTCGAGGACGTGTGCGGTACGTACCGCCTGACGCGCAAGCAGCGGCTCCTGAACGTGCAGCTGCCGGCGGCCGGGCCGCAGATCCTCGCGGGCATGCGGATCGCGTTGAGCGTCGCGTTCGTGATGATGGTCGTCACCGAGCTCGTCGCCGCGACGAACGGCATCGGCTACGTGACGCTGCAGGCGCAGCAGAACTTCCACGTGACCCTGATGTGGTCGGGCATGTTGCTGCTGGGAATCCTCGGCGTCCTCATCAACGGACTATTCATTTTGGTCGAGCGAAGAATGCTTCGCTGGTACAAGCAAGATTCGGGAGAGTAACCATGCTGACTGTCGAGCATTTGCAGAAGTCGTACATTTCGAACGGGCAATCCCTCGAAGTATTGCGCGACGTTTCCTTCCAGGTCGAGGCGGGGGAATTCGTCACCGTCGTCGGGCCGTCGGGCGCGGGCAAGACCACGCTGCTTCGCTGCCTCGCGGGCCTGCTCCCGCGCACGAGCGGCAAGGTCATGCTCACGCGTACGGGCAAGATGATCGACTCGCCGCCGCCGGAGGTCGCGTGCGTCTTTCAGGACTACAGCCGTTCACTCATGCCCTGGTCGAAGGTCGAGCGCAATGTCGCCCTCCCGCTCGAGAACACCATCAAGGACCGTCGGGAGCGACGAAAGGTCGTGGCGGACGCCCTGCACGAGGTCGGTCTCGATGGATTCGCCGACAGCTATCCGTGGCAGCTTTCGGGGGGCATGCAGCAGCGCGTCGCGATCGCGAGGGCACTCGCCTATAAGCCGGAGTTCCTCATCATGGACGAGCCGTTCGCGTCGGTGGATGCGCAGACTCGCGCCGACCTCGAAGACCTGACGTTGCGCGTTCGGCAGGATGCCGGCCTCACCGTCATGCTCGTGACGCACGACATCGACGAGGCCGTGTACCTCGGCGACCGGGTGGTCGTGATGTCGGGCCGGCCGACGGTGGTCACGGAGGTGATCGACGTTGATCTGCCGAGGCCGCGCAGCCAAGTGAAGACGAAGGCGCTGCCCCGCTTCGCCGAACTGCGCACCCGGGTTGCGACGCTGATCGCCGAGGCGAGCGCCGCCAGCTCGTCGCGCGCCGGCGGCGACGCGGGGAGCGGTCAGGCGGCATGACGGCGAACGGCGCGGTGACGTCCGAGCACGTGGCCGGGGCGACGCGAGCGACGACCGTTGCCGAGGCCGTGGCGGCGGCCGCGCGGGACCTTGGCGCCGACGACGTCTTCACCCTGATGGGCGGCACCAATCTGCGCGTCGTGCATCACCTCGGCGATCGGGGCGCGCGCCTGCATCATCTTCGTCACGAGAACGGGGCGATCGGCGCCGCGGATGGATACGCGCGAGCCTCCGATCGTGTCGGCTGGAGCAGCGTCACGCACGGCCCGGGCTTCACCAACGCCGTCACGGCGCTGCGAACCGCCGTGCTCGCGCGAAGCCCGCAGGTCATGATCATGGCCGACACGACTGGCGTGCCACCGAGGCAGGCGCCGTTTGAGGTCGGCGTGCAGGGGCTGACGCCCGACATGATCCTCGCGACGATCGGGGTGCCGATCGTGAGGGTGAGCGCGCGCAGCGCCTCCAGCGACACGGCGAGGGCGCACGCCATGGCGGCCGAGCAGCGGCTGCCCGTCGCGCTCATCATCCCGTTCGGCGTCGAAGTCGCGCCAAGCCCGATGGAGCCCGCAGCCGGCGCATCGAGCACGGCGGCACCCCGGCGCGCGCTGGCGGATGCCGAGGAGAGCAGTCCGGATGGCGGCCGACCCGAGCGAGGTGACATCGACGAGGTCGAGCGTGTCCTCCGATCGGCGAAGCGCATCGTGATCCTCGCCGGTCGCGGCGCAGCGGCGCCCGAGGCGGTGCTCCAGCTGGGTGCACTTGCAGACGCGTGCGGGGCGTACCTTGCAACGTCCGTCAGGGCGGTCGGGCTGTTCGAGGGATCGCCCGCGAATCTCGGCATCTTCGGTGGCTTCTCCCACGCGGCTGCTCGCGCGACCATTCACGGTGCCGATTGCATCATTGCCATCGGCGCGAGCCTCAACCACTTGCAGACCCGTGCCGACACCTATCTACATGGCGCGACGCTCGTGCACGTCGACGCCGATCCGCACGCGATCGGACGTTTCAATCGGGCCGACGTCAGCGTCTGCGGCGACGCCGCCCGCGTCGCTGAGGAGCTGCTCGCGCGCTTCGAGGCACGACCACTGGAGCCGCCGCGGCACCTGCCAGATGCCCCGGACCGGATCAGCTACGTCGACGTGTCGCGGCCGGGAGAGCTTGATCCGCGGACCCTCACCGAGCGACTCGACGAGCTGCTGCCGCCCGACCGGACGATCGTGGTCGATGGCGGCCACTTCACGGTGTGGCCCATCTGCTTCATGCGGCACGAGGCGCCCACCGCGCTGATCTGGACGTGCGATTTCGGCGCGATCGGCTGCGGTTTCGGCCCGAGCATCGGGGTCGCGACGGCCAGGAACGACCGCTTGACGGCGCTGTTCATCGGCGATTGCGGTTTCTATATGACGCTCGGCGAACTCGAGGTGGCCGTGCGTGAGGAACTGCCGCTGCTCGTGGCGTGCTACAACGACGGGGCAGCCGGGTCCGAGGTGCTGATTGCCGATCAGGCCGGGCTCCCGACCGACGAGGCCATCTTCGGGCGGGCCGATCTCGCGCAGGTGGCGAGAGGCCTCGGCGCCGCCGGGGTCGCCATCGACCGGCTCGACGACCTCGCTCCCGCGCTGGCCGCCTGGGATCGCCGCGGGCCACTCGTCCTCGACTGCCGCATTACGCGCGACGTCCGCTCACCCGCCCGCACACACGCCACGTGAGCGAAGGGGAGGTGCCGGGCACAGGGGCGGTCGACGTCGACGTGGCGATCATCGGCTCCGGTGCCGCCGGCATCGCGGCGGGCATCGAGGCCCTGGACGCAGGTGCGAGCGTGCTGGTGTTCGAAGCCGAGTCCGACCCGGGTGGCGCGGCCATCATATCCGGAGGCGGGTGCCTGCTCGTGGGCACCTCCCTGCAAGCGCGCCTCGGCATCCGCGACAGCCCCGCCCTCGCTTTCGACGACTGGATGTCGCTCGGCGGGCCGACGGCCGATGCGGAGTGGGCGCGCCGCTACGTCGAGGCGTCGGCCCGCGAGGTCGGCGTGTGGGCGGAGCGGTTCGGTGTCGAATGGACCGACATCGTGCAGCATGAGGGCAACTCCGTGCCCCGATGGGCGAGGCCCAGGCTCGGTGGGTTCGGGCTCATGCGTGCTCTGCTCGCGGCCTTCCGCGCGCGGGGCGGTGCGTTGCGCACCTCGGCGTCTGCCGAGCGCCTCGCCCTGCGCGCCGCTGCCGGCGGGGACGCGGGGCGCGGACCTGGCCGGGCGGTCGAGCTCGACATCGCGATTCGCGGTGGCACGATCAGGGTGCACGCCACGTCGCTCGTCGTCGCGACAGGCGGGTTCGCCTCGAATCTCGAACTCGTGCTCCGTCACCGCCCAGATCTGGCGGCAGCCGACATCCGCGTCGGGTCCGGGCCCGGAGCCACCGGCCGGGGCCACGCCCTCGTTGAATCGATCGGCGGCACCATGACGAACCTCGACAAGATCTGGTGCTATCCGTACGGCATCCCCGATCCACGCGAGGCGATGCCCGAGCATGGCGTGGCGTTCCGGCGCGTGCCCGGCAATATCTGGATCAACCGACGCGGGCAGCGCTTCCACAACGAAGAGCTGTCGGGCGGCATGAGCGGTGCGGCGGCCGTGCTCGGCCAGCTCCCGGGGCGAAGCTGGGCGATCATCGACGCCGGCATGACCGTGGAGCTCGAACTGGCCAATCCGCCGTACCAGCGAGACGGGCGGCCTGATCGCTCAGCCATCGCGCGCTTCCTCGAGCACTCACCGCACGTCGCCACGGCGCCGACGCTTGACGAACTCGCCCAGCGCATTGGGGTGCCGGCAGCAGCGCTCGCCGCGACGGTCGCGTCATACAACGGTGCCGGCGCGGCGCGGCGCGGGGCGGCGGCCGATGAGTTCGGGCGGGCAATCGCGGGGCGCCGGCCCATCGCGGAGCCGCCGTTCACGGCCCTCGAGATGCGGCTGCTGGCACGCAAGACCCTCGGGGGCGTGCGCACCGACCTGCGGTGCCGCGTCGTGGACGACAAGGGGCGGCCGATCGCCGGGGTCTTCGCGGCCGGTGAGGTGTCCGGCATGGCTGGCGGGCGTATCAACGGCGCCGCCGCGCTCGAGGGAACCATGCTCGGGCCGTCGCTGCTCAGTGGCAGGGTGGCCGGCGCGTGGGCCGCGCACGCCGCCGGATTCGGCAACGGCTGGCGCGTCGCCGCTGGGATTGGGAGCGGGGGAGACGCGGATGCATGACGAGGCCGGGCATGCCGGCAATTGGCTCCCGGCGCGACGGCTGCCTCACGTCTCCGAGATCGCCGGGCTTTTTGAGCGACCGAAGCGGGGCCAGGGCGGCCGGGCCCTGTGCCGGTCGCACAGCATCGCCGATCTCCGCGATCGCGCCCGGGCGCGTGTGCCTCGAATGGTGTTCGACTTCATCGACGGGGGCGCCGGTGAAGAGCTCACGCTCCGCCGCAACGCGCGAGCGTTCGCCGATGTCACGTTCGCGCCGCGCGTGCTGCGCGACGTGTCGGTCGTCGAAACGGGCCGCGACATGCTCGGCTTCGCGGCGGAACTGCCGCTCTGGCTCGCCCCCGCCGGCATGACCCGCGCCGTGCACGCGCACGGTGAGATCGGTGCGGCGCGCGCGGCGGCGCGGGCGGGCGTTCCGTACGTGCTCTCGACGATGGCGTCGACTTCGCCCGAGGTGCTCGCGGCGCACGCGCCGGACGCGCGGCGATGGTTTCAGCTCTACCTGTGGCGCGACCGCGGCTTCTCGCGCGAGATCGTCGAGCGCGCACGCGACGCCGGGTTCAGCGCGCTCGTGCTCACGGTCGACGTGCCCGTCGCGGGCGAACGACTGCGCGACGTGCGCAACGGGATGACGCTGCCGCCTGCGTTGACGCGCCGCACGGCGCTCAATATCGCGCGGTATCCGCGCTGGTGGTTCGACATGCTCACGCGCGAACCGCTTGGGTCGGCCGCCGTCAGCCGGCCCGGCGAAGCGCTCGTCGATCGGGTCGGCCGCATCTTCGATCCGACCGCGACGCTGCGCGACCTCGACTGGTTGCGGGAGGTTTGGTCGGGGCCGATCGTGGTCAAAGGCGTCGGATCGGTCGCCGGTGCTGTCGAGGTCGCTGAGCGCGGCGTCGACGCCCTGGTCGTGTCGAACCACGGCGGGCGCCAACTCGAGCACGCACCCGCGACGCTCGAGCTGGTGCCTGCGGTGCGCGCCGCCGTCGGAGCCGGCCTCCCGGTCTTCGTCGACGGCGGAGTACGGTCGGGCGAGCACATCGCGGCCGCGATCGCCGCAGGTGCCGACGCGGTCGGCATCGGCCGGGCCTACCTCTATGGGCTCGCGGCCGGCGGGGAGCGCGGCGTCGATCGCAGCCTCGAGATTCTCGGTTCCGGGCTCCGGCGCACCATGGCGCTGCTCGGCGCGCCCCGCCTCGATGACCTCGACGCGACGCTGCTCGATCCTGTGCCCGGCTGCGAGCGGTCCGGGAGCGGCCCGCGTTAGCTCGCCGAGTACTCGCTGCCGAGGTGGACGCTCAGCTCGTGCGCGCTGTCGAGGAGCAACTCGAGATGGCGTGAGCACAGCTCATCGAGTTCGACGGCCGTCGAGGAGATACCGAGCGCGGCGAAGACCCGGCCGTCGGTGCCGCGAACGGGCACGGCGACGGCTCGGATGCCCTCCTCCAGTTCCTGATCGGCCTGCGCGTACCCTCGCCGGCGCACGTCGTCGAGGCGCTCGCGGAGCGCCTGCTCGGTGCGGATGGTGCGTGGTGTCAGCGGTGACAGCTCGGTCGCGGAGACGTAGCGATCGAGATCGGTCGGGGACAGATCGGCGAGCAGCACCTGTCCCATGGCGCTCGCGTAGGCGGGCAGCCGGGTACCGACGGCCAACGTGAGGTGGGCGAGTCGGCGCGTCGAGACGCGGTTGAGGTACACGATGTCCTCACCGTCCAGCGCCGCGAGGGTGCACGCCTCGCGTGCCTCGGAAACGACGCGTTCCATGACCGGCTGAGCGAGGGCCGTGAGGTCGAGCGAGTTCGCGTAGGCATAGCCGATGGAGAGCACCCTGGGCGTGAGCGAGTACTTGCGCCCGGACACGCGGACATAGCCGAGCGACGTGAGTGTCAGTAGGAGACGGCGTGCCGTTGGCCGGCTGAGGCCGGTCGCCTGAGCTGTCTCGGTCAGCGACAGTTCAGGCCCGTGGTCGGCGAAGGCCTGGATGACGGCGAGACCGCGCTCGAGCGATTGCACGTAGTCGCGATCGTCGACGTCGCGGGGCTCCTTCAAGATTGGCCGGTCTCCGTTGCTCTCGATCTGGTGTGCGCTTCCCTGCCCATCGGCGGGCCGCCGCCGCGAGGCGCAGTCGAGGCGCCGCGCATCAGCCTAGCCAGTGCGTGGTCTCGCGCCGCGTCGCCAACGCCGCGCAACCGGCCTGCGCCGCCTCCTATGGCTGCGAGATCCGCACGATCGGCTTCACGACCTCGCCCGAGAGGCTGTCGGCGATGGCCGTCTCGATGTCGGCGAGCTCGTAGAACTTCACGAGCTCGTCGAACGGGAACCGGCCCTGCGCGTGCAGCGCGATGAGCGCCGGGATGAACTCCGCGCTCGACGAGCCCCCGCCGAGCGTGCCGACGATGCGCTTGCCCCACAGGGCGGGCTGGTGCTCGACGCTGAACGACGAGCCGGCCGGGGCGCCACCGACGAGGATGACGGTTCCGAGCATCCCGATCAGCGACACGGCCTGCTCGATCACCGCGATCGCGCCCGTGCACTCGATCGCGTAGTCGACGCGGCCGCCGCACGCGGCGAGGATCTGCTCGGAGGCGTCATCGGCGCGCCCGTTCACGACCGCCGTCGCTCCGTATTTGGTCGCGAGCTCGAGCCGCGAGTCGTGCAGGTCGACCGCCACGATCGCGGCCGCCGGGGTCGAGCGCGCCGCCATGACCGCGGCAAGGCCGACGGCTCCCGCGCCGAACACGACGATCGTGTCGCCGGGCTGCGGCTTGGCCGTGTTGAGCACGGCGCCGGCGCCGGTGCTGATGCCGCAGGCAAGCGGACCGAGCAGTTCGAGCGGGGCCGACTGGTCGACCTTGATGAGCGAGCTCGCGAGGGCAATCGAGTACGTCGCGAACGACGACTGGCCGAAGAAGTGACCCGAGATCGGCGTGCCGTCTTCGCGTCGATAGGCGCTCTCACCGGCATTCGGGCCCTTGAACCGCACGCCGGAGGCGACGGCGGGGCCAGTCTGCTCGCAGTACTTGGGTTCGCCGCGGCGGCAGTTGCGGCACACGCCGCAGAACGCCCAGCCCATGACGACGTGGTCCCCGACCGCGACCTCCGTGACGCCCTCGCCGACCGCGTCGACAACGCCCGCGCCCTCGTGCCCGAGCACGCCGGGCAGGGGCAACGGCAGGTCGCCGTCCCTCGTGATCTTGTCGGTGTGGCACACCCCGGTCGCGACGAGGCGCACACGCACCTCGCCGACGCCGGGGTCGTCGAGCGTCAGTTGCTCGAGTTCGATGCGGGCGCCCGTGTGGTCGGCGACGGCTGCGGTGATCTGCATGGCTGCTCCTCTGCTGCGATACGGTCGAAGGGATTGCGGCGGTGCGGTCGGAGATGCGGATGCTCGGCTCGGGGCGGTGCCGGGCGGTTGGCTAGTGCTCCCGTTGCGACGCGAGCGCCTCGATGACGCCCTGCAGGTGCGTGCGCGTCGCGGCCTCGGCGGAGTCGGGCTCGCGTGCGATGACGGCGTCGATGATGGCGATGTGCTCGAGGGCGGAAACGGCTGCCCGTCCCGGGTGGAACGCGAGGCGGAACTGATGCCTGGCCGACTGGGCGAGCAGTCGTTCGAGCAGTTGCGTCGCGGTGTCGTGCCCGCTCATCCGGCGGAGCCGGCGGTCGAGCTCGCGGTTGAGCTCGCCGTACTCGAGCAGGCGGCCGGCAGCGACAGCGTCCGCGATGGCTGCACGCAGTTCGAGGAGGCCGGCGACGTCGTCGTCGGTCGCGTGCTCGGCTGCCTTGCGCGCGCACAGCGACTCGAGTCCAACGCGCACCTCTGCGATCTCCACCGCCTCGCGGACCGTGATCGCTCGCACGCGGGCACCGCGATTGGGCTGGCGCTCGACGAGCCCCTCCCCGGTGAGCGTGAGCAGTGCCGAGCGGACGGCCGCGCGCGTCGCGTCATAGCGCGCGGAAAGGTCGGCTTCGATGAGCCGCTGGTGCGACGCGAACTCGCCCGCGAGAATCGCGTTGCGGATGCGCTCGGTCAGTTCGTCGACCGGCGTGGGGCCCGCGGTGCCCGCCGGCGTCCCGGGCTGCTCCTGCTCGAGTTTGACCGCGCTCCCGGCGCCGTCGTCGACGTGCCGCACCGAAGAAGACATGCATCCCCCGTCTCGCTCGGTCATCGTCGCCGGCCGCGACGCATGGACCCGAACCGCTGGTTGCCACAGGATAGCGGGGCGGGCAGGATTGTTGACGAGATCGTCGCAGATCGCGGCGCGCGAGTGCATCGCGCTGAACCCCAGTGTCCCGCGGCGTGGGCCCCCGCCCAGCGGGCGGCCGCCCAACCATGCTTCGATTCGGAGCGGTGACCCCCAGAAAACGACCTGGTCACACACAGAGAGGTGTTGAAATGACAGAGACAGCAACCGAGGCGGCCGTCCGCACGGGCTTGTACATCGGCGGTGAGGAGCGGTTCACGGATGACGTGCTGAAGATCGCCGATCCGGGGAAGCCCGGCGTGATCGTGGGCGAGGCTGCGGCGGCGACGGAGGCGGACGTGCTCGACGCGGTCGCGGCCGCCAAGGCCGCGTTCCCCGCGTGGTCGGCGATGTCGGCGAAGGAGCGGGCCGCCATGATGGCCGACGCGATCGCAGGGATCGCGGACGAGCGCGACACGGATGCAGCCGTGCTCTCGCAGGAGAACGGCAAGGTCCGCATGGAGGGCTGGGTCGACGCTCTCGTGTTCGAGATCCGTTGGAATCTGGCGCTCGCCGTGGCCGACGAGGTCGACGGCACGACGACGCTGCCGCCGATCATGGGCGCGATCCCTACCGAGACCGAGGTGGCGTACCAGCCGCTCGGCGTGGTGAGCGTGATCGTGCCGTTCAACTGGCCGATCGCGATTCTCGGCGCCGCGCTCCCGCACGCCCTGCTGGCGGGCAACACGGCGATCGTGAAGCCGCCGCCGTCGGCGCCGCTCGCGACGACCCGGGTCGTGCAGCGGGTGGCGGAGAAGCTGCCGGCGGGCGTGCTGAACGTCGTGACCGGTCGCGACGAGAACATGTCGAAGCTGATCGCGAACGATGACGTCGCGAAGGTGTGCTTCACCGGTTCGGTTGGCGGCGGCAAGAAGATGATGGAGATGGCGTCGCAGTCGCTGACGCGCGTGACGCTCGAGCTCGGCGGGAACGACGCGGCGGTCCTGCTCGAGGACGCGATCATCGACGACGAGCACCTCGATCGCCTGTTCGCGGGCGTGTACGACACGACCGGTCAGATCTGCATGAATGCGAAGCGCGTCTTCGTGCACCGGTCCAGGCTCGACGAGCTCGTCGCAGGGTTCGAGGCGCGCCTCGCGAAGACGAAGCTCGGCTACGGGCTCGACGAGGGCACCACGATGGGCCCCCTGCACCAGCCCGCGCAGAAGGCGTTCGTCGAGACGCTCATCCGCGAGGCGAAGGAGGCCGGGGCGGATGTCCGCGAGTACGGCGAGCTTCCTGGTGGCGAGCTCGAAGGCGGCAACTTCGTGCGGCCCGCGATGGTCGTGAACGCCGACCCGTCGCTCCGGGTCGTGACCGAGGAGCAGTTCGGGCCCGTGATCCCGATCATCCCGTTCGACACGGAGGACGAGGCCGTCAGGCTCGCCAACGACACCTGGGCGGGACTCGCCGGTTCCGTGTGGACGGCCGACCCCGAGGTGGCGAAGCGCGTCGGATCGCAGCTCGTGTGCGGCTACGTGTGGATCAACGACCACGGCGCTCCCCGCCTCGATCTGCGCGCTCCCTTCGGCGGCATGCGCGCATCCGGAATGGGTCGCGAACAGGGCATCGAGGGCGTCCGCGCCTTCCAGGACACCCGCTCGATCTCGAGGCTCGACCCGGAGGCCCTCGCCTCGATGGCCCACTAGCGGTACCGCGGCGTGCGCCCCTCGTGACGCCGCCTCCGTCGGCTCCTCGGGAGCGGAACTCGGCATCGATCCCCGGTTCCGCTCCCTCCGGGGCGGCCGCGAGGCGCGTCAGGAGGGGCGTCGCCGCTACAACCCCTTCGGCTCTCGGAATCCCGCTTCGTCCGTTCGGGCCAGCAGTTCGCGAAGCAACGCATTGAGGTCGGCGACGCGCTCGACGTCGATGCCGTCGAGCACGAAGTCCTGCCCGCTCAGCGAAAGCGGCAGCATCCGGTCATGCATGTCGGCCCCCGCGGGGGTGAGATACAGCGGCCGCGAGCGCCCGGGCGCGTGCGAGACGACGATGAACCCGCGCGCGATGAGCGTCGTCACGCTCTTCGAGATGATCGCCTTGTTGACGGCGATGAAGTCGGCGATCTCGGTGAGGCTGAACCCCGGCCGGATCGCGAGGGCCGAGATCACGCGCCAGTCGTTCGTTCCGAGGTCGAAGCGCTCGCGCAACAGCCGCGACTCGCGCCACACGAGCTTGTTCGACAGCAGCGCGACGAGCCGCGGCATGAAGTCGTCGGGGTCGATGGTGGCCGCGAGCGGCTCGGTCAGCGCGTCCGCCGGCACCGACTGCGTCACGGTCTCGGCCGGTCGCGCGCCTTCGTCGCTCACGTGTCTCCTCTCGCCGAGCTGGGGCAACGAGAGTGAGCCTAATGCGGCCGGGCGCCGTGCCGTCGCGAGCGCTCGCCCCGGTTGGGCCGTCGGCGGTTCGACCCTCCTGGGGGCGCGCACGCCCTCATGAGATTAAGGGTTTACCTGTAAACACAATCGGGTTACGCTGCTGGCGTCGAGCAACCCGCGTGGCCGCCGTCAACGTTGACGGAGCATGCCGGGGGCTGCGCGGCATCGACACCGTTCTGCGTCGAAGAGGAGGCATTCATGGGTGAACACACGCCGGCGGCCGCCGAGCGGCCATCGGTCGCCGAGCTCGAGGAACGCGCGTACGAGCTCCGCGAGAAGTTGCTGCATCTGTGCGGCACGTACGAGGGCGCGGTGCACATCGGTGGTGACCTGTCTGCGGCTGATGTGCTGACGGCCCTGTTCCAGTACGGGATGCACGTGGATCCATCCGATCTCCGCAACCCCGAGCGCGACCGGTTCGTGTTGAGCAAGGGGCACGCGGCGGTGTGCATGTACATCGCGATGTCGATCCGCGGGTTCTTCGACTTCGACGGCATCGTCGACACGTACGGGAAGCTGGATAGCGCGTACGGCATGCATCCGTGCAAGGTGCAGCTGCCCGGTGTCGAGGCGTCGACGGGGTCGCTCGGGCACGGGCTACCGCTCGCGGTCGGCATGGCGCTGAGCGCCAGGGGGCGCGGCGAGGCGCATCGCGTGTTCACGCTGCTCGGCGACGGCGAGACGGGCGAGGGGTCGGTGTGGGAGGCCGCGATGGCCGCTCGCAGCAACCGGCTCGGGAACCTCGTGGCCGTGATCGACCGAAATCGGCAGCTCATGACGAGCTTCGCCGAGGAGCGGGTCGTGTTCGAGCCGTACCCGGATAAGTGGGCGGCGTTCGGCTGGAACGTCGTACAGGTCGACGGGCACGACATGTCGGCGCTCGTCGGCGCCATCGACGGGTTGCCGTCGTCGTCGTCGGAACGACCAACGGTGATCATCGCGGAGACGGTGAAGGGCAAGGGCGTGGATTTCATGGAGCACAACCTCGCGTGGCATGCGGGTCGCTTGGGGGCCGCAGATCTTGAGCGGGCGATGGCGTCGCTCGCGGCGTCGCGGAAGGAGCGGGTGGCGTGAGTACGACATTCACCTTCGGCGAGATGCTCTCGGCCCGGTCCGTGATCGGGTCGACGCTCGCGGAGCTCGGGGAGTCGCACGAGAACCTCTGGGTGCTCACTCCCGACATCGGGGCGACGCTGGTCGAGTTCCGCGAGAAGTACCCCGACCGGTTCATCGATGTGGGCCTGGCCGAGCAGGCGTGCGTGGGCATCGCGGCCGGGCTCGCCTACGACGGCAACCTCCCGGTGGTGTCGGGGATGCTGCCGTTCCTGTCGATGCGGGCGCTGGAACAGATCCGCACGGACGTGTCGTACCCGAACCTGCCGGTGAAGATCATCGGTACCCACGGCGGCCTTGTCGGGAACGGTGGATCGACGCACTACGCGGTCGAGGACCTCACGTTGCTCGGGGCGCTGACGAATATGACCGTCACCAGCATCGGTGACCCGCTCATGGTCGGCGACATCCTTCGCCAGTCGATGGACATGCCGGGCCCCATCTACATCCGCCTCGCGGCGGGCAAAGCAGACGCGGTGCTCTACCAGCCGGGCGAGCACGACATCCGCATCGGCAAGGGCATCGTGGCGCGAGATGGCGCTGACGTCACGCTGTTCACGCACGGCACGACCGTGCTCCAGGCCCTCAACGCGGCGGACGTGCTTGCCGACGAGGGCCACTCGGTGCGGGTGATCGACATGTTCACGATCAAGCCGATCGACGCCGAGCTCGTGCTCCGGTGCGCCAGTGAGACCGACGGCCGGTTCGTGGTGCTCGAGGACCACCTCGCCTACGGGGGCCTCGCGACACGCATCGCCGACGTGCTCGCCGACAACGGGACCGCGCTGAACGCGTTCGAACGTCTCGGCATCCCCCAGGTCTACGCCGGATTCGGCGATGACGAGGAACTCCGCGAAAAACACGGATACGGCCCGAGCGCCACCCTCGCCGCACTCCGGCGCGCGGTCGCGAAGTAGCGGCAGGCCGCGCCCCGGCGCCCGGCCGGCAACCGGGGAACGACGCGCCCGCGACGCCGGCGTCCGGCGACGGCGCGAGGAAGAACCACCCTTTCGACGCGAAGGAGCGACGAATGAAAACGGTAGCGGTCACGAAGATCGGCAGCCTGCGCGACCCCGACGAGGCCGCGCGGGGCAGGATCGGCATCGTCGACCTGCCCGCGCCAGAGCTGGGGCCGGAGGACGTGCGCATCCGCGTCGCGTATTCGGCCATCTGTGGTTCCGACCCGCACCTCGCCGAAGGGTTCTTCGGCACGGATGTGCCGATCGGGCTGGGTCACGAGCTCTCGGGCGTCATCGAGGCGCTCGGCGCGCAGGGTGGCGTCGTCGCCGGCCGCGGGCGCCTGAAGGTCGGCGACCGGGTCGCCGGCAACTTCCTGCGCTTCTGCGGCTCGTGCCCGCCGTGCGTCGACGGGCGCCAGCAGTTCTGCGAGCGCATCGGCGACTACAACCGCCCGGGCATGGCAGAGACGGTCACGTGGCACGAGTCGCAGGTGCACGTGCTGCCCGAGACGGTCTCGCTGCGGCACGGCTGCATCCTCGAGCCGACCTCGGTGGCGGTGCGCATCGCCGACAAGGCGAACATCCGCGTCGGCGACCGCGTCGTGATCTGCGGCGGCGGCCCGATCGGTCAGCTCGCCCTGCAGGTGCTGAAGCGCGCCGGCGCGACCTCGCTCACCCTCATCGAGCCCATCGCCGAGCGGCGCGACATGGCGCTGCGCCACGGCGCCGAGCACGTCATCGACCCGGTGGGCGGCGATCTCAAGGCCGAAGCCGACCGCATCACGGGCGGGGCCGGTTTCGATGCCGTCATCGACGCATCCGGTTCCCCCCGCGCGGTCGCCGGCCTGCTCGACCTCGCCGCGCGCGGCGGCACGGTCGTGTACGGCGCGATGTATCCGGAGACCTACGAGATGCCGCTCAACCTTTCCGACCGGCTCTACCTGCAGGAGCTCACGATCACGGGGGTGTTCGTCTCGCCCTACGCCTTCCCGCGCGCACTGCAACTGCTGCCGCACCTGGAACTCGACGAGCTCACCGAGGCCGTTTTCGACCTCGATGACGCAGCAGAGGCGTTCCGCGTGCACATCAGCGGCCGGTACGCCAAGGTCCTCATCCGCTGCAACGATCTCGACGCGCACGACCCCCCGAATGCGGCGGGCGCCTCATGACGCGGCCCTCCCCGAATCGTCCCGCGCCAGCACCTGCCATGGTCCCGGCGCTCGAGGCCAACGGCATCGTGAAGCGCTTCGACGGTGTGCTCGCGCTCGACAACGCGCACCTGGACGTGCTGCCGGGCGAGATCCATGCGCTCCTGGGCGAGAACGGCGCGGGAAAGTCGACGCTGATCCGTGCGCTCACCGGTGTCCTTCCGCCGGATGCCGGTGAGATATCGCGAGACGGGGAGCACGTGAGCATCCCCAACGTTCGTGCCGCGAACCACGCGGGTATCGTCGCGCTGTACCAGGAGATCTCGATCATCCCGAGCATGACGGTCGCTGAGAACATCGTGCTCGGCGAGCGGACGCCGGCCGCAGCGGGCTTCGTCGATTGGCGCCGTCTGCACGCCGAGGCGAACCGTCAGCTCGCGCGCCTCAACCAGCGCATCCCGCTCGGACGCCTGGCGGGGGCCTTGCCACCCGTGAAGCAGACCATGGTCGCAATCGCCCGCGCGCTCGCGACCGACGCGAGAGTCCTGATCCTCGATGAGCCCACCGCGTCGCTCACCGACACCGAAATCCGCGACCTGTTCGAGACGCTGCGGCGCCTCCGCGCGGAGGGCGTCGCGATCGTGTACGTGTCGCACCGGCTGGATGAGGTCTTCGAGCTGTGCGACCGGCTGACGGTCATGCGCAACGGGCGGACCATCGTGACCCGCACCGTGGCAGAGACCACCATCGACGAGGTGATCTCGACCATGGTTGGACGCCGTGCTGACACGATGTACCCCGACCGCGGCACGGCGACGTCGCGCGAGGTGCTGCGCGTCGAAGGGCTGTCGGGCCATCGCGTCGTCGACGCCTCGTTCTCGGTCAACGCCGGTGAAGTGCTGGGGATCGGTGGCCTCGCCGGTTCGGGCCGCAGCGAGCTGCTGCGGTTGATCGCCGGCGCCCAGAAACGAACGGCCGGCCGGGTCCTCGTCGATGAAGAGCCCGTCGGTCGCTTCGGCGGTGTCGGGCGCGCCCTCAACGCCGGCATCGCACTCGTACCGGAAGAGCGGCGCAGCCAGGGGGTCGTGCTCAACCGGTCGATCCAGGACAACATCGCGTTCGCCAACCTCGGCGCCCTCAGCCGTATCGGGTGGATGTCGCAGCGCGCCGTCGCCGAGCTCGCGCGCACCGGACTGGCGAACTTCCAGGTCAAGGCCCGCGGGCCAGGTCAGCCGGTGGGTCAGCTCTCGGGCGGGAACCAGCAGAAGGTCGTGCTCGCCAAGATGCTCGCCCGTCAGCCGAAGGTGCTGCTCATGGACGAGCCGACCCGCGGCATCGACGTCGGCACGAAAGCCGAGATCTACCGTCTCATCCGGCAGCTGGCGGCGAACGGAACGACCGTCATCGCGGTGAGCTCCGAACTTCCCGAGCTGATCGGCCTGTCCGATCGCATCATGATCATGCACGAGGGGCGCATCGCCGGGAGCGTCGGCGCCGACGGCGCCGATGACGAACAGCTGCTCGCGTACGCCTACGGAAGGGTCACCGATGACCGCCACTGAATCGACGACCGCGCCAAGCGCGCCTCCGCAGCCGAGCGAACGCCCATCGATCGGCGTCTGGTTCTGGCAGGGCGGCACGATCATCGCCCTGCTCATGCTGATCATCGTGTTCGGCGCCATGCGACCTGACGCGTTCCTCAGCGTCGGTAACATCCGGAACATCCTCGAGCAAGTCGCAATCCTCACGATTATTGCGGCAGCGCAGACCGTCGTCATGGTGGTCGGTGACATCGACCTCTCGGTCGGGACCAACGCCACGCTCTCGGGTGCGACCGCTGCCGTGCTCATGACGACGGCAACGCCGACTTCCGTCGCCATCATCGCGGGTCTGGCCGTCGGCACGCTCGTCGGGCTTATCAACGGTGTGCTCGTCGCCTATATGAAGCTGTCCGCCATCGTCGCGACCCTCGCAACCATGACGACCGTCGGCGGCCTGGCGTTCATCGTCACGGGCGGCACGACGCTCTACGGCATGCCGGACGACTTCCTCTGGATCGGTCAGGGGCGCCCGCTCGGCCTTCCGACGCCCGTGGTCTTCGCCGTCGTCGTCGCCGTGCTCGCCTGGGTCGTGCTGCGCTTCACGACGCAGGGCCGCCGCTGGTACGCGATCGGCGGTAGCGCCGAGGTCGCCAGGCTCTCGGGAATCGACGTCCGACTCGGTCGCTGCCTCGCCTTCACCGTCGCCGGCATGCTGTCGTCCGTCGGCGGCATCATCCTCGTGAGCCGGCTCGGCAGTGCGAGCGCCACCTCGGCCAACAACTACATGATGTTCGCAGTCGCGGCCGTGTTCCTCGGCATGACGATCCTTCGCTCGGGCCAGGCGAACATCGGCGGAACGCTTGTCGGCGTCGGCATCATCGGCGTCATGAGCAATGGTCTCAACATCCTGGGCGTCAACACGTATGTGCAGGAAGTGCTCACGGGCATCATCATCATCGCCGCCGTGACGATGTCTGCCGTCAAGTCCCGACAACACTGAGCGGCTCGGGCGTTCGGCTCATCGGAGCTGTCCTCGCGCGCCGATCGTGCTGGGCGCATCCCTCTTCACCGGCGGCGAAGCCGCCACATTCCAACGCAGCAGTATCAAAGGAGAACAGCATGCGTACGAAAACCCTGATCGGCGCGGGCCTCGCCCTCGCCACCGCGATCGGCCTGACCGGATGCTCCGACGCCGCGGGCGGCGACCCCGACGCGTTTACCGTCGCGGCGTTCACCGCGGGCTACGGCACGCCCGTCGGCAAATCGACCCTCGATCGCTTCGTCGAAGAGGGGCAGGCGCTCGGCTGGAACGTCACCCTCTACACGAGCGACTTCGACTACGACAAGATCAATACGGACGTGCAGTCCGCGATCACGCAGGGCGCCGACGCCGTGCTTGCCGGGTTTCCCGACCCCCGCCAGATCACGCCGCTCGTGACGGCTGCGAACGACGCCGGCATCCCGATCTTCTCGATCGACGGAGGCGTCGAGCCGAACGATGACTTCGTGCTGGACGTGACGACGAACCAGCAGCAGATCGCCGACCTCACAGTCGGCGCGATAGACGACGCGCTCGGCGGCCTGGCCGACAAAGACATCATGGTGATCGGCCATGATCCGCACGTCGGCATCATGACGCGGAGCAACATGGCGCTCGAGGCGTTCCAGAGCGCCGGGGCGAACATCGCCGGCGGCGAGATCCGACAGGTGCTCAGTCCCGGTACTTCGCAGGAGGAGGCACTCAGATTCGTCACCGACTACCTGCAGGCCAACCCTGAGGGACTCGACGCCGTGTGGTGCGGCTGGGACCACGCGGCGATCGGCGCGGCGCAGGCGATCAGCGAGGCCGGACGCGACGACATCGTGGTCACGGGCGTCGACGCGGTCGGCATCGGTCTTGACGCGATCTCGTCAGGCGGGCCCATGATCGCGACGGTCGTGCAGCCGTGGCCCGATGTCATGCAGACCGTGATGGATGCCATGGGCGAGTTTGCCGCCGACGGCACGTTGCCGAGCGAGAACTTCGTCGCGGTCGACGTCACGCTCGTCGACAGCTCGAACGTCGACGAGATCGAGCCGACCGACTAACGGCCGGTTGCTCGCCGCCGTCCCAACGGCATCCCACCGATCCTCCGAACCATCACCACGCTGAAGGGAACACACACATGACGAAGCGACTCGAGGGCAAGGTCGCCCTCATCACGGGCGGAGCGAGCGGCATCGGGCGCGCGACCGTGGAGAAGTTCATCGCCGAGGGCGCGAGCGTCGCGATCGCCGACATCGACGTCGGGCGGGCGCAGGAGGTCGCAGACGCCGTCGCGACGCCGGCGGGGGAGGGCCGAGCGGTCGCCGTCGGGGTCGACGTCTCGTCATTCGCCGAGGTCGAGGCGGCCGTCGCATCGGCCGTCGACGCGTTCGGACGGCTCGACGTCATCTTCAACAACGCCGGCATCGCGGGGGGCAAGCCGTTGCTCGACCACGACCCCGAGGTCGACTACGAGCCGATGATCCGCGTCGACCAGCACGGCGTCTACTACGGCATCCTCGCCGCCGGCCGGCAGTTCCGCGATCAGGGCGGCGGGGGCGTCATCATCAGCACCTCCTCCGTGTACGGCGAGCACGGTGCTGAGCTCTCGTTCACCTACAGCGCCGCCAAGGCCGCGGTCATCGCCTTCACCCGTTCGGCTGCGTACGAGCTCGCGCAGTACGGCACGCGCGCGGTGGCGATCACACCGGGCCGCGTCGCGACGCCGATCATCAATCAGTTCTCGGACGAGCTGCGGGCGACCTTCGCTGCCGAGCAGCTGCGCGGCGCCCTCACGCAACCGGAAGAGATCGCCAACGTCGTCGCCTTCCTCGCCTCCGACGAGGCGAACGCGATCAACGGCACCGTCGTGCAGGTCGAGGACGGCTACTCGTCGTTCAAGCAGCGACTCGACCTGCCCGAGTTCTGATGGCGCCCGATCCGGTCGGCCGGCAGCCCGGGGACGGGACGATCGAGCTCGCGTGCCATCTCAACGTACTCATCGCGGGGCTCGGCGACGGCGAGCTGCTGCCCGCGCTCGCCGCCCTCGGCGAGCACGGGTGCGCGGCGGCGGTGCTGCCTCCCGTCGATCCCGCGGCCGTCGACGTCGAGGCGCTGCGCGGGCGGTTCCACGATCATGGCATCGTGCCCATCCCGATCGCCGGGCAGACGGTCGACGCCGACGTCTCGTCGCGTGATCCCGCCGTGCGCCAGCGCGGAGCGGACGCCCTGCGGGCCATGGTCGCACTGACGGTGCGGCTCGGCGGCGACCAACTGAATGGCGTGCCGTATGGCCGCTTCGAGTCGCCGGCCGGTCCCGTCGACGACGACCGGATGTTGCACGCCGCCGACGAGGTCGGTCGGGTCGCCGACGAGGCGGCCGACCAGGGCGTGCTCATGACCTTCGAGGTGCTGAACCGCTACGAGACGGCGGCGATCAACACGGCGGCGCAGGCGGTGGCGTTCGCGACGGCATCGAGATCGTCGAATCTTCGCGTGCACCTCGACTCGTTCCACCTCAGGGTCGAAGAGCCCGACCCAGCCGAGGCCGTGCGCTCCGCCGCGCCATGGCTCGGCTACCTCGAGCTCGGCGACGCAGGCCGCGGAGCATTCGCGAGCGATGCGGCGCACGTGCGCTCGGTGCTGGCCGCCGCCCTCGAGGCCGGCTACCGGGGCAGGGTGGGGGTCGAGGCGTTCTCACGGTCGATCCTGCCCGAGGCCGCGGCCAACCATCTCAAGATCTGGCGCGCGCCGTTCGACGACGGCGCCGCGCTCTTCGCCGAGGCGGCGCAGGTCATCCGCAGCGAAGCCGCCGCCTCGGGCGTCGCGGTGGCGTAGCGGCGAGCAGCCGCGCGCCGGTCGAGTGCGCCCTACGACGCGGCGGAGGTCTCGACCCCCGCACCGGCCTCGGCGTCGTCCCCACTCTTCTCCCCGGCCTCGACGTCCGCTTCGCGCTCGAACCGATCGACCAGCTTCAGCCCGCGCTTCGCCCACGCGATCTCGGTCTTCGCCCGTTCGACGAGCCCCTCGTACGTGAACCGCTTGTAGGCGATCGTGCGCTCGCGGTCCTCGTCGCGCGTGACGGCGAGGCGGCGCTGCAGCATCGAGTTGGTGCTCGAGTCGATCATGACGAGCTCGTTCTCCCAGCGGCTCAGCTCGCCCTCCCAGTGGGCGATGTGCGCGCGGAGGAAACCGCGGGCCGCCTCTGGGGTCGCAGCCTCGAGGTAGGAGGCCCGCAGATTGGCCGGTTCGCGCACGCGCTGATAGTCGGGCGTCTCATTCATCCAGTCGATGAACGCTTGGTCGCCCGCGGGCGTGATGTGGTAAACGCGGCGCGTGCCGCGGGTACCGCGCGCCTGCTCCTCGGCCTCGATGAGGCCGTCAGCATCCATGCGGCGAAGCTCCGGATAGATCTGCGAGTCGGGAGCATGCCAGACGTGTCCGACCGAGACCGAGAACTGCTTCTGCAGGTCGTAGCCCGACTGCGGGCCGACGCGCAGCAGCGCGAGCAGGGCGTAGCGCAAGCTCACGGGGACGCTCCCTTCGAAAAAGCGTGTGTGGAGGTGTCCGGGCGGCGCGTGGTCCACCATCGCCCGAAACACCAGAGGGGGCGGGGCAGTCGCCCCACCCCCTCCGCTCGCGCGAATACGCGAGGGTGCGGTGTTGTTCGGCTAGTCGGTGTAGCCGGTGCGCCAGCCGCCCTGGTAGGTCTCGCGAGCGACCGTCGAGTAGGGGACAGAGCTCACGACGGCGCGGACCTCGGTCTGCTCGTGCGGCTCGACCGACGCCTTCTTGGTGCCGCCGTTCGGCTCACCCCAGACGATCTTGAGCTCGGCGCCCTCGGGCACGTCAGGGTTGACGGCGCCGAGCGACAGGCCGCGGCGCTCGTTCGAGCTGTAGCCCGTGAACATCGAGTAGCCGACCACGTTGCCGTCGGCGTCGATGACGGCGTCGTAGTTCGCCGAACCGTAGTTGGCGAGCGGGAGGTCGAAGAACTTGTAGTTGGGGCCGTCGACGTTGAGGAGCGACGTCCACACCTTGCCGAGGTCCTCGGCGTTCCACGCGAAGGTGACCTTGCGGCGCTGCGCGGCCGGGTCCATCTTCTCGAGCGCGTCGCGGCCGATGAAGTCGTGGTCGAACTTCACGAACGAGCCGTAGCCGAGCTCCCACGGCGTCATGTAGTAATCCTCGATGTTGTCCGACACGAACGAGCCGGCGAGCGTGCCCGTCGCCTCGTAGCTGTCGACACCGAGCCACTCGCGGTAGCCCTGCTCGGCCTCACCCGTGTAGATCGCGGGAAGCGGCGAGGGGATCCAGCCCGACTCGAGCGTGTTCGAGGGGTAGGCGCGCGAACCGACGGGCAGCAGGCCGAACTCGGCGCCCGCCTCGACGATCGCGTCGCGGATCTCGTCGTGCTCGGCGTAGGGGCCCCAGATCTCGAGGCCGGGGGCGCCGGCCATGCCGTGGCGCAGCGTGCGAACCTGCTTGCCGGCGATGGTCATCGTCGACATGTTGAAGAACCTGAGCTGCTCGAGCGGTCCGCCGTTGAGCTTCTCGATGACATCCCAGGCGCGGGGGCCCTGGATCTGGAAGCGGTAGTAGCGGCGCTGCACGGCGTGGCCGTAGGGGCGCGATGGCGAGCGGCGGTCGACCTCGATCTCGAGGTTCTTGTAGTCGCCGGTCTCACCGTGGTACATGAGCCAGTTCGACGCGGGGGCGCGACCGACGTAGACGTACTCGTCCTCGCTTTCGCGGAAGAGGATGCCGTCGCCGATGACGTGCCCCGCTGCGGTCGTGGGGACGTACTGCTTCGCCTTGTCGACGGCGAAGTTGGCGACCGAGTTGATCGCCGTGTCCGAGATGAGCTTGATCGCGTCAGAGCCCTTCAGGAACACGTTGTCCATGTGGTGCGACTGGTCGTAGAGCACGGCCGTGTCGCGCCACGCCTTTTGCTCCTTGATCCAGTTGGTGAAGTCGGCGGGCACGACGGGGTAGATGTACGAGCCGATCTGCGAGTTGCGCAGCAGTTCGACGGCACTTGTCTCGTCGAGCAGCTCTTGGAGGTTGTTCGCCACTGTGGGAACCTTCCGTTTCTCGGTGTTGCGGTGGTGGATGGTGGGGTGCGGACGTCGTCGTCTAGAAGACGATGGTGTGGTTGCCTTTTCGGATGACGCGGTCTTGGGCGTGCCAGGTGACGGCGCGCGAGAGGACTTCGCGTTCGACGTAGGCGCCGCGGCGTGCAAGGTCGACCGCGGTGTCGGCGTGGGTGACGCGCACGACGTCTTGCTCGATGATGGGGCCCTCGTCGAGTTCCTCGGTCACGTAGTGGCTCGTGGCTCCCACCAGTTTCACGCCGCGTTCCTTGGCCTTCTTGTAGGGGCCGGCGCCGATGAACGCAGGCAGGAACGAGTGGTGGATGTTGATGACCGGCACGCCGACCTTCTCGATGAAGTCGTTCGAGAGGATCTGCATGTACCGGGCCAGCACGACGAAGTCGACGTTGCCCGCGAGGAGCTTGAGGATCTCGGCCTCCGACTGCGACTTGTCCGGGCCGTGCTGCGAGGGCACGTGGAAGAACGGGATGCCGAAGGTGCGAACGTCATCCGCGGTCACGTCGTGGTTCGAGACCACCATGGGTACCGTCACGGGCAGCTCGCCGCGGCGGTGGCGCCACAAGAGATCGAGCAGGCAGTGGTCCGACGTCGAGGCGAGGATCGCCATGCGCTTGGGCACTGACTGGTCGGTGAGCTTGAACTCCATGTCGAACGGCTTGAGCGTGGAGGCGAGCTCGCTCTCGAGCTCTGGCAACGCCGCGGTCAGGTGTGGGCGCGTGAACACGACCCGCTGGAAGTAGTCGCCCCCGTCCGGGTTGTCGGTGTACTGGTCGAGCGACACGATGTTGCACTCGTGGCGCGCGAGCAGGCCCGTGACCGCCGCGACGACGCCCCGCTTATCGGGGCCGTACACGATGAGGCACGCGTGGTCACGCATGGCTTCGGTGCGGGCGTTCACTTTGCGGCCTCCTGCCTCGCGGTGAACTCCTGCGCCCACTTCGAGGTGGCCGTCATACCGCCGAACGTGTAGAAGTGCAGGCCGACATCACCCGCCGACTCCTTGGCGGCGAGCAGGTCACCGAGCTCGGTGATGAACTTGTCAGGACCGGCCGTGCCAATCAGATTGGTGAGCGAGAACCCGTACTTCTTCACGATCATGGCGTTCGCGCCGACACCGAAGCGCTTTGCGAAGTTGATGAGTCGCTTGATGCCGGCCGGGCCCGGCGTGCCGATCCGGATCGGGAAGTCGATCCCGCGGCCGCGAACGTCGTTCACCCACGAGGCCACCGGGTCCGTGTCGAAGCCGAACTGCGTGAGGATCACACCGGAGAGGTTCTGCTCGCGAAGCGACACCGCCTTGCCCTCGAGCTCGCGCCACAGCACGTCGGACGCGATGTCGGGGTGTCCCTCGGGGTAACCGGCGATCGAAACGTCTTCCACCCCGTACTGAGGCAGCAGGCCCGACTGGATGACCTCGAGCGACGAGCCGTACGGGCCCATCGGCTCGGCAGGATCACCGCCGACCGAGAAGATGTGCTTCGAGGCACCGATCTCCTGCAACGCGGCGAGGAACTCGGTCAGCTCGGCCTCCGAGTGGAGACGGCGAGCCGACACATGCGGAACCGGCGTGAAGCCGAGCTCCAGCACGGCCTTCGACGCCGCAATCCGCATCTCCAGATTCTCATTCCCGAGGAACGTCACATTCACGCGGGTTCCTGCCGGAAGCAGCGGCGCCGCCTCCCGCAGATCATCGATATCCTTCTGCTTCCCCGTCATCTCAACCGAAAAGTCGCTGATGAGGCGGAGGGCGTTCGCGGGCGTTGTTTCAGGGTTCGTCACGTTCGATCCTTACGTCGCAAGGCGCTGCACTGCGCTGCGATCGAATATACCTATCGACATAGGTAACGGCAAGGGGATGTTCCCGGCCTCATGCGCGACCGGCACAATGGTGCGATGACCTCCGACCGCGACGCCGCGCCGACGCCGCCCCCCGAGTCGCCGACAACCGTCATCGATTCGTTCCTCGTGCGGGACGGGCGCGCCGTGCGGGCCGGTGCGCATCTCGAACGCTTCGTCGCCGCGCTCACCTCGGCGTTCGGCACGGAGGCGCCGTCGCGAGCCGCGGTCGAGGTGGTCTGGGGAGAGGGCATCGCATCGATTCCGCGCGAGGGCGACTGGTTCCCCCTCTTCCAGGCTCGTCGCATGCTCGAAGCAGAGGCGAGCGGCGCCATCGCGCTCGACGTGTCCGTGCGCCCGGCACCGCCGTTGCGCACGACGACCCGGCTGGCGGTCGCCGGCGACCGGCGGCGCTTCCCGCTCCTCAAGGGCGCCGACGGCGAGCGAACGGCGAGCGACCGAGGAACTGCGCGCGAGGCCGGCGACGACGATGCGCTGTACGTGGATGCCGCGGGGCACGTCATCGAAGCGGCGAACGGCGCGGTCATCGGGTGGCGTCATCGCCCGGCCCAACCCGACGGGCCAGCGCTGACGCTGGTGCTGCCCGACACGGATCGCGCGCTGCCGAGCACGACCGTCGCGGCCATGCTCGACACGCTGGGCGTTCCTGCTGGGCCGCCCCCGGCGCCCGACGCGGGGGCGACGCCAGACGCGCATCCCGTCCCCCCTGCGGCGGTCAGCGTCGAACGGTTCACCCCCGCCGAGGTCGACGAGCTTTGGTACGTCAACGCCCTCCACGGCATCACTCCGGTCGTCTCGGTCGACGGCAGTTCCCGCACCCACGACGAGGCCCTGCTACGCGCGTGGCTGGATGCAGCCGAAGGCTGGTGGCAGCCACTGTGATCGTCGTCCTCGACAACCGAGACTCGTACACCTACAACCTGGTTCAGCGCCTTCGCGAACGCACCGACCTCGAGGTGCGGGTCGTGTCCGCCGACGCCGGCGATGAGGCGTTGCGTCTCCTGGCCGCCGACGAGGTGTCGGGCGTCGTCATCTCGCCGGGACCGGGGCACCCCGACCGCGCGGGCGACTTTGCGGCCTCAGGAGCCCTCATCGACGCGGTGCTCCGCCGTGCGGGGGACAACACGCCGACGCCGCTGCTGGGCGTGTGCCTCGGGCATCAGGGTCTCGCCCGTCGGTTCGGGTACGAGGTCGTGCCGGCGCCCGAGCCGCGGCACGGCTGGTTGAGCCCCCTCCGCCATGAGGGCGCCGGCCTCTTCGAGGGCATCCCCGCGGACACCCGGGTGACGCGCTACCACTCGCTCGCGATCGTGCCAGGCCCCACGCCGTCGCCGCTCCTCCGCGTGACCGCGCGCAGCGAGGACGCCGTCATCCAGGCGTTCGAGATCGAGTCGACCCCGTGGTTCGGCGTGCAGTTCCACCCCGAGTCGATCGCGAGCGCCGATGGCTCGCGAGTCCTCGCGAACTTCATCGCGGTCGTCGAGCGGTTCGCGCGCCAGCGACCCGGCAGCGTCCAACCGACGCTCGAAGCGACGCCGCGCGAGCGCACCGTTCCGGTCGCGGTGCCGCGGCCGGCCGCGGCCGGGCCTCCCGGCGCAGTCGGAGGCCCCAGCGCCGAACCGGCAACACTCCACGTTCGCACGCAGCGCCTCGGACTCGAGGGCTTCGGCATCACCGCGCGGGCGGCCGCGCGCGCGATCGTGCGCAACGTGCTCACGCGCGGACGCGGATCGTTCTGGCTGGAATCGGCGCTCGTCGACGGCGACGACTCGCGCTGGAGCGTGCTCGGCGACGCCAGCGACGTGGTCGGTGACGGCAACGCGTACGTCCTCCGGTTCCGCCTCGACGAGCCGGTCACGGGGGCGGCACGTCACGGGGGGAGCGCCGTCACCGGCACGATCGTGCGCGACTCGTGGTCGAGCGGCAGCGCGATGTCCGAGCCCAGACGCGTGGCCTTCGCCTGCGACGACCCGTTCGCCTGGCTCGAGGGGCGGTTCGCCGCAACGCGCATCGATGGCGGCGAGGACCTGCCATTCCGAGGCGGGCACATCGGCTATTTCGGCTACGAGCTCGGCCTGCGGGAGCTCGGCGTCGCCGCGGACGGGGCATCGACGCCGGATGCGTGCTGGGTGCGTCCGTCCCGCTACGTCGTCATCGACCACCGCGAGAACACACTCACGGTGTGCGTCGCCGGCGCCGACACGAGTGTCGCCGACGCAGCACTCCAGAGCGAGGCGCGCCGCGTCTCCGACGCGCTGCGTGCCGCCGCCGGTGCACCCGGCGTGGCAGAACCGGACGGCCGATCGCGAGCATCCGCCGACACCGCAGGCATGACCGGCGGCGCCGGCGAGCCGGTCGTCGACGGGTCGTGGCGTGACGACCGCGCCGCGTATGCGGCGAAGATCGAGGCCTGCCAGCGGGCGCTGCGCGCGGGCGACTCGTACGAGCTCTGCTTGACCACCGCCTTCGAGGTGGATGCGGCGATGCGGATCGACGCGCTCGAACTGTTCGAGGACCTCGCGCATCGGCACCCCGCGCCCTACGCGGCGCTCGTCGAGTTCGACGACGGCGGCGAACCGGTCGCGATCGTGAGCGCGTCTCCCGAGCGATACCTGCGCGGGCGTGACGGACGCTACGAGACGAAGCCGATCAAGGGCACGGCCGCGAGGAGCGACGACCCCGACGACGACCGCCGCGCCGCGGCCTCGCTCGCGACCGACCCCAAGACGTACGCAGAGAACCTCATGATCGTGGACCTCCTGCGCAACGACCTCGGCCGCGTCTGCCGCCCCGGGAGCATCGAGGTCCCGGCGCTCATGCGGGTGGAGAGCTACGCATCACTGCACCAGCTCGTCTCGACCGTGCGCGGCGTCGCTGAGCCGGGCGTCACATCGCTCGACGTGACGCGGGCGCTGTTCCCTGGCGGCTCGATGACGGGGGCGCCGAAGCAGCGGAGCGTCGAGATCCTGGCCGAGCTCGAGGGTCGCCCGCGCGGCGTCTACTCCGGCGCGCTCGGTTGGCTCAGCGCCGACGGGCAGACAGAGCTGAGCATCGTCATCCGAACCGCGGTCTTCGCCGGCGGCCGGTGGACCATCGGCGCCGGCGGAGCGATCGTGCTCGCGAGCGAGGCCGGGGCCGAGACCGACGAGGTCGAGCTGAAGGCGCTCGCGCTTCGCCGAGCGATGGCGCGCGTCGCCACGTAGCGCCTGCGGGCGCCGAGGCCGGAGGTCTAGCCGTGGCCGCCTGGCCGGGTCGGCAGGCCATCGGTGTCGGTGCCAGGTTCGGCGCCGGCGCCCGGTCCGCTCCCGGACCCGCGCTCGTCGCGCCCGGCGCCGACTCGCCGGAACCGCACGACGAGCAGCACGGCCATCACGATCACCGCGATCGTGGCGACCACCACGCCGGCGGTCAGCAGCAGCCGGTTCGAGATCGCCGCGGCGCCCTCCGTCTCCTCGGCAGGCGCCGATGGGCCGGCGTCGACCGACGGCAGGTCCGGCGGCGCGATGGGCGCGGCGTGCACGCCGCTCAGCCCCGCCGGTGCCGGGCCGATCGCGACGGCTGCGTCGACCAAGTCCGAGAAGGCGATCTGCGCATCCGGGTTCATGGAACGCACTGACATGGCCTGGATCGGCAGACGCGCCCGCTCGAGCACCTCGTCCTCGGTGAGCGCCTCCGGGATGTCGCTCCAGATCGCGAACATCGCGCCCTCGATCGCATCCGGGCTCACGGCATCGTCGCCGGCCAGCAGCGTGGGTCGCCACTCGTCGAGAATCGCCTCGCCCGTCGGATAGGCGTACCCGACGCGCTCGCCGAGCACGAAGTACAGGTATTCGTCGTTGACGTTGATCAGCCGGTGGCCGGCGTCGGCGAACGCTGCAGCCGGGACCGAGCCGGGCGGCCTCCTGGTCCAGTGCGCCACCTCGATCGCCGGGTCCAGTTCGACGATGCTCGCGCGCAGCATGCCGTCGCTCCACACCCGCGTGGTGAAGCCCAGATCGGCGAGAAACGTCGCCGTCTCGTTGACGAACGCGGTCATGGCGTCGAACGCCGTCGCATCGGGCCCGTACGCGGCGCGCGCCGCAGCCGTCAGGAGGGCGACCTCGCCGTCGTCGTCGAAATCGACGAACTCGTCGGCTCCGAGATTCCACTGTCCCGGCTCGAAGATCGCCGCGTACTCGGCGATGAGCTCGCGCGCGAACGCGATCGCCTCGGGGTTCGTGATGTCCAGTGCGCCGTACACGGGCGAGCCGTCGGCCGCGAGCAACCGGTACTGCGGCAGCGCCTCGAGCACGTGCTCGAGGTGTCCGGGCATGTCGAGCGACGGCGTCACGGTCACGTGCTGCGCCTCGGCGTAGGCGAGCAGCTCGCGCAGCTGGGCCTGTGACAGCACGGTCGGCGACTGGATCCCTGGGTGCGTCGTGCTCTCGAGCGCGAAGCCCTCGAACTCGCTGACGTGCAGCTCGAGCTCGTTCAGGCCGTTCCAGGCGAGCTCGTCGACGAGTTGCTTGAGGAACTCGAGCGAGTAGGTCTTCCGCGCGATATCGAGGTGCACCGAGCGCACCTCGGTCGCGGGCACGAAGTCGTACAGACCCGCCGGCGCCTCCCCGCCGTGGGCGGTGAGCAGTTGCAGCAGCGCCCGGCTCGCGCGGAAAAGCCCGGTGTCGGTGCGCGCGCTCAGCGCCACCCCTGTCTCGGCGTCGATCTCGAGGCGACCCGCCTCGTCCGGCTGACCGTCCGGCGGCTCGGCAAGCGTGCTGCTCGTCGTGCGGAGGCGGATATCGGTCGGCAGCGCCACGTCCTCCGCCTCAAGCGGCGTCACCGTGTGCAGCTCCGGCGGCGTTGTCATGACGTCGAGCGCGACGAGTTCGGCCGCGAGGCGCGCCGCCTCGGCCGCGAGCCGTTCAGGGGCGGTCGACGGTTCGGTGTCGGGCACGGCGCCGTCCGCCGGCGCGCCCGTGAGGCCGTGAGGTGGCGCGCTCTGGGCGGGGAACAGCTCGGGCTGCTCCGTGACGATCAGGATGCGTGTGGTCGCGTCGGGCCGCCACTCGCCGTCGGCATCCACAACGGCGGTGGGCTGCGGCACGAGCGCGGGCACGTTCTGCGGGGGAGCGGGCGCGGCCGACGCCGAGACCGCCGCGCCGCCGGGCAGGGGGGCGAGGATGGCGCCGAACAGTGCGCCGAGCGCCACGAGGGTCGCCGCGCGGGATCGGGCGGCGACGCGGCGGTGCGGGGGCTGCATGCCCCAATGCAACCGCACGTTCGGCACGATGACCAGACTGGGCCGGGCGCGAACGGAGTGTCACACGACGTCACCGCCCGAGCGCGATCGGCCGGGCGCGAGGCAAGATGGAGCGGTCTGTCCGTCCCGACCGCCTGAACGGAGTCATCGCATGTGCCGCTTGCTCGCGTACGCAGCCCCGCACGCCACGACGGTCTCCGAGGTGATCGGCGAGATGCGCAGCGATGCGTTTCAGCACATGACCACGGTCCACAGCGACGGCTGGGGCACGGCGTGGCTCGCGGCGGGCCCGGGCGAACCCACGCCAGAGGTGGAATCGCTGCGCATCTCCACGCCCGGGCAGGACGATCCGGTGCTCACCACGATCCTGCGCGACACGCCCTCGCCCGCGCGTCTCGTGCACCTGCGGCTCGCGACCGACTCGCACAAGCGCACCATGACCAACACGCACCCGTTCATCGCGGAGGGCATCGCCTTTGCCCACAACGGCACGATTTCGCCAACGTCGCGCTTTCACCGGCTGCTCGAGCCGTCGAGCTTCGCGGGGGTGAGCGGCGACACCGACAGCGAGCTCTACTTCGCCCTCGTGCGGCAGTACGCGCGGCGCCTCGGCTCGCTCGGACGCGGCCTCGTTGAAGCGGTCGGCGTGCTGCGCGAGGTGTTCCCGACCGCAAGCCTGAACGCCACGCTCATGAGCGAGAACGAGCTGCTCGTCGTGCGGGCCTCGTCGACGGCGCACGTCACGGTCGACACATTCGCCGAGTACGGCGTCGACGTAGACCTGCTGCCGATCGACCACAACGACGACTACTACCGCATGAAGATGCTCCGGCGAGCCGACGGCACGACCGTCTTCGCGTCATCCGGCATCGACCAGGACGATTGGCAAGAAGTGCCGGACGACACGGTCACCCGCATCGACCTCCGCACGCTCGACTTCGCGCAGCGCTCGGTGCTCGCCGCGGGCACCGGTGAGGCCGTCGAGGCCGACGAGCGGGCCGCCGAAGCCGTCGAAGCAGCGGCCGGCGAGCCATTCGCGGGCGTCGGGGCCCAGGCGGGGGGCGCGGCCTACGCTGATCCCGTCAGCCTCGAGGAGCACCGCGCGCGCCGCGCGAGCTGACGGATCGACCTCGGCGATTCGCACGCGGCACCGGCGACCGGGGTCCGGGGTCCGTCGCACCACTGACCAGGGCGCGGGCGTCCGTGGCTCATAGGATGGTCGGGTGAGTGACTCCCAGGGCCTCGTGGGCCGCCGCTATGAACTGCCCGAGCCGTACCTCGTGGGGCGCGAGCACGTGCGGGCCATGGCGCGCGCCCTGTTCGCGACCAATCGCATCCACCTGGAGGTCGAGGCGGCCCGGGCCGCCGGCTACGCCGACGTGGTCGCGCCGACGACGTTCCCCGCCGTGCTGCAGGACGCCTGCATGCAGTTGTTCCTTGCCGACCCCGATGCCGGCATCGAACTCCAGAACGTCGTGCACGGCGACGAGGGGTTCCGCTACGAGCGCCCCATCGTCGCGGGTGACGAGCTGCGCGCCGTCCTCGAGATCACGAGCATCAAGTCGCTCGGCGGCAACAGCATGATCGCCGCCGACACCGTCGTGACGGATGCCGATGGCGGTCACGTCGTGACGGCGACCGCAACCCTTGTCGTGCGCGGGGAGGTCGCGGCATGAGCCGGGGGGCGAGCGAGCAAACGACGATGCCCGCGGGCTGGGACGGGCGGGCCGCCGAGGTTGGCGACGCCGTCACGGCCCCCACGACGATGACGTTCACGCGCGACTCGCTTGTGCGCTACGCGGGCGCCTCGGGCGACTTCAACCCCATCCACTACCGCGACGACATCGCCACGGCGGTCGGACTGCCGGGCGTCCTCGCGCACGGCATGCTCACCATGGGCGCCGCGATCCAGCCCCTCGTGCAGGCGCTCGGCGACCCGGCCCGCATCGTGTCGTACTCGACGCGGTTCACGAGGCCGGTCGTGGTCGACGCAGATGAGGGTGCCGAGGTGACGATCGATGCCCGCGTGGGGCAGACAGCCGGCGACGACGGCGTCGGTCGCATCGACCTGACGGTGACGTGCGCGGGGAAGACCGTGCTGGGCAAGGCGCAGGTGCGAGCCCGGTTCGCGCCCGGAACGGACGGCGACGACGAGACCGACGCGCGGGCGGCGACGCGATGACGGTGCGACTCGCCGACTACACGACGACCCGCGTCGGTGGCCCCGCGCGGCGGTTCGAGACCGCGACGACGCGGGACGAGCTCGTCGAGCGTGCCCGGCGGCTCTTCGCCGAGCACGACGAGCTCGTGATCCTCGCGGGCGGGTCGAACACGATCGCCGGCGACGACCCCATCGACCGGCCGGTCCTCCACATCGCGACGCGCGGCATCGAAACGGTCGATGACCAGCGTGACGACGCCGGCACCGTGCTCGTGGTCGCCGAAGCGGGAGAGCCGTGGGTGGAGCTCGTGGACATGGCGGTCGCCCTCGGTTTCGCCGGGATCGAGGCGCTCGCGGGCATTCCCGGCTCGGTCGGGGCCGCGCCCGTGCAGAACATCGGCGCCTACGGTCAGGAGGTGGCGTCGACCCTGCGCCGGATCGAGTTCTACGACGCCGACCTCGACGAGGTCATCTGGATCATGCGCGACGACCTCGGTCTCGGCTACCGCACGAGCGCCCTCAAACGCGGTGAACGGCGCGGGGTCGTGCTGCGCGTCGAGCTCGAGCTGCTCGACCTGCCGGACGACCTCGGCGCCCCCATCGCGTACGCGCAACTCGCGTCGGCACTCGGCGTCGACGTCGGCGAGCGCCTCCCCGTCCTGCGCGTTCGGGACACGGTGCTCGGGCTGCGGGCCTCCAAGGGCATGGTGCTCGACGCGAGCGACCCCGACTCCGTCTCGTCGGGTTCGTTCTTCGTCAACCCGGTCGTTTCGGTGGCGTTCGCGCGCGAACTGCCGCGTGATGCGCCCCGGTACGCGCAACCGGCCGCGCCCGACGGCACCGAGCTCACCAAGCTCTCGGCCGCCTGGCTCATCGAGCAGTCGGGTATCGGCAAAGGCTTCTCCCTGCCGGGGTCGAGCGCCGCGATCTCGTCGAAGCACACCCTCGCGATCACGAATCGCGGCGGCGCCACCGGCGAGGAGATCGCCGAGCTGGCCCGCTATGTGCGGGTCAGGGTCCTCGGCGAGTTCGGCGTCGAGTTGCAGCCGGAGCCGGTGCTGCTCGGCATCGAGCTCTAGGTCCGACCGCCAGGCGGCGTCGCCGCCGCGGGCACCGCTACAGCAGGCCGAGCTCCATGGCTCTGGTCACGGCCCGAGTGCGATCGCGCACCTCGAGCTTCTCGAAGATGTGCGCGAGGTGGGTCTTGACGGTGGCCTCGCCGATGAACAGCTCCCGGCCGATGGCGGCGTTCGAGTGCCCGAGGGCCACGAGACGCAGCACCTCGGTCTCGCGCGCGCTCAGCGCTCGCCGAGCATCCGAGCCGTCGGGCTCATGCCCGCGCGCCCGCGAGCGCCGGGTTTGTTCCAGGAGCTTGGCGGCGACGGTCGGGGCGAGGGCGACCTCGCCGGCGGCGACGCGCCGCACCGCCTCGAGGATCTCGTCGGCCGGCGACGACTTCAGCACGTATCCGCTGGCGCCCGCGTCGATGGCGCTCAGGATCTCGTCGTCGGTGTCGTAGCTCGTCACGATGAGCACGCGTGAAGCGGGTGCCGCCTCGCGCACCGCGATCGTGGCCTCGGCTCCGCCGATGCCGGGCATGCGGAGGTCCATGAGTACGACGTCGGGTGCAACCGCCCGGGCGACGGCGGCAGCGGCCTCGCCGGTCGAAGCCTCGCCAACGACCTCGAGGTCGGCCTCGTCGTCGATCAGGCCGGCGAGCCCGGCCCGCACGAGCGGGTGGTCGTCGACGACAAGGATCCGGATGCTCGCGTTCGCCTCGGTCATGCTGCCGTTCCGTTCATCTCGTGGCCGTGGCTCGCCGACGACCCCGGGAACGGCAGCGTTATCGTGACGGTCGACCCCTCGCCTGGTCTCGAGTCGATCTCGACCTCGCCGTCGAGCAGCCGGGCTCGCTCGCGGAGGCTCGGCAGGCCGAAACCGGCGGTGGACTCGGCGGGATCGAAGCCGCGACCGTCGTCGGCGACGGTGAGGCGGACGGCGAGACCGCCGCCCCCGGCCGATCCGACCTCGGCTGCCGTCGCGCCGCCGAGCCCCTGACCGGGTCTCCGAGCAGAACAGGTCGTGAGACGGACGCGGGCGCGCGTGGCCCGCGCGTGGCGCCGAACGTTGGCGAGGCACTCCTGCAGGCATCGCAGGAGCACGACCTCGTGGTCGCGCGGAAGCGCGGGGAGCCCCGTGTCGTCTCGGCCCAGCTCGACCTCGATGCCGATCCCCGTCTCGCGCCGGAAGCGCTCGACGAGCCGATCGATCGCCTCCTCCAGGGTGGTGCCCGAATCGTCGTGCACGGGCGCCGATTCCGCGATGAGCGCCCTCGTCTCGGCGAGCGCCGTCTTGGCGAGGTCGGCGAGCTGGTCGAGCTGGGCGAGCACCGGGTCGTCGCCGTCGAGCCGCCGGTGCGCCCCACGGGCGGCGCGTTCCGACAGCAGTGAGAGCCCGGCGAGCGTCTGGGCGAGGGTGTCGTGCAGCTCGCGGGAAAGTCGTTCGCGCTCGAGCGACACGCCGGTCTGCCGCGACAGCTCTCGCAGCCGCTCCTGCGTGCGCGTCAGTTCGTCGACGAGCAACTGGCGCTCTTCGGCCACGTTCCAGGCGTACGTCAACGCAAGGCCGATGCCGATGCTGAGCATGACGCTGAGGATCTGCGCGAAGATCGTCACGAGCGCCTCGTCGAGGCCCCCGAACAGCACCGCGGCCAGGGCGACCCCGAGGGCGAAACTCAGCGTGGCGACGATGCTGCGCGCGGTGTTGTCGAGCGTCGTCCACAGATACGGGTAGAGCACGGCCTGCAGGATGCCGAGCACGGGGACGAGCACGATACAGGCGGCGATGATGAGCGAGAAGACGAGCAACGACGCGTAGCCGGCCGGCGTCGGGCCGACGCGCCGCCTCGCGATGGCGAACCAGAACCCGACGAGCAGGCCAACGAGGCCGGCCGCGAGCCAGCAGCGCCACTGGTCATCGGGCGGTTCCGCCATGGCGTAGAGCCAGAGCGCGACGGCCGAGACGGCTGGTACCGCCGTAAACATGATGTCCCACCACGGCACACGCTCGAGGGACGTCGAACGGGCAGGCACCGCGGCGGCCTGCGCACCCGGGAGACCCGACTCGCGGTGCTCGGTCATGTCGACAGCTTCGCAGAATCCAGCGGCTTCGCGCCCGACGGCGGCATTATGCCTGCCGTCGGTGCCGCGTCTCAGCCGCGCCCTCGGGTCCATCGGAACGTCAACGCCGTGAGCACGGCACCGGCGACGAACCACGCGCCCAGGACGATCGCAACGAGGCCGAGCTCCCACGCGCCCGTCTGCTCGGCAGCCGCCATGGCATCCGGCAGGAAAACCGATCGCATGCCCTGCGCGAGCCACTTGAGCGGCAGCACCGCGGCCACCGTCTGCAGCCAGTCGGGCAACGCCGACCACTGGAGGAAGATGCCGGAGATGAACTGGGGCAGCAGGACGACCGGGATCACGACCGCCGCGACCGTCCGGCTGGAGCGAGGCACGGCCGAGAGCGCGATGCCGAGCACCGAGAAGCAGGCGAGGCCGAGCAGGAAGAGCCAGGCGAGCGTCGTCCACTGCGACGCGGTCGAGGGCAGCTCGGCGCCGAACAGCAGGAGACCGGTGATGACCACGAGGACGACCTGCACGAGGCACGTGACGAAGACCTGCCCGAACTTGCCGATGAAGAACGAGACCGGGTGCAGCGGTGTCGCGCCGAGGCGTTTGAGGCCACCCTCGAGGCGTTCCGTGGCGATGTCGAGTCCGAGGTTCTGCGTGCCCGCGAGCAGCACGGCCATGGTGACCATGGCGGGGAGGTAGTACTCGGCCATGGTGATCTCACCATCGGGCAGCGGGATCGTTTCCGAGCTGAAGATCGATCCGAACAGCATGTACATCAGCACGGGGAAGAGAAAGGTGAAGAAGACCTGCTCGGGAGCGCGGAAATAGCCGCGGACCTCGAAGCCGATCCGTTTGAGGCCGTGATCGACGATGCGCATGTCAGGCGTCCTCTGCGTTGTGGATGAGATCGAGATAGATGTCTTCGAGGGTCGGGCGGTGTATCTCGAGCCCGTCGGGCTCGGCGCCCGCCGCCGTCACGAGCGAAGCCACGAGCGTCCCCGGCGTCTCGGTCCGCTGCGCTCGCCGCTCCCCGTTCGCCGCTGTCCAGCGCACGATGGGCGTTCGGGCCTCGGCTCCGCCGAGCAGCGCGACGGTGGCCAGATCTATGAGCCGGCCGCGCGCGATGACGCCGACGCGGTCGCTCAGGTGCTCGGCCTCGTCGAGGTAGTGCGTCGTCAGGAGGATCGTGGTGCCCTCGTCGCGCAGCCGCTCGATCAGGCGCCAGAACTGTCGCCGTGCTTCGGGGTCGAACCCCGTCGTCGGCTCGTCGAGAAAGAGCACCTCCGGCCGCCCCACGATGCCGAGCGCAACGTCGAGTCGGCGCTGCTGGCCGCCCGAGAGCTTGCGCACGCTCGTGCGCGCCTTCTCGGTGAGCCCGACCGCCTCGAGCACCTCGTCGACGTCTCGGGGGCGGGGGTACAGGCTCGCGAAGTGCGCGAGGATCTCGCGGCACGTGAACCGCTCGATGTCGGCCGACGATTGGCTGACGACGCCGATGCGGGCCCGCCAGTCGGCGTCACCGCGCGCGGGGTCGACGCCGAGCACGCGCACGCGGCCCGAGCTCGGCACTCGGAACCCCTCGAGCAACTCGATGGTGGTCGTCTTCCCGGCGCCGTTGGGCCCGAGGAGGGCGAAAACCTCGCCTCGAGCGATCGTGAACGACACATCGTCGACGGCCGTCAGCTCCCCGTACCGCTTACCGAGGCCGGTGACGACGATCGCGTCGTCGGCCGGGGCGCTGTCGCCCCCGGCGATGCTGTGTTCAGTCATGCGACCAAGTCAACGGGCAACGGCGGCCGGGCGCCGTCCGTGAACGTGGCGACGCGCATCCACCGATCGACGGATGCGCGGCATCCGACGGGCGGCAATCGGGCTTTGCCGGGCGCCCCGGCGATACGCTCGGACCCATGACGCTGCCGCCGCCTCCGCCCCAATCGGGCCCCTTCGGTGTGCCCCCTGGGCGGTTCACGCCACCCACGCAGCACACGCATGAGCCGCGGCGCCGCGACCTCGGCACCGACCCGGCGCTCGAGCGGTCGAAGCGGCGCCGGTGGCTTCCGTGGCTGCTCGGCGGCATTGGGGCGACCGCGGTCGTCGTGCTCGTGGTCGCCATCATCATCTCGTCGTTCAGCGCCCCCAACCCGATCGAGGCCGACCCGGAGGTCGGTCCCGTCAACGAGCCGCCGGCGACGGCCAATCCGACGAGCTCGTTCGAGCCAGCCGCCCCGACCTCGCCGCCGCCCGGGTCGACCATTCCCATCTCGATGGACGTCGAATTCCCGGACGGCATGACGTTCGTCATGCCGTCCCCAGGCGACTGGAGCGAGGGCACGGTCGATCGACAGCCGGACGCCGTCGTGATGGAGGACCCGATCTCGGGCGCCTACATCCAGTTCCTGCAGACGGGCCAGCCGTCGAGCTCGTACCGCGATCAAGACGTAACCGAGGCGTCGCTCAACACGGCGTACATGGGTTACACGGGCTCGGCCGGCAACGCCGGCTCGCCGGTGTCCTGGATGGTGCCGGGCGCCGGTTACCAGCTCGAGTTGCTCGTGCAGCGCGTTGAGTGGTCCACCAGCTCGAGCGTCGCCCTCACGATCGAGCGACTGATGCCGCAGACGGGTGTCGCGATTCACATCTTCGTCATCGCCCGGAACCCGGCCGACGTGGATGATCCCGACTCGCGGCTCTGGCAGAAGCTCAATCAGCTGACGTTCACGGTGCCCTGAGCGTGTCGCCGCGCCGTGCGGCCGTGCCGTGCGACGTGGACGCATGACCGGCCACCGACGAGGGGCCGGATGCTCGATCTGCCGAGCATCCGGCCCCTCGATTTCGATGGGCGCGTCGGGCCTCAGCTCTCGACGTCGGCGAAGACGCGCTTCATGCGCTGGATGCCCTCGACGAGCTCGTCGTCGCCGAGCGCGTAGCTGAGTCGAACGTAGCCCGACGGGCCGAAGGCCTCGCCGGGAACGACGGCCACCTCTGCGGCTTCGAGCAGGTAGTCGGCGAGCTCGAGGCTCGTGTCGATGCGGCGCCCGCCGTACTCGCGGCCGAGCAGCGCCGTGACGTCGGCGTAGACGTAGAACGCCCCCTCTGGCACGGGCACGACGAAGCCGGGCACCTGTGAGAGCTCCTGCACCATGAGTTGACGACGGCGGTCGAATGCCACTCGCATCGCTTCGGCTTCCGTCGCGGGGCCCGTGAGCGCCGCGACGGCCGCGCGCTGGGCGATGTTGTTGACGTTGCCCGTGAGGTGCGTCTGCAGATTGGTCGCGGCCTTGATGGCTTCGCGGGGCCCGACCATCCAGCCGACGCGCCAGCCGGTCATTGCGAACGACTTCGCGACGCCGTTGACGAGAATGCACTGGTCGTCGAGGGTCGGCACGGCCTCGACGATGGACGTGGCCCTGACGCCCCCGTAGGTGAGGTTCTGGTAGATCTCGTCCGAGATCACCCACAGCCCGTACGACTCGGCCCACTCGCCGATCGCCTTCGTCTCGTCGTAGCTGTACACGGCACCGGTCGGGTTGCTCGGCGAGCAGAACAGCAGCGCCTTCGTGCGGGGCGTGCGAGCGGCCTCGAGCTGCTCGACCGTGACCTTGTAGCCCTGGTCGGCGCCGGCGAACACCGGAACCGTCGTGCCGCCGGCGACGCGAACGACCTCGGGATACGTGGTCCAGTACGGGGCGGGAAGCAGGAGTTCGTCGCCCTCGCCGATGACGGTGTTGATGGCCTGGAAGACCGACTGCTTGCCGCCGTTGGTCACGAGGATGCGGTTGGCGGGCACGTCGATGCCCGAGTCGCGTCGCGTCTTGGTGGCGATGGCGTCGCGCAGCTCGGGCAGGCCTGCGGCCGCGGTGTAGCGGTGGTTGCGGGGGTCGCCCGTCGCCTCGAGTGCCGCATTGAGCACGTACTGGGGCGTGGGGAAGTCGGGCTCGCCCGCGGCGTAGCTGATGATCGGGCGGCCGTCGGCCTTGAGCGCCTTGGCCTTGGAGTCGACTTTCAGCGTGGCGGATTCGGCGATCGCCGTGATGCGCGGGGACAGTGGGCTAGCGAGGATTCCCATGTCTCCCGAGCTTAGTTCGGCCCGGTAACGCGGCGGAACCCGCCCGTGCGACCGCGGCGAGTCGCGCGTGTGGCGCCGGGACGGCCGGTGGTGTCGCGCCGTCCGAGCCGTTCTCCCGCCCGCTCGGCGACCAGGTTGGCGGGCCCGCGGCGGGTGGCGTATGCTTGCGGGGTTGCCACAATGCGACAAGCTGAGTCGTGCCCGGAAGCCGGTGAAGCCTCCGCACTGTGGCACATTCGCACGACAGCGGCTCGCCGGCGTTGCGCGAAGGGCGGTGGCTCAATTGGTAGAGCAGCGGTCTCCAAAACCGCAGGTTGCAGGTTCGAGTCCTGTCCGCCCTGCACATCGGTGTTGCGCGGCAGCATCGTGTGGGGCCGGATGCCCGACGTGACCATTCGCGCGCGGTGCGTGCGCTGTCACGCCCAAGCTGTGAAGGGAACATCGCGTGGCTCGAACCTCGTCTGATTCGTCGGGTGACAAGGCAGAAGGCGCCGACTCGTCGTCGAAGCGAGCGTCAGGCGCCGCGGCGTCGAAGCCCGGCGACGACTCGGCGGCCAAACGGCCGACGCGCTCGTCGTCCGCCTCCCGCCGGGATGCCGCGGCCGACCGGACGACCGGCAAGTCGACCGAGCGGGCGTCGAGCGACGCGCCGACGAAACGGGCCTCGACGTCGTCCGGCTCAAAGGGCGCGGCCGCCTCGAAGGACTCGACTCCGTCCTCCTCAGCGAAGCGGCGCGCGAGCACCGGTTCGAAGGCCGCATCGACCACGAACGCCAAGGGCAGCGCCGACGACACCACGAGGGCCAAAGCCAGCGTGAAGGACACAGCGTCGGAGCCCGCCACGACCGGTCTCAGCAAGACCCCGTCGAAGCGCGACGATGTCGAGAAGCGCCGCGGATTCTTCGGCACCATCGCCCTGTTCCTCCGCCAGGTCATGGCGGAGCTCAAGAAGGTCGTCACGCCCACCCGCTCCGAGCTGTTCCGCTACACGGGCGTCGTGCTGGTGTTCGTCATCATCATGATGCTGCTCGTGACCGGCCTCGATCTGCTCTTCGGCTGGGGAGCATCCTGGGTCTTCGGCACGGGCACCGAAGTACAGTGGCCCGACTTCAGCAACCTGTTCGGTGGAGGCGACGCGCCCGCGGATCCGGCGGCGCCGGCTCCCTAGCGATGCGGCCCGACGAGGCCGCGAGCACCAGAACCGCAACATATCGAAAGAGGAATTCACGTGTCTGACCAGAACGCCGCCGACCACAACGGCCTGTTCGACACTGCGCTCGAACAAGACTCAGAGGTCGCCGAGGCGCAGGAGGGCGATCGTGACCCCGACGCCGTCGCAGAAGACCTCGACAGTGTGCTCGAGGGCGAAGGCGAGCTCGTGAGCGACGACGAGGCCGACGACGGCGAGGGCGCCGACATCGCCGACCCGGAGGTCGACTCGCTCGTGACCGACGTGCTTGATGTCGACAGCCCCGAAGAGGCCGACGCCGCGGCCGCCGCGACGAGCGACGAGGCGTCGGAGCAGGACCCGGAGAACGACCCCTACGAGGCGTTCAAGAAGGAACTGCGCATGAAGCCCGGCAAGTGGTACGTGATTCACACGTACGCCGGGTTCGAGCGCCGCGTGAAGGTGAACCTCATGCAGCGCACCGAGTCGATGAACATGAGCGACTTCATCTATCAGGTCGAAGTGCCCATGGAAGATGTCGTCGAGATCAAGAACGGCCAGCGCAAGATGGTCACCCGCGTGCGCATCCCCGGCTACGTGCTCGTGCGCATGATGCTCAACGAAGACTCGTGGTCGGTCGTGCGCCACACGCCAGGCGTGACGGGCTTCGTCGGCAACGCCCACAACCCCACGCCGTTGCGCTTCAACGAAGCATTTGAGATGCTGAAGAGTCTGGTCGAAATCGAGCCCGGCACGGCCGCAGCCGCGCCGACCGCCGAGGGCGGCGCACCGCGCACCCCCGTCGCCGAGATCGACTTCGAGATCGGCGAGACGATCACCATCAAAGAGGGCTCGTTCGCGGGCCTCACCGGCACGATCAACGAGATCAAGCCCGAGAGCGGCAAGCTCACGGTGCTCGTGTCGCTGTTCGAGCGCGAGACGCCCGTCGAGCTGTCGTTCGACCAGGTCACCAAGTTGTAGCCGCGTCCCGGATGCGCGTGAGCGTCACCGCATCCGGTCGCGTGACGTACCACCGGAGTTCGGAACGGCCGAACCCCCGGGAGAGCCGTCGGGCATGCCCGCGGTTCGAACACAGAAAAGGAAACCCATATGGCTCCCAAGAAGAAGGTCTCGGGTCTGATCAAGCTGCAGATCCAGGCTGGCGCCGCCAACCCAGCGCCGCCGATCGGCCCCGCGCTCGGTCAGCACGGCGTCAACATCATGGAGTTCTGCAAGGCGTACAACGCGGCGACTGAGACGCAGCGTGGCAACGTCGTGCCGGTCGAGATCACCGTGTACGAGGACCGTTCGTTCACGTTCGTCCTCAAGACCCCGCCCGCCGCAGAGCTCATCAAGAAAGCCGCCGGTGTGAAGAAGGGCTCCTCGACGCCCCACACCGACAAGGTCGCCAAGATCACGATGGACCAGGTGCGCGAGATCGCCGAGACCAAGAAGACCGATCTCAACGCGAACGACGTCGACCAGGCCGCGAAGATCATCGCCGGCACCGCCCGTTCGATGGGCATCACGGTCGAGGGCTAGTCCTTCCCCGTCGCGCCCGCCTTCTGGCGGCGCGCGACGCACCGCGCCCGGCACCGGCCGGCGCACACGAACTGCGCGGGAGAGCCGGCCAGGCTCGTTACCGCACTCTCTCGAAGGAGAAGCAAGATGGCAAAGAAGTCCAAGGCGTACCGCAACGCCGCCGACAAGCTCGAGCCGGGCAAGCAGTACTCGATCGGCGAGGCCGTCGTACTCGCGCGCGAGACCGGCTCTTCGAAGTTCAACAGCACGGTCGAGGTGGCGCTTCGTCTCGGCGTCGACCCGCGCAAGGCCGACCAGATGGTGCGCGGCACGGTCAACCTGCCTCACGGCACGGGGAAGACGGCCCGCGTCATCGTCTTCGCCAACGGCGCGAACGCCGAGGCCGCGATGGCCGCCGGCGCCGACGAGGTGGGCAGCGACGAGCTCATCGCCCGCGTCGCCGACGGCTGGACCGATTTCGACGCTGCCGTTGCGACGCCCGACATGATGGGCAAGGTCGGCCGGCTCGGGAAGGTGCTCGGCCCCCGCGGCCTCATGCCCAACCCGAAGACCGGCACCGTCACGACCGATCCGGCGAAGGCCGTGACCGAGATCAAGGGCGGCAAGATCGAGTTCCGCGTCGACAAGCACTCGAACGTGCACTTCATCGTCGGCAAGGCGGGCTTCACGACGGAGCAGCTCGAGCAGAACCTGCGCGCCGCGCTCGACGAGGTCGTTCGTCTCCGGCCGTCGAGCGCGAAGGGCCGCTACCTCGAGAAGGCCGTCGTCTCGACGACCTTCGGCCCCGGCATCCCCGTCGACGTCTCGGGCATGTAGGCCGCGCCGAACGCACCACGAAGGGTCCCGCCGAGCTGTGCTCGACGGGACCCTTCGTGCGTGCGCCGGTGCGTCGGGCTGATTTCGCTGCGCGTCGGCTGCGGCTCAGGAGCCGCCGTTGCGCTCCGCGTCGATGTCGAGCACCACCTTGCCGCGCACGTGGCCGCCGTCGACCATCGCCTGCGCGGCGCCCGCCTCGGCGAGTGGGAACACGCGCTCGAGCTCGACGCGCAGGTCGCCCTGCTCGAACAACTGCGTGACGGTCTCGAGCGTGCGCCCATCTGGCGAGAGCTTGATGCCGGAGGCCACGAGGCCGCGGTCGTGCTCGGCCACCTCGTCGTGCATCTCCGGGAAGGCCCCCGTCGGCACGCAAAGGTAGGTGCCGCCGTCGCGCAGCACCCGGGCATCGAGCGACCGTGAACCCGTGCGGTCGCCCTTCGCGTTGCCGATGAGGTCGACGACGACGTCGACCGGCTCGTCCAGCGCCGACTCGAACGGGCCAGCCGAGTAGTCGACGGCCTCGTCGGCGCCGAGGTCGCGCAGCAGGTCGTGGTTGCGCTCGGACGCCGTGGCGATCACGTGCGCGCCGTAGTAGTGAGCGAGCTGCACGGTGAAATGGCCGACACCGCCTGCCCCGGCGTGGATGAGCACGCGCTGGCCCGTGTGCACCCGGCCGGCGTCGATCACGGCGGCCCAGGCCGTCAGCACGGCGAGGGGCACGGCCCCGGCCTCGATGAACGACAGGTTCGAGGGCTTGCGCGCCATGCTCATGAAGGGGCAGGCGACGTACTCGGCGTGCGCGCCCGGGTAGCGCGGCGTCAGGAGGACACCCCACACCTCGTCGCCCGGCTGGAACGGTGCGAGCTCGTAGGAGGCCTGCACGACCACGCCGGCGAACTCGCCACCGATCACGCACGGAACGCGATCCGTGAGCATGTTGCCCTTGCCCGACCGCATCTTGCCGTCGATCGGGTTCACCCCCGCGGCCTTGACGCGCACGAGCGTGTCGCTGTTCATGACGTCGGGCACGGGAACGTCTCCCGGCTGCACCACCTCGGGCCCGCCGATGGCGGTGATGACGGATGCGCGCATCCGGTCAGATGACGGGCGGAGGGCTGCTGCGTCGTGCTGGGTCATGTGCCCTATTGTGCCGCGGCGCGCTCGGAGGAGGTCGCTCGCCCGGACGGGCCGGGCCCTCAGAACTCGACGGCGCAGCGGTCGAGTTCGGCGAGGGCGAGATCGGCGAGCGTGACGAGCCTCTCGATCTCGGTCTCGTCGCGCTCGATCCATACGCAGCGCGGTTCGGGCTCGGTCACGATGAAGTCGGCGTGCTGCTCCCACACGAACAGCGTGCGCTCGGCGCCGAGCACATACTGCTGCCACCACACCTGCCGCAGGTACGAGCGGGGGATGCGCTTCCACGGCTTGCCGGTCGTCTTGATCTCGGCGAGCAGGAGGCGCTCGTCGTCGGCGTAGAGGCCGTCGGGCGTCGCCAGGTGACGGAGCGATCGCTGCGCGTGGTAGAGGAGGCCGCACGCGGGAATGCCGTGGCGCTCGAGCACCCACGACGCGATGTGCGGCTCGCGCTGCCGCCCGTGCTCCGTGAATGCGTTGCCCGAGAAGCCGGAAGGATCGAGTTTGTCGCGCACCACTTGGCGAACGGAGTTCGGGGTTGCGAGCTTGGCTGCGTCCGTCGCCGTGATGCCGCCGACGCGGGCGCGCAGCCACGCCTCGCGTTCCGCCGAATCGGCGAGCACTCGAGCGTCGTGCGGGCGTGCGCGGCCCGGGCGCCAGACCGCGACGCCGATGGCGGTCGGCGACGACTGGGCGAGCCCGGCGGGCGCGGGAGCGAGCGTGGGCTGCGCGGCCTGCGCGGCCGGCCGGTTCAGGGCCGCGTGGGCCGACGGATGCGGCTTCGTCTCGGGGCGTGCGTACGTCGCGAGTGCCGCCGGCCGCATCGCCTCCCGGTCGACCTCGCCCGCAACGGCGAACGAGGGGAGAAACGCGACCATGTCGAACATTGTGGCGCATCCCGCCCACACCGCCGCACCGGCACGCCCGGCCGGCGTCGCTCACGCGTTCGCGCGCCCGCGACGGCGCACCCCGATCACTTGACGTCGAAGACCTTCGTCGGCTCGCTGAGCTCGCGCTCGGGGTCGGGCGCCTCGACCACGGGCGTCGGCGCGTCATCGAGCGAGTCCATGATCGTCGTCGGGACCGAGACGGCGAGGGCCCCGTAGGTGACGGCGGCCCCGAGCGCGCGCTTCACCGTGAGCCGGGGAAGCTCCGAGAAGTCGGCCCGGCCGCCCGTCCGGCCGGGCCCCTGAATCGACGATCCGACGAAGCCGGCGAGCGTCGCGTCGCCGGCGCCGGTCGTGTTGACCACCCGCGGCGCCGTCGCATGGCCCCAGAGCGTCTCGCGTGCGGTGACAGCGACCGCGCCGTCACCCCCGAGCGAGACGAGGGCGACCTCCAGGCCGTTGCGCTCGATCACCTCGTGCGCGGCCTCGAGCACGTCGCCGACCGTGTGCAGGTGACGGTCCACGAGCGTCGCGAGCTCGTCGGCGTTGGGCTTGATGAGATTGATGTGCTCGCTGCGTGCGAGGCGGGCGAGCGAGGACCCCGACGTGTCGAGGGCGATGCGCGTGCCGAGCCGACGAGTCTCGGCGAACAGGCGGTCGAAGTCGAGGTGCTCTCCCGTCTCGGCCATCCTCGGCACCGAGCCGGACACGACGAGCCAGTCGGCGGCGAGCGCCCGCAGCTCGCGGATTGTCATCTGCACGACCTCATCCCAGTCGTCCGCGGGAATCGGCACGGCCTTCTGGTTGATGTTGGTGGTGCGCCCGCTCGGTTCGAGGATCTGCGTGTTGACGCGGATGCGACCGGGAACGCGCAGGATGCGCAGCAACTGCGGGTTCGGGGTGCGGAAGAGCAGATGCTCGTCCTCCTTGCCGATCGGCAGCACGGCGCTCGTGGCGACGCCGGCGAGGTGCAGCGTGCGGGAAACGTTGAGGCCCTTACCGCTGAGGAACTCGACCTGATCGGTGGCGCGGTTGACCTTGCCCTCGTCGAATCGCTCGACGAAGTACGTGCGATCGATGACGGGTGCGGGCGTGAGGGTGACGACGGAGGGCATGGCTGCCTTTCCACTCGGTCGGACACGGCTGCGGTGAACGCTACCCGAGCGGGTTGTCTTCGCCGCGCGCCAGCCCGAGGTTGCGCTTCGGCGGTCGCGCGCTTAGGATCGACGAAGCCTTAGACCGCTGGTCCTTGGTGTGCATGCACACCGGGCGAAGGTTTCGTGAGAACGACCCGCGTAGGTGATCGAAGCACTCCCGTGCTCTGTGTGCATTCTTGCACCGGCATGTTCGCGCTCCGGCCTCCTGCGCCGGAGCGCTTTCTCGTTTCCGGGTGGAGTCGCGCATCCGCGTGCTCCCCGGCGGTGCGCCGACGGCACCCGCGGTCGGCGCGCAATGACAGAGAGGAGTGCCATGGCGGACAAGGAGGCGACGATCGCCGAGCTCGCGACACAGTTCGAGAGCTCGACCGCCGTTCTGCTGACCGAGTACCGCGGGCTCACCGTGGCGCAGCTCAAGCAGCTGCGCGACGGCATTCGTGAGCACGCGAACTATGCCGTGGTGAAGAACACGCTGACGAAGATCGCGGCCAACAAGGCCGGGATCTCGGCCTTCGACGACGACCTCAAGGGCCCGACCGCTGTGGCGTTCGTGCACGGAGACCCCGTCGCCGTGGCCAAGTCGCTGCGTGCCTTCGCCAAGGACAACCCTCTGCTGGTGATCAAGGGCGGGTACTTCGACGGTAACCCGCTCAGCCCGGAAGAGGTCAACAAGCTCGCCGACCTCGAGTCCCGCGAAACGATGCTCGGCAGGCTTGCCGGCGCGTTCAAGGCCTCGCTGTACGGCGCCGCATACATGTTCACCGCCCCCGCGTCGAAGGCCGTTCGTACGGTCGACGCGCTGCGCGACAAGCAGGAGTCCGCGTCCTAGCCCCGGGCGCGGTCAGTCGACAGAAGCAAACAAGGAGAAACACGCATGGCCAAGCTCACCACTGAAGAGCTCATCGAGGCGTTCAAGGAGCTCACGCTCATCGAGCTGTCGGAGTTCGTCAAGAAGTTCGAGGAGACCTTCGAGGTCACGGCTGCCGCCCCGGTCGCCGTTGCCGGTGCCGCGCCCGCCGCCGCGGGTGGCGACGAGGCGGCCGCCGAGGAGGAGCAGACCGAGTTCGACGTCATTCTCGAATCGGTCGGCGACAAGAAGATCCAGGTCATCAAGGAGGTGCGCGCGCTCACGTCGCTCGGTCTCGGTGACGCGAAGGCGCTCGTCGACGGTGCTCCCAAGCCCGTCCTCGAGGGTGTCAACAAGGAAGCCGCCGAAAAGGCCAAGGAGGCCCTCGAGGGCGCCGGCGCCACGGTGAACCTCAAGTAGTCACGCCTCACATGCTGGCGGGATGCGCGCATCCGGCCGGTGACCTCCTGCGGGGTCCGCATCCATCCCGGATGCGGGCCCCGCAGTTTTTTCAAGATTTTTTTCGAGCGTGCGCGCGCGACTTGAACGTGGTGCGTGAGTCTCGTGTGACGCCTGTGATTCGGCCCCTGACCGCGGGTTTCCTGTTCATCTTGTGGCACTTGTGGCCCCTGTGGTCGATGTGATTTGCGATCCGGTTGCCGCACTTGTGCGCTGACCAGGCCTTCCACAGCTATTTTCCGCGTGTTAGCTTGCCTCCATGGTTGCTGAACGATTCTCCTCTCCGCGCGCGCGTGCCGCTGCCCTCGCTGTCGCCTTCAGCGTCGTCGCTGGGGGCGTTGCGTTCGTCGCCGTGCCGCAGATCGCGACCGCGGTGGAAGACGGTGCCGGCGCGTCGGCCGACAATCTGACGACCGACAGCACGAGCATCCCGTTCTCAGCCGGCGGCTTCACGCCCGGCAACGTGGTCTACGTGCAGGTGCAGGCGCCGTCCGGCTTCACGAACTATTCATGGCAGTCGACCGAGTACACCGTCGCCGACGACGGCACGGTCGCGGGCGAGATCGTGAGCGGTGAGGGCTGGGACGCCGGCACCTACACCATCACGCTCTTCGAGTCGGAGGAGCTGCAGCAGTCGTTCTCGGTCGAGGTCGTGGAGGCCGCCGACGAGACCGAGACCGCCGAGCCGACCGAAACGGGCGAGCCGACCGAGACGGGCGAACCGACCGAGACGGAGACCGCGGAGCCGACGACCGAGGCGCCCGAGACGACCGAGCCCGTCGAGACGGAGCCCATCGAGACCGAGCCGGTCGTGCCCGTCGAGCCGGTCGAGCCGCCCGCCACGAGCGAACCTGCGGAGACGCAGCCCGTCGACACCACGCCGGCCGAAACCGAGCCGGCCACGGTCACGGAGCCCCGCGCCTGGACCGACCAGTCGTCGTACACCGCAGCTATCGCCGCAGCCCAAGGTGTGACGTACCACCTGGAGGGGTTCACCCCGGGTGTTGAGCTCCAGCTCGTGCTGACGCTGCCGACCGGCGAGCAGGCCGAGTTTGCGTCGCTCGAGCCGATCGTTCCGGATGCCGACGGTACCTATACGGGCGTCATCACGTACTCGGGGGAGTGGCCGGCCGGCGAGTACGCGGCCACGCTGCGCACGGTCGACGGGCAGCAGATCCCGATCGACCTCGTGCCGCCGAGCGCCCCGCCGAGCGGCGACGCCCAGGCTGACGCCGACGATGCATCCGGTGCCGAAGATGCAACCGGTGCGGACGATGCATCCGGCGCCGACGATGCATCCGGCGCCGACGATGCATCCGGTGCCGACGATGTCGACGACGCGACCGGTTCCGACGATGCCGCAGCGGCGACGAGTGGCACCGACGGCGAGGCGCGCGAGACCGTGCGCGAGCCCGCGCCCATTCAGGAGGCGAGCTTCACCTTCACCATCGAGGCAGCTGGCGCTGGAACCAGCGGCAACGGCACCGGCACCACGTCGGGCTCCAGCGGAGGCGATCTCGTGCGCACCGACGGCGGCGACGTCTTCGGCGCGGCCGGGCTCGGCCTGCTCGTGCTCGGCGCGGGCACCGCTGCGATCGTCGGCGCCCGATTCCTCGGCCGGCGCCGGAACTCCTAAGCAACCATGCTGCACTGTCGGCGCAGTCGCGGCCGGCACGCACGAGGGGCCGTCTCACTTCGGTGACACGGCTCCTTGCGCGCCGCCGCGGCGCGTTGGCGGGTGACAATGGGGATCGGCGCGACGGCGGTGAGCCCCCGATCCCGCGGTGCCGACGGCGAGAGGTGCGTTGTGGCGACGGACGACGATTGGCTCGGCCTGCTCCCGGACGAGGAGCTCCCCGGAACGGAGCGCGAGGCTTCGGCTCCTCGGAAGGCGCGCCCCGCGGCTCCGTCAGTCGCGGAGCCCGAACCGGGGGCCCGCAGCGGGGCCGAGGCTGCCGCTGAGGACGCGGCGGTGCACCGTTCTCGTGGCCGGACGGCGCTCCTTGCCGGTGCCGTCGCCGTGGTCGTCGTGCTGGTGTTCGTCGGCGCCGCTTTCGGCCCCCAGATCGCCAGGAACCTGTCGACCTCGGTGGCCGAGGTCGACACGGCGGTGACGCTCACCGCCGCCGAAGACGCAGTCACGGTGACGGCGCCACAGGGGTGGCACGTGGTCCGCCCGCTCGGCAGCAGCAGCGAGGTCGCGCTCGAGACGCCGGACGGGCTGGTCGAGATCGCGCTCACGCTGACGCACCGCTCCGGTGGCGGTCCACCTCCCGGACAGGCGGATGCTGCCGGTGGGCTCGAGTGGCGCACCGAGCACCCGGCCGAGACCCTGACGGCGATCTACGCGCACGTCGATCAGCCCGCCGACGTGTCGGCGCAACGGCCAGCGGGGGGCGGCGTGCTCGGCATGAATCTGTTCGCCGACGGCTCGCCGGCGCACACCGGGATCGTGGCGACGATCGCGCACGAGCCGCCCGCGGCATCCGGTGCCGTCGTCGACGTGCGCGTGACGAGTGACGTGCCGATCGGCCCCTACCTCGGGGAGTTCGCGGACATCGTCGAACGCATGGAGTTCGCGTCGTGAGCCATCCGCAGCGGCGCCGGCCGGTCACGGCGCTCGGCATCTCGCTGGTCACCGTCTGCGGGCTGCTGTCCGGCTGCGCACCCGCGCCCGACCCGGAGTGGGAACCCCGGCCGCCCCTCGCCGAGATCGTCGTCGACCAGGCCACGAACACGATCGACCCGGCGTCGTTGCCCGGTGCGACGGGACACCGCCTCCGCGCCGAGGATCCCAACGTGGCTGCCCGTTGGACCGCGCTTCCGGGATCGACGGCCTTCAACACGCGCATCCAAGATGAGGTGCGTGCGGCTATCGGCGCATTCGCCGAGGCCAATGGCTCAGCGCCCTACGCGCCCCGCGCTCAGCCGGAGGGGGCCGGGTTCGATGACCGCGGGTGCGTGCCCGGGTCGAGCGCGCTGAGCGCAGCCGAACTCCTCATCGATCCCCGCTTCGCCGCCGCCGACCCGTCGTCGCCCGGCCTCGTGGTGGTGTGCGACGTGGTGCTCGCAGCGGGCGCGATCGTCGGCGAGCGGCTCCGCATGGTCGAGGGTACGGAGGATGAGGTGACGACCGATCGCACCGTCACCGTGATCAGCGACACGTCGACGGGCGAGACCGGCACCGTCGCCGACCTGTTGACAGCGGATGCCGGACCGGCGCTGTGGCGCGCCGCGGTCCTGGCCGCGCGGCACCACGCCGGGGCGCTCTGGGACGTCGAAGTTTCGACGCCCGATGCTGACGTACTCGAGGCGTTCCTCGAATCGCTCACCGCGCTCAGCCTTGACCCCGCCGGCGGACTCACGGCGACCGCGCCGAACGGCGTCTCCGCCCCCGAGCTCGAGGGCCTCGAGCATCGGGAGGCCGCTGCCGAACCATTCTCGTTCCGCGTGCCAAGCGATGAGGCGCTCGGCGTCATCGCCCCGCTTGGGGCGCGCGCCATCGAGGCGGCTGCTGGCGACGCCGACTACTCGGGGCCCGCGCCGGTCGCCGCCGGCGCCGAGGCGTACGACTGCACGCTCGTGGCCTGTGTCGCGCTGACCTACGACGACGGTCCCGACTCGACGCTGCCAGAACTGCTCGGTCACCTTCGCGACGCGCATGCCGCTGCCACGTTCTTCGTGCTCGGGAACAAGGTCAACGGCGCCGCGGCTGAGTTGCAGGCCGTGGTCGCCGACGGCAATGAGATCGGCAACCACAGCCAGACCCACATCGACTTCTCGACCGTTCCCGTTCCAACGCCACCGGCTCCCGCCCCAACCCCCGGGCCCGCCGGGACGCCGGCTCCCGCGCCGGCCCCGTACGTCCCCGGCGCCGACCTCGAAACCATGCGCGCCGAGATCGCCTCGTGCACCTCGGCCATCGAGGCTGTGACGGGCGTGACGCCGAGCCTGTTTCGGCCGCCGTACGGTGCGTACGACCACCGCATCTTCGAGGCCACCTCGATGCCCGTCATTCTGTGGGACGTCGACACCCTCGACTGGGAACTGCCAGGCGTCGACGTCGTCGTTGATCGGGCGGTGGGCGACAGCGTCGCCGGGTCGATCGTGTTGTTGCACTCGACGCACCAGTCGTCCATCGACGCGACCCCCGGCGTGCTCGCGGGCTTCGCGGACCGCGGGCTGCAGGTCGTCACGGTCACGCAGCTTTTCAACGGCGACGTGCCGGGAGGGGCGATCCGAGGTGGGGACGGGTTCTAGCACACGCGCGAGGTCCGACGCCATGGGGAGCGGTCCCCATCACTCCGTGGGTGGATCCGTCGACCTTTTGCCGAGCAGGACCTGACAGAACGCTGGGTATATGGCATTGTTATGCCCATGACTGCTTCGACTTCGCCCATCCGCCGCCGCGTTGCGGCCGCGTCGCTCGCCTTCGCCGTCGTGTCCGGCGGTGCCTTCCTTTCGGCCACGCCCGCGTTCGCGACCGGCCCGACCGACCCGACCACCGACGCCCCGACGCCCACCGAGACCACCGAGGCTCCCGTCCTCGCCCCGGCTGTTCAGGCCGACGCCACCGAGCTGACCCCCGAGGATTTCGCCGCCAACGGCATCACCTTCGCCGGTAGCGGCTTCGACCCCGTCGGCGACCCCGTCGTGGTAAACGTCGCTGCCGCCGGTGATAGCGCCGATCTCCCCGCGGAAGCCACGGTCGCGGAAGACGGCACGTTCGGCTACACCGTCACCTTTGAAGACGAGGGTCTGCCCGTCGAGGGCACGTACACCTTCACGTTCACGCAGGGCGAGGGTGAGGGCGCGCTGTCGGCCTCCGTCGACGTCGTCGTCGCCGCGGCCGGCGAGACCACCACGCCCACGTACGAGGGCCCCATCGGCAACGCCACGCAGGAAGTGTTCGCTCCCGGCGACGTCGTCACCTACACGCTCGCCAACTTCACCCCCAGCGCCGAGGCAGAGGTCGCCATCACGGGTCCCATCGACGGCTCGCTGCCGATCACGATCGGTGAAGACGGCACCTACGCCGGTGAGATCACGTACAACGAGTACGACGCCGTCACCGGCGACATCATCCGCCGCCTCGACTTCCCCGTCGGCGAGTACACCGTCACCGTGACCGAGGCCGGGACCGGCAACACGGTCACGTTCACGTTCACCATCGCCGGCGAGTCGGCCGGCGAGGGCGAGGCGCCCCAGGCTGGCGACGACTCGTCGCTCGCTCCCACGGGCTCTGACGACGTCTTCGGCATCGCGGGCCTCGGCCTGCTCGTCGTCGGCTTCGGTGTTGGCGCCCTCGCGCTCAATCGCCGCCTGGCTGCTCGCCGCGCCGAGTAGTCGACACGCACGGCCTCGGGTGGCGCGTCCACTCCCGGCCACGAAGGCCCGCCGCCCCCGCGGCGGGCCTTCGGCGTTCCCGGAGCTCGACACCGGAGCTTGACGACCAGTCGGAATGATGTTCCAATGTGGTCATGCGCTGGGCAGAACAAGTGATCGATAAGCGTGACGAGGGTGCCGCTGCGAATGGCGCGGCAGCGCCCGGTCTCTTCGCGCTGCGCGGGCTCGTGCGCAGCGTTCAGACGCCCGAGTTCAGCGGGGTCACGTTCCATGAGGTGCTCGCGAAGTCGGCGCTCAACCGGGTGCCGGCCTCGAGCTCTATGCCGTTCGGGTGGACAGTGAACCCGTACCGCGGGTGCTCGCACGCGTGCGTGTACTGCTTCGCTCGCAACACCCACCGCTACCTCGATTTCGATGCGGGGAGCGACTTCGATCAGCAGGTCGTCGTGAAGGTCAACGTGGCCGACGTGCTGCGGGCCGAGGTGTCGAAGCGATCGTGGTGCCGCGCGAGCGTGGCGCTCGGCACGAACACCGACCCGTATCAGCGCGCCGAGGGGCGTTACGCGCTCATGCCGGGCATCATCTCGGCGCTGGCCGACAGCGGCACGCCGATGTCGATTCTCACGAAGGGCACGCTCCTCCGGCGAGACCTGCCGTTGCTCGGCGAGGCGGCGACGCAGGTGCCGATCGAAATCGCGATGTCGATCGCCGTGTTCGACGACGAGCTCCAGCGTGCGGTCGAGCCGGGAACGCCGAGCACGGCAGCGCGCCTCGCGACCGTCAGGGCGGCGACCGACGCGGGGTTCAGAGTCACGGTGTTCCTCATGCCGATCCTGCCCTGGCTCACCGATCGCGATGACCAGCTCGATTCGGCGCTCGCTCGTATCGCCGAGGCCGGCGCCGCGCGAGTGGTCTTCGGTGCGCTCCACCTGCGTCCGGGTGCGAAAGAGTGGTTCCTCGAGTGGATCGCCCGGGAGCACCCGGAACTGCAGACGGGGTATCGGCGGTTCTACGGTTCGTCGTCGTATGCGCCGGCTGGATATCGCCGCGAGCTCGCGCGCCGTGTACGACCGCTTCTGCGTCGCCACGGGCTTGACGCGCACGAAGACGAGGATCAGCCCGAGCAGCGCCGGTTCGCGTCGGCGCAGGCGGCGTCGGCACGCGCCGCCGCGGGCGGCGTGCGCCGCGGTGCCGAACTCATCGGGTCAGGTCCCGCGGCGCTCCACCCGGCACCTCAGCCGACGCTGTTCTGAGCGCGGAGCTTACTTGGCGTCGCGATAGCGCCACATGGTGAGCGAGCCGAAGATGATCACGAGCGCGACCGAGTAGATCAGCGTCATGGCGAGCTCGATGCCCACCGGCGTGCCGCCCATGAGATCGCGCACCGCGGTGACGAGGTGCGAGATCGGGTTGGCGTTCACGAAGGCCTGCAGCCACCCCGGCATGGTCGACGGGTCGACGAAGATGTTGCTCACGAACGTGAGGGGCATGATCACCATCATGCTCACGCCCATGACGGCGTTGGCGGAGCGCACGATGAGGCTGATGAAGGTCCACACCCAGCCGATGCTGAACGAGAACACGAGCGTCAGCAGCACGCCGAGCACGACGCCCGTGAATCCGCCTTCTGGTCGCCAGCCGATGATGAGGCCGAGCAGGCAGATGATGAGCGAGGCGAGCGAGAACCTCGCCGCGTCGCCGAGCAGCATGCCGACGAGCGGCGACGGCCGCCAGATCGGCAGTGACCGGAATCGGTCGAACACACCTTTCTCGAGGTCGGTGCGCAGCGTCGTGCCCGTGTACATCGTGATCATGACGACGGTCTGCACGAGGATGCCCGGCAGCAGGAACTGCACGTAGCCCTCGACGCTGCCGGCGAGCGCGCCGCCGAAGAGGAACGTGAACATGAGGGTGAACATGATCGGGAAGATCGTCACATCGAACAGCTGCTCGGGGACGTGACGGATCTTCAGCAGCGCGCGCCAGCCGAATGTCAGCGAGGTCGACAGTGCGTTCGGTCGGGGCGGGCGCTCGCGGCTTGCGAGCGCCGCGAGGATCGCGCCGCGATCGACGTCGTTCGTGGTGGATGTTGCGGTCACGCCAAGGCCCCGTCCGTCGTATTCTCGTGTTCATCGCTCGCCGAGGGCTCGGCCGTGTGCCCCGTGATCGCGAGGAACACCTCGTCGAGGGTCGGCTGGCCGAGGGAGAGCTGAGCGACCTCGATGCCGGTCGTCTTCAGCGCGTCGAGCGCCGTGCTCACGGCCGCCGTGCCGGACACCGAGCCGGTGAGCCCGGTCGGGTCGGTCTCTTCGCGGAGTTCGATGCCGAGCGCCCGTTCGAGCACCTCGCGGGCGCGTGGGCGCTCGTCGGCCTCCATGACACGCACGACGAGCGAGCCGGTGCCGACGGACGCCTTCAACTGGGGCGAGGTGCCTTCCGCGACGATCCTGCCCGAGTCGATAACGCTGATCTTGTCGGCGAGCTGGTCGGCCTCCTCGAGATACTGCGTCGTGAGCAAGACGGTTGTGCCGCTCGCCACCATGGCGCGGATGATGCCCCACACCTCGTTTCGGGCGCGCGGATCAAGGCCCGTGGTGGGCTCGTCGAGAAACAGCAGCTCGGGGGTGACGGTGATCGACGCCGCGATGTCGAGCCGGCGCCGCATGCCGCCCGAGTACTTCTTGACCTGTCGATTGCCCGCGTCGGCGAGGCTGAATGCCTCGAGGAGCTCATCAGCGCGCTGTCGCGCGCTTTCGCCCGTGTAGCCGAAGAGGCGGCCGATGAGCCGCAGGTTCTCGCGGCCCGTGAGGTCTTCATCGACCGATGCGAACTGGCCCGTCAGGCTGACGCGCCGGCGCACTTCCGTGGCGTCGCGGACCACGTCGCGGCCCAGCACGGTCGCCGTTCCGGCATCGGGCCGGAGCAGGGTGGCGAGCATGCGGATCACGGTGGTCTTGCCGGCGCCGTTCGGTCCGAGGAAGCCGTGCACTCCACCGGGAGCGATGGCGAGGTCGACGCCGTCGACGGCCCGGTTCTTGCCGAACGTCTTGACGAGCCCGTGCGTTTCGATGGCGAGGTCGGCCATGGTGCTCCTTCGTGGATCGTGGAATGCGAACGTCACCCGCATCGCGGCGACAGGCATGTCCACGGCGTAGACACGTCGATTCTGCCCCTCCGCGGCGCGATTGTCGAGCCCCGTGAGTCGCGCGGGAAACTCGTCACGCCCGGAGTGCGAGCGTGAACGGGAAGACGGCGGTGGCGCCCGCCCGGCGAAGCGCGCGGGCGGCGAGCGTGAGGGTCCAGCGGGTGTCGGCGATGTCGTCGACCAACAACACCGGCCCGGCCGGAACGGAGAGCGCGCCGGCCGAGAACGAACCGTGGAGGTCGGCGACGCGGAACGCGCTGTTGCCGCCTGGACGGGCTTGTCGATTCGACTCGCCGAGCTCGAGGGCGCCGAGCAGCGGGAGCCGGCCGATGCGCGAGATCTCGCCGGCGAGGGAGGAGACGAGTGCGGGGTGCGACCGTGAGGGAACGGCGGCGACGGCGATCGGGCGCTCGTGCCAGCCCCACTCGGCGAGCACGCGCACGCATCCGTCGATCAGGCGTGGCGGCACCGGCTGATCGGGGGCATCGGTTGCGAACAGTTCGCGCAGCGGGCCGCCCCAGCCGAGATCGGTGAGCCGGGCGAGCGCGCGACCGGGCGCCGCCTGCTCGTCAGCGGGGATACGGCCTCGCAGCGGCACTCCGAGCCGGTCGAGGCCCGATGGCCACTGTCGGCGCGGCTCGATCTCGACGCCGACGCGGTCGACGGCGGCCGTGGCGCTCGCCGAGGCGGTCTCGCCGACGTCTGCCGAGAGCCAGGCGCCCGCGCAGTTGTCGCAGCGGCCGCAGGGCGTCGCGGCGTCGTCGTCGAGGCAGCGCTGCAGGTAGGCCATGCGACACGTCGTTGTGGTCGCGTAGGCGAGCATGTCGTGCTGTTCGGCGCGCCGTGTCTTGGCGATGCGCTCGTAGCGCTCCGCATCGTACGTCCACGGATTGCCTGTCGAAGACCAACCGCCGCGCTCGCGGCGAACCGCGCCGTCGACGTCGAGCACTTTGAGCAGCAGCTCGAGGCGCGAGCGGCGGATGTCGACGAGGCTCTCGAGCGTCGCGGTCGACAGGGGGGCCGACGCGTCGGCCAGAGCGGTCAAGACCCGCTCGGCGCGTTCGCGGTCTGGCATTGAGGTGGTCGCGAAGTAGTGCCAGATCTCAGCGTCTTCCGGGCGAGGGAGGAGCACGACGTCGGCGGATTCGGTGGATCGCCCCGCGCGGCCCACTTGCTGGTAGTAGGCGACGGGCGAGGAGGGCGCGCCGAGGTGCACGACGAAGCCGAGGTCGGGCTTGTCGAAGCCCATGCCGAGGGCGCTGGTGGCGACGAGGGCCTTCACCTCATTGCCCTTGAGCATGCGCTCCGACTCGGCACGCTCGTCGGCGTCGCTCTGGCCGGTGTAGGGGCGCACCTCGTGCCCGCGCTCGCGGAGCGCACGAGCGGTGTCGTTCGCGCCCGCCACGGTGAGCGTATAGATGATGCCGGAGCCGGGCAGCTCGTCGAGGTGGTCGAGCAACCACGCCAGCTGGGCGGTCGAGTCGGGGAGGTCGATGACGCTGAGGCGCAGGGATGCCCGCGCGAGCGGCCCGCGGATGGTCGTCACCTCGTCGCCGCCGAGTTGCTCGACGATGTCGGCGACCACGCGCGAGTTCGCCGTCGCCGTGGTCGCGAGCACCGGCACGGCGCCCGGAATCTGGGAGATGAGTTCGCGGAGGCGCCGGTAGTCGGGGCGGAAGTCGTGCCCCCAGTCGCTGATGCAGTGGGCCTCGTCGACGACGAGCATGCCGATGCGACGCACGAGCTCGGGCAGCTGCTCCTCGCGGAACGTGGGGTTGACGAGCCGCTCGGGCGACACGAGCAGCACGTCGACCTCGTCGGCGTCGAGCCGGGCGCGCACGTCGCCCCACTCGTGCTGGTTGGTCGAGTTGATCGCCACCGCATGGACTCCCGCGCGCTCGGCGGCCTGCACCTGGTCGCGCATGAGCGCGATCAGCGGTGAAATGAGCACGGTCGGACCGGCCCCGCGATCGCGAAGCAGCTTCGTCGCGACGAAGTAGACGGCCGACTTGCCCCAGCCGGTGCGCTGCACGACGAGGGCGCGGCGCCCGCCCTCGACCAACGAGTCGATCGCTTCGAGCTGCCCCTCGTGGAACTCGGCGTCGTCGCGCCCGACGAGTGCGCGCAGTGCGGAACGGGCCGTGGTCTCGAGTGCGCTGCCGATCATGCCTTCAGCCTGACAGCAGCGTCCGACATCCGACAGGAGTGCCGGCGGAGGAGAGGGGATTCGAACCCCGGCAACGCATCGCGTTGCCCCGGAGCGCGGAGCGCGAGGCAGGCCGCGTTGGTGTGGGCGCCCATGGAGGGTGGGCAGATCGCCTGGGGGGCAAGCGGCGGAGGATAGGGGATTCGAACCCCTGAGGGCTTGCACCCAACACGCTTTCCAAGCGTGCGCCATAGGCCACTAGGCGAATCCTCCAAGGCTGCGCAAGCGCAGGCCAGCGACCATCATACGGCAGCCGGAGCTAGAGCGAGGCGACGGCCTCGCCGACCGGGGTGTCGCCGTTCACGAGATCGAACTGCATGCGGATCGCCGCGCGCTGTTCGAGCGCCTCGCGAAGGACCAGCGCCACGTCATCGCGCGTGACGGGCGACGCGTCGAGACCCTGCCCGACGGTGACGTGCCCGGTGCCCGCGTCGTTCGTGAGGCTGCCGGGCCGCACGATGGTGTACTCGAGGTCGGCGCGAGCGCGGATCTCGTCGTCGGCCTCCGCCTTCGCGCGCAGGTAGACCTGAAAGACGTCGTCGCTTTCGCCGTCGTGGCGATCTGCGTTGATGGACGACACGATCACGAGCCGTTTGATGCCGGCGAGCCGGGCCGCGTCGGCGGTGAGCACGGCGCCGTCCCGGTCCATCGTGATCTTGCGGGCCGCACCTGAGCCCGGGCCGGCGCCCGCGGCGAACACGATCGCGTCGGCGCCGGACAAGCCCATGGCCACCTCGCCCGTGTGCGACCGCTCGAGATCGACCACCCATGGCTCGCCGCCATGCGCGCGCACGTCACCCTGGTGGTCCGGGTTGCGGATGAGACCGACGACCTCGTGCTGGTGGGCGTGGAGCAACTGCGTGAGGCGGAGGGCGATCTGACCGTGTCCACCGACGATGGCGACCTTCATGCCGCTAGACAACCGCACCGACCTGGATGCACGCATCCTGCCGATTGCGTCGCCCCGGCCCCGTGACCGACAGCTCGCCCACCCGGTCAGTCTCGCCGCGGCATGCCGAGCACGTATGCGGCCTGCGCGATGTGCTGGGCCGCGTCGTCGATGAGGCTGATGAGCCGCACGCCCCGCGTGACGGGCGGCTGCCAGTTGCGATCGATGACCTCGTCGAGGGCCGCTTCGTCCAGCGTGCCGAGATAGGCGTCGAGGGCGTCGAAGCAGGCGCCGAGGTAGTCGAGCAGCAGGGCGGCGTCATCGACCGCGATCGCGTGGGCCTGCTCCGGCGTATGCCCATAGCCGTGGGTCTCGCCGAGCGGGCCGAGGTCGAACCGCTGGTCGAACTCCTGCGTCGACCAGACGGGATCGGCGCCGCTGAGTGGCGCGAGCTGCGCGTCGATCTCGCGCCCGCTGTGCCAGAGCAGCCACGCGACCGAGTTGTCGTGCCCGCCCGGGTGCGCGTTCAGCACCTCCGGGTCGAGGCGGTCGCGAAGCGCCTCGGCGGCGCGCCGCGGACGATTGGCGAGATCACGGAGAACGTCGATGGCATCCATGCGGCAGAGGGTACGCCGACCGGATGCACGCCACGCGATGATGGACGGGCACGCGGGCACGGGGCGCGGAAGAAAAAGGACCCCCCGCGCACCCGCCAGAGCCTGGTTACCCTTGCTGCGTTTCCGCCCTGGGGGAGTTGGCCTGGATGGCGCCACGCGGGGAGCCGACGGCCAACGATACCCGAACGCACCGCGCGACGCACGCGCGCTCACGGCCGCGAGAGCGCCGACGCGGGCGCATCGACATTGGCCGCACGTAGGATGCGCCGCGTGACTTCGAGCATCTATCTCACCTCGTCGCAGCGATACTCCGGCAAGTCGACGGTCGCCCTCGGCATCCTCGACGCCCTCAGCGGTACGGCCGGACGGGTCGGCGTCTTCAGGCCCGTCATCCGGACCGACGACCGGGACGCCCGCGGCGACCACGTGCTCGAGTTGCTGCTCGAACGCGCCGACCGGAGCATCGGGCTGACCGGCGAGGACGCCTCCGGCGTGACCTACGACGACGTGCACGCCGACCCGGATGCGGCGCTGGGCGTGATCCTGTCGAAGTTCCACGAGCTTCAGCGCCGCTGCGACACGATCGTCGTGGTCGGGAGCGACTTCACGGATGTGGCGCATCCGACCGAGTTCGCCTATAACCTGCGCATCGCCGCGAATATGGGGGCGAAAGTGCTCATGGTGCTCTCCGGCCGCGATGACGCCCTTGGCGCGAGGCCGGCCGAGGACGTCGCTGCGGCGCTCGAGGTCGTGCTCCCCGAATTCGTCGCGTCGCACGCCAGCCTGCTCGGCGTGTTCGTCAATCGCGCCGATGAGGAGGCAGCAGACGCCATCGCCGAGGCCGTCACGGCGGTCGTGCGGAACCGCGCCGCCGGGGACGACGCCCGGGCGCCCGTGTGGGTGCTGCCCGAGCAGGCGCTGCTGAGCGCGCCGACGGTGCGCGACCTCGTGGAGGCGGTCGACGGCACGCTGCACTCGGGCGATGAGAACCTGCTGGACCGTGAATCGCTCGGCGTCGTCGTTGCGGGCATGGGCATGGAACGAGTGCTCGAGCGCCTCATCGAGGGCGGCGTCGTCATCGTCGCCGCCGACCGCACCGAGACCCTGTTGGCAGTCCTCCTTGCCCACTCCGCCGACACGTTTCCCTCCCTCGCCGGCGTCATCGTCAACGGGCCGTTCGCGTTCTCACCGGTCATCCAGCAGCTGCTCGACGGCGTCGACTCGAACCTGCCGATCATCCGCTGCGACACCGGGACGTTCGAGACCGCGCAGCGCGTCATGCAGACGCGCGGCTTCCTCGCGGCGACCTCCCGCCGCAAGATCGATGTCGCGCTCGCATCCTTCGAGCGCAGCGTGCCTGGTGATGAGATCCGCGCGCTGCTCGACGTCGCGCCCTCGAGCGTGGTCACACCGCTCATGTTCGAGTACACGCTCCTCGATCGCGCGAGGCGCGACCGCAAGCACATCGTGCTCCCGGAGGGGGCCGACGACCGCATCCTGCTCGCTGCGGGCACGTTGCTCGCGCGCGAAGTCGCCCGGCTCACGATCCTCGGCGACGAGAGTGAGGTGCGGGCGCGGGCCGCAGAGCTGGGCGCCGACATCTCGGACGCCCGGGTGCTGTCCCCGGACGACCCCGCGCTCGTCGCGCGCTTTGCCGAGGAGTACGCGCGCCTGCGTGCCCACAAGGGAATGACGGTCGAGGCCGCGGCCGACCGGGTGCAGGACGTCAGCTACTTCGGCACGATGATGGTGCATCTCGGCCTCGCCGACGGCATGGTCTCGGGCGCGGCCCACACGACGGCCCACACGATCCGCCCCGGTTTCGAGATCGTGCGGACGAAACCGGGCGTGTCGATCGTGTCGAGCGTGTTCCTCATGTCGCTCGCCGACCGCGTGATCGTATACGGCGACTGCGCTGTGAACCCCGATCCGACCGCTGAGGAGCTCGCCGACATCGCCATCTCGTCGGCCGCGACGGCCGCGCAGTTCAGCATCACGCCGCGCGTGGCGATGCTGTCGTACTCGACCGGCCACTCCGGCTCAGGCGCCGGCGTCGAGAAGGTTCGCGAAGCGACACGGATCGTGCGCGAGCGGCGACCCGATCTTGCCGTCGAGGGTCCGCTGCAGTATGACGCGGCCATCGACGCGGCGGTCGCGGAGAAAAAGCTGCCCGGCAGCCTCGTCGCCGGGCAGGCCACGGTGTTCGTCTTCCCCGATCTCAACACGGGCAACAACACCTACAAGGCGGTGCAGCGCTCGGCGGGCGCGGTCGCGATCGGCCCCGTCCTGCAGGGCCTGAACAAGCCCATCAACGACCTGTCGCGCGGCGCGCTCGTGAGCGACATCGTCAACACGGTCGCCATCACGGCGATCCAGGCGCAGAACGAAGCGCCGACGCCCACCGGCGCGGTGGGCCCGGCAGCGGTGGACGCCGCATGACCGTCGCGCTCGTCATCAACTCGGGATCGTCATCGCTCAAGTACCAGGTGCTCGACATGGTGACGTGCGGAGTGCTCGGGCAGGGCCTCATCGAGCGCATCGGGGAAGAAACCGCCGACATCGCGCATCGCGTCGGTGACGCGAGGTACGAGAGCAGGGGGCCGATCGCCGACCACATCGCGGCATTCGCCGCGATGATGGCAGCGTTCGCGGAGCACGGCCCCGACATTGAGGGGCGACGCCCCTCGGTCGTCGGCCACCGGGTCGTCCACGGCGGTCGTCGCTTCGATGGGCCGGCGATCGTGACCGATCGCGTCGAGCGCGACATCGAGGAGCTCGAGCCGCTCGCGCCGCTGCACAATCCGGCGAACCTCGAGGGCATCCGCGCGGCTCGCACCGCGTTCCCCGACCTGCCGCATGTCGCGGTGTTCGACACGGCCTTCCACGCGAGCATCCCGGAGGCCGCAGCGACCTACGCGATCGACCGCGAGGTCGCGGCGAGGCATCGTGTGCGGCGCTACGGCTTCCATGGCACGAGTCACGCCTATGTTGCCAACCAGACCGCGGCCTTCCTCGGACGCCCGATCGACGAGATCGACACGATCGTGCTGCACATCGGCAACGGCGCCTCGGCGTGCGCCGTGCGCGGCGGCCGATCGATCGATACGAGCATGGGCATGACGCCGCTTGAGGGCCTCGTCATGGGCACGCGCTCGGGCGACATCGACCCGGCCGTGCTGGTGCACCTGCACCACCACGCCGGTATGTCGTTCGACGAGCTCGACGACTTCCTCAACCGGCGGTCCGGCCTGCTCGGCCTCGCCGGCTCCAGCGATCTGCGCGACGTGCTGCGGGCGGCCGACCGGGGCGACGCGGATGCCAGGCTCGCGATCGACGTGTACGTGCACCGTATCCGCCGCTACCTCGGGGCCTACCTCGTGGGGCTCGGCGGGGCCGACGCGATCGCGTTCACGGCGGGCGTCGGTGAGAACGCCGCGCCGATCCGCCGGCTGGTCGTCGCGGACCTCGAGTGGCTCGGCATCGAGCTCGACGCCGAGCGCAACGCCTCGCCGGCGCGCGGCACGCGCGTCATCTCGACCGACGCATCCCGCACCGCGGTGCTCGTGGTGCCGACCAACGAGGAGCTCGAGATCGCGCAGCAGTCGCTCGAGACCGCGGGCATCTCGGCGAACGGGCAAGCGGAGACGGGCACGGATACCCACCGCCGCGGATGACGTGTGACCTCCCGCGCCTCCTGAGGCCGTGACCGGGCCACCCCACCCGAATCGATCGAGGGGCGATCACGGGAGTACAGTCGTCGGTCGGCCGGAACCGGCCGGAAGGAGCGGTGGGGAGGTCGAGCCGATGGCCGGAACGGGCGGATCGAGAAGCGCGGCTGGGACGGGCGCCGGCGGCCCCCGCGGGACGTGGCTCGTGTTCGCGGCGGTCGTGCTCATCGCATTCAACCTCCGCACCGCGGTGCTCGGCTTCGTGCCCGTGCTCGACGTCATCGGCGACGACCTCGGCTACGGGACGGCCGCCGCGGGTGTGCTCGCCACGATTCCCACGCTCGTGTTCGGCGTCATGGCACTCGCGGGGCCGGTTCTGTTCCGAGTCGCCGGCGGCGAGATGATGCTCGCTGCGAGCGCCGCGGCGATGACCGTCGGCATCGTGCTGCGGTCGTTCGCGCACGACGTGTGGCAGCTCGGCCTCACGTTCGCCATCGCGATGGCGGGCATCGGCATCGCGAACGCCGTCCTCGTGCCGGTGATCAAGCAGTACTACGCGCACCGCCTCGGCCTGATGAACGGCCTCTACCTCAGCATGATGCAGATCGGGCCCATCGCCGCCCCCGTCATCGTCGCGGTCATGATCGAGCGCGACGCCGGGTGGCGCCTCGCGACCGGCGTCTGGGCGATTCCCGCCGTCCTCGCGCTCGCCGCCTGGGCCGTGCAGGTCGTCGTCGTGCGCCGGTGGGATCGCGACCCCGCGACCGGGCCGATCGAACAGCTCACGCCCGAGCCGCGCATCCGGTTCGGGCTGCTACTCCGGTCACGGCTCGCGTGGGGCATCACCGGCCTGTTCTCGATGAACGCGCTGATGACGTACACGCTGCAGGCGCAGCTGCCCGGGCTGCTCACGGACGCGGGCTTCACGCTCACCTTCGCGACCACGATGCTGTCGATCTTCGCGGTACTCGGCACGGTCGGGTCGCTCATCGGCCCCGCCGTCACGGCGCGGCTCGCCCGGCCGTACATGCTCGTCGCCTCGCTCGTCACCAGCATCCTCATCGGTCTGCTCGGGCTGCTGCTGGCGCCTGCTGCCGCGCCCGTGCTGTGGGTCGTGCTCATCGGCGTGGGCCTCAACAACTTCCCCGTCGCGCTCACGCTGATGAACCTGCGCTCGCGCACTCGCGCCGGCGCGGCGGGCCTTTCGGGTTTCGGGCAGGGCGTCGGCTACCTCGTCGCGTCGGTCGGCCCGCTCGGCATCGGCCTTGCGCGGTCGGTGAGCCACGGGTGGCTGCTTCCCGTCGTGCTGCTGATGCTGACCGTGCCGGTCTCGCTCGTCTGCGGCTGGCTGGCGACCCGCCCGCGCATGATCGAGGACGAGCTGCCGAGCGGCCCCGCGCGCTGAGCGGCAAGACCCTACGATGGTCGGCATGGTCGCCGCCCTGTACCGCCGTTATCGGCCGGACACGTTCGCCGACATGATCGGGCAAGCGCAGGTGACCGAGCCGCTGCGCACGGCGCTGCGCACCGGTCGTGTCCACCACGCCTATCTCTTCTCGGGCCCGCGCGGCTGCGGGAAGACCACGTCGGCGCGCGTGCTCGCGCGCTGCCTCAACTGCAAGCAGGGCCCGACCGATGCCCCCTGCGGCGAGTGCGACAGTTGTATCGAGCTCGCGACGGGGGGCAGCGGCTCGCTCGACGTCATCGAGATCGACGCGGCGAGCCACGGCGGGGTCGACGACGCCCGCGATCTGCGCGAGCGGGCCGTGCTCGCGCCGAGCCGTGACCGCTTCAAGGTCTTCATCATCGATGAGGCGCATATGGTCACGTCGGCCGGGTTCAACGCCCTGCTCAAAGTGGTCGAGGAGCCGCCGGAGCACGTTCGGTTCGTCTTCGCGACGACCGAGCCCGAGAAGGTCATCGGCACCATCCGCTCGCGCACGCACCACTTCCCGTTCCGGCTGATCCCGCCCGCGGTCATGCTCGAGTACGTCGAGCAGCTGTCCGGCTCCGAGGGCGTCGCCGCCGATCCCGGAGTACTCCCGCTCGTCGTTCGCGCCGGCGGCGGATCGGCCCGTGACACGCTCTCGCTCCTCGACCAGGTCATCGCGGGCTCGGAGGGCGATCGCATCGACTACGAGCGCGCCGCCGCGCTCCTCGGTTTCACGGCGGCGGAGCTGCTCGACGGCACGATCGATGCCTTCGCGGCGGGCGACGCTGCCGCCGCGTACCGCACCGTCGACGGCGTCGTGCAGTCGGGGCAGGACCCCCGCAGATTCGTCGAGGACCTGCTCGAGCGTGTGCGCGACCTCATCGTCGTGAAAGCGACGGGCGAGGGTGCCGAGCGCGTACTGCACGGCGCGAGCCCGGCCGAGCTCGACCGCCTCGGTGAGCAGGCCGGTCGGTTCTCGCCGGCGGGACTCACGGCGATGGCCGACCTCGTCAACGAGACCTTGACCGAGATGACCGGCGCCACGTCGCCGCGCCTGCACCTCGAACTCATGACGGCGCGCATCCTCGTCGCGTCGAAGGCCGTGTTCGCGGGCGATGCCGGGGCCGGTGCCATCGCGTCGATCGAGCGACGGCCGGATGCCGCCGGCGGCGCAGACGACCACGTCGCGTCGGGCGCCGGTTCGTCGGCGTCAGAGATGGCGACGACGGCGACGTCCGTGCCTTCGACGCCCCGGCCGGGGGAGGCCTCCGCGCCGGGGCCGACGAGCGCGTCGGCCGAGCCCGAGCCCTCACCCGCGCCCTCACCCGCGTCCTCACCCGCGCCCCAATCGTCGCCCGCCGCGGCGGAGCCCTTGCCCGCGGCCGAGCCGCCGACGCCCGCCGCGGCCGAGCCGCCGCCCGCCGAAACGACGGTGCCGGAAGCAGGCGGCGACGGGACCCACGCTGGAACGCAACCCGTGGCATCCGGCCCGTTGAGCTTCGCGCAGCTGCGCGACGCCTGGCCGACCGTGCTCGACCGCGTCAAGCGCGACGGCGGCACGCCCGCCTGGACGGCGGCGCAGCTCATCCATCCCCGAGACCTCTCCGACGACGTGTTGTCGTTCGAGGTCGATGACAAGCAGAAGCTCGACCGATTCCGCACGCCTCCGCACGGCGGTGGACCGGCTCCGAGCGACCTCGTGCGCACGGCGATCCGTGACCTCTTCGGGGTGACGGTGAAGTTCAAGCCCCGCAGGGCCGCAGGCAGGGAAGGCGCCGACGCCTCGGATGGCAAGGGCGCGGGCGGTTCGGGCGGCGACGCCGACGAGCACCGAGCACGAGGGTCCTCGGACGCGGCGCCCGGGTCCTCTGCGCCCACGTCCTCTGCGCCCTCGGCCGCGGCATCCTCGAACGGCCGAGGCGGCGGTCCGGTCGGCTTGAACTGGACGGTCGCGGCGATTCCCGGCTCGAACCGGGAGGTCGACGACGGTCCCGGCTCGGCGTGGGCCGAGGCCGCCACGTCGTCGGAGGCCGCTGCAGCGCCTCCCGTCCCGGTCGTGGCGGAGACGCCCTCGCCGGCGACGCCGTCCGCTCCGGCCCCCGCACCCATCATGCGGGAGCCGGATGATGCCGACCGCACCGGCGGCGACCGCACGCAGCACGACGCGGCCACGACCGGCGCAGGCGTCACCCCCGGTGCTTCCGGCGCAGACCAAGCCCGGCCGTTCGATCTCGACCGGGCACCTGAAGTGGTGGCACTGCGCGACCTCGAGGCACGGCGTCGTGAAGAGGCCGACGATGCGGCCGCCGATCCCTCCGCCGCCGAGCCCGTCCCCGCCGACGCGCGCGCGGCGAGCCCGTCGCCGGCCGCGACGAGCGAGCCATGGGCGGTGATGCAGCCGGGCACAACATCGGGCCAGCAAGGGCCCGAGTTCGCGTCGACGAAACGCGCCTCGGCACCCGGCTCGCCGCCCGTGCTGCACCGTCCGCCAGAGCCGGCCCCCGGCATCAACGGCGTCGAGCGGTACGGCGAGTCGGTGATTCGCGAACTGCTCGGAGCCCGGTTCGTCAGCGAAGAAGCCCTGCCAGAGCCGGTGCCGCCGATGGGCGGCGCCATCGACAGTACGGCCGGCAGCACGGCCGGGGATGGCGCAGACGGCGAGTGGGTGCCGTCGGACGCCGACGCCCCGCCGCCGGACGACGCCCCGCCACCGGAGGACGACTGACCGTGTACGAGGGCATCGTTCAGGAACTCATCGACGAGCTCGCCCGGCTTCCCGGGGTGGGCCCGAAGTCGGCGCAGCGCATCGCGTTCCACATCGTGCAGACTCGCAACTTCGACGTCACACGCCTCGCGGGCGTGCTCATGGAGGTCCGCGAACGCATCCGGTTCTGTGAGATCTGCGGCAACATCTCGGAGCGCGAGCAGTGCGTCGTCTGTCGCGACCCGCGGCGGGACCCCACGATCATCTGCGTCGTCGAGGAGCCGAAGGACGTCGCCGCGATCGAGCGCACCCGCGAGTTCCAGGGCCGCTACCACGTGCTCGGCGGCGCGATCAGCCCCATCGAAGGCATCGGGCCCGACGATCTCAACATCCGATCGCTGCTGCACCGCCTCGAATCCGGCGATATCTCCGAGATCATCGTCGCCACCGACCCGAACCTCGAGGGTGACGCGACGGCGAGCTATTTGTCGCGACTGCTTCGCTCCGTCGGCGTGAGTGTGAGCCGCCTCGCGTCGGGTCTGCCGGTCGGCGGCGACCTCGAGTACGCCGACGAGGTCACGCTCGGCCGGGCATTTGCGGGGCGTCAGGCCATGGGCGACCGGCGGAGCATCCCGACCCGTCCGGCCGTCGGCGGCTGGGCCAGCGCCCCGCCGCCCGAAGAGCCGACGCCCCCGCCTCCGGACGACGCTCCGGCCGACCCTGCCTGACTCGCTACCACACCCCTCGATTCGCGGCAATGCCCGGCGGCACTAGACTTGCTCTCCGTGCCCACCCCCGACGGGCGCGCCGCGACAACCCCTGGGAGAGCCGAACACGTGAGTCTTATCGTCCAGAAGTACGGCGGTTCGTCGGTCGCCGACGCCGAAAGCATCAAGCGCGTCGCGAAGCGAATCATCGACACGAAGCGGGGCGGCAACGAGGTCGTCGTGGCCGTCTCCGCGATGGGCGACACGACCGACGACCTCATCGATCTGGCTCACGAGGTCGCCCCTATGCCCGACCCGCGCGAGTTCGACATGCTCGTCACCACGGGCGAGCGCGTCTCGATGGCGCTGCTCGCCATGGCGATCAAGGGCCTGGGCTACGACGCGCGCAGCTACACCGGCAGCCAGGCCGGCATGATCACCGACTCCAAGCACGGCGACGCACGCATCGTCGACGTGACGCCCGTGCGCGTTCGTGAGGCCCTCGATGACGGGGCGATCGCCATCGTCGCCGGATTCCAGGGATTCAACCGCGACTCACGAGACATCACGACGCTCGGTCGCGGCGGATCCGACACGACTGCCGTCGCACTCGCGGCCGCGCTGGATGCCGATGTCTGCGAGATCTACTCCGACGTCGACGGCGTGTTCACCGCCGACCCGCGCATCGTGCCGAAGGCGCGCAAACTCGATCACATCACGAGCGAGGAGATGCTCGAGCTCGCCGCGAACGGCGCCAAGGTGCTGCACATCCGCGCGGTCGAGTACGCGCGCCGCCAGGGCGTCACGCTGCACGTGCGTTCGTCGTTCTCGACGAACCCGGGCACCGTCGTCTACAACCCCGACCGCGAAGAGGAGTTCACCGTGGAAGAACCGATGATCGCGGGCGTCGCCCACGACCTTAGCCAGGCCAAGATCACGATCGTCGGTGTGCCGGACGTGCCCGGCAAGGCCGCCGAGATCTTCTCGCTCGTGGCCGACCAGGGCGCCAACGTCGACATGATCGTGCAGAACGTGTCGAGCGCCACCTCCGGCACGACCGACATCTCGTTCACGTTGCCGCAACAGGTATCGGCGCGGGTCGCGCAGGCGCTCGAGACGCACCGGGACGAGATCGGCTACGCGTCGCTCGCGCACGACGACCAGATCGGCAAAGTCTCGCTGGTCGGCTCGGGCATGCGCACCAACATCGGGGTCTCCGCCCGGTTGTTCGAGGCGCTCCGAGACGCCGGTATCAACATGGACATGATCTCGACGAGCGAGATCCGCATCTCGATCGTGGTGCGGGCCGACCTCGTGGCCGAGGTCGCGAACGCGATCCACACGGCGTTCGAGCTGGACGGCGAAGACGAGGCCGTCGTGTACGCCGGCACCGGCCGGTAGTCTCGCGATCGGCCGTCGCGGTGCTGCAGTCCTCGCGCTTCGTCACGCTCGACGCCGGCCGCCGCCTTCGCGTCTTCGACGCGGGGCCCTACCATTCCGGGCGATCGAGCGGGGGCTCACCACTCGTCGTGCTCGAGTCGGGGCTCGGCGCGGGCGGGCGTTCGTGGGCGAGCGTCTTTCACCGGCTCGCGCCGGGCGCTCGCGTTCTCGCCTACGACCGCGCCGGCTACGGCGCGAGCGACCCGGTGCCGAGCAGTTCCCGGGCGGCCACGCCCCGCGGCCTCGAACAGTTGCGCGACGACCTGCTCGCCGTCATTCGCGACGCCGTGCTCGGTGACGACGCGGCCACCGGTACGGGCCCCATCATCCTCGTCGGTCATAGCTGGGGCGGGGTCATCGTGCGCGCCGTTGCGGCCGCCCGGATCGCGGCGGGCGAGCGCGTCGACGGCCTCGTGCTCGTCGACCCGAGCGACGAGCACGCCGAGTTCTATTTCGCGGCCGGGGCACGCCGAATAGACCTGTTGCAGGCGCGCCTGATGGCGCCTCTCGCCCGTGCCGGTCTGCTGCGACCGCTCGTCGCCGGGTCGCTCCTCAGGCTTCCCCGCAAGCTGCGCCGGGAGACCGCCGCCGACTCCGCGACGCTCGCCGCCGCCCGCGCGATCAGTGCCGAGACCTCGGCGTTTCTCGGCGATCTCAAGGCACTGCGCACGTCGCCCCTCGAGCTCGGGAACGTGCCCGTGCGCATCGTGTCGGGCATACGCGCCGATTACGGCGTCGCATCGATACGAGCGCAACTGCGCGAGGCGCACCGCAGGTCGGCGGCCGCGTTCCTCGACGGCGAGCTCATCGACGCCCCCGCGTCGGCGCACGGTGTCCCGTTCACGGACGCCCAACTCGTTGCCGACACGATCATGCGACTCGCGCGAGCGTCGCGGGAGCGATAAGGGCCGCCACCCGCACGGGCCGTGTGAGCGTCGCCGAGAGCGAACGCGGCCGCCCGGTCTCGCGGCCCGCGGGCCCGGGGGCTACCCTGGAGAACCCGGACTTTTCACGCGCCCGCAACGGGGCGCATTCACGCGCGGCCTCGCGGTCATCGCCCCGAACGCCAGCGCGAGCAATCGAGGGAGCGCCATGAGCACCAAGCAGTTCAACGTCGCCGTCGTCGGCGCCACCGGCCAGGTCGGTGCCGTCATGCGGCGTCTGCTCGAGGAGCGCGAATTCCCGATCGCGGGCATCCGCTTCTTCGCGTCCGCCCGCTCGGCGGGAACGACGCTGCCGTTCAAGGGTCGAGACATCACGGTCGAAGACCTCGAGACCGCCGACCTCGACGGCATCGAGATCGCCCTCTTCTCGGCGGGCGGCGCGACCTCGCGCGCGCAGGCCGAGCGGTTCGCCGCGGCCGGGGCCATCGTCATCGACAACTCGAGCGCGTGGCGCAAGGATCCCGAGGTTCCGCTCGTGGTCGCAGAAGTCAATCCGGATGCGCTCGACAACCGTCCGAAGGGCATCATCGCCAACCCGAACTGCACCACGATGGCCGCCATGCCGGTGCTCAAGGCGCTGCACGACGCGGCCGGCCTCGAGCGACTCGTCGTCGCGACCTACCAGGCGGTTTCGGGTTCGGGCCTTGCCGGCGCGCGAGAGCTCGCCGGACAGGCCACGGCCGCGGTCTCGGGCGATGACGACCTTCTCGGACTCGTACACGACGGACACGCGGTCGACATGCCCGCCCCCGAGACCTACGTCAAGCCCATCGCGTTCAACGTCGTGCCGCTTGCCGGTTCGATCGTCGACGACGGGAGCGACGAGACCGACGAGGAGCAGAAGCTCCGCAACGAGTCGCGCAAGATCCTGGGCCTTCCCGACCTGCCTGTCGCCGGTACCTGCGTGCGCGTGCCGGTCTTCACGGGCCACTCGCTCGCAATCCACGCCGAGTTCGCGAGTGACATCACGCCCGCGCAGGCGCGCGAGCTGCTGGCGAACGCGCCGGGAGTCGCGCTCGCCGATGTGCCGACCCCCCTGGACGCCGCGGGGCAGGATCCGACCTACGTCGGTCGCATCCGCCAGGACCAGTCGGTGCCCGGCAAGCGCGGGCTCGTGCTGTTCGTCTCGAATGACAACCTGCGCAAGGGCGCCGCGCTCAACACCGTGCAGCTGGCCGAGGCGCTCGCGAAGCGTCTCGTCGTCGAACCCGCCTGAGCGCGACCCCGCGAGGGGGCGGCATAGGATGGCCGGGTGACGGAAACGCAGAAGATCTACGACGTGGTCCTCATCGGCGGCGGCATCATGAGCGCCACACTCGGCACACTGATCTCGAAGCTCGAACCGAGCTGGTCGATCAAGCTCATCGAGCGTCTGGACGACGTCGCCCTGGAGAGTTCGAACCCGTGGAACAACGCGGGCACCGGTCATGCGGCGCTGTGCGAGCTCAACTACACGCCCGAGACGAACGCCGTCATCGACACGACGAAGGCGCTCGCCATCAACGAGCAGTACACCGTCTCCCGCCAGTTCTGGGCATCGCTCGTCGAGTCGGGCGAGCTGCCCGATCCGAGCGCCTTCATCAACGACGTGCCGCACATGACCTTCGTGCGCGGCGAGGCGAACGTCGACTATCTGCGCCGTCGCTACGAGCTCCTCAGGGCCGAGCCGCTGTTCGCCACCATGGAGTACACGGAAGATCCCGCCGTCATCTTCGAGTGGGCCCCCGCGCTGATGGTCGGGCGTGACAAGACCGAGAAGGTGGCCGCGACCCGCGTCGCATCGGGCACCGACGTCGACTTCGGCTCGCTGACCCGTCAACTCGTGCAGGGCCTCATCGACAATGGCGCCGTCGTCCGCCTCGGCACCGAGGTCGCGGGCCTTCGCCAGCAGCGCGATGGCGTGTGGCAGGTCGCGACGCGCGTCGCCTCGGGCCCGGAGCAGGGCCGTAAGAACGTCACTCGCGCGCGGTTCGTCTTCGTCGGCGCCGGCGGCGGCGCCCTGCCCTTGCTGCAGAAGGCGCGCATCCCCGAGATCCGCGGGTACGGCGGCTTCCCCATCTCTGGCCAGTTCTACCGCACCGACAACCCCGACGTCGTCGCCAAGCATCACGCAAAGGTGTACGGCAAGGCGTTGGTGGGTGCGCCGCCGATGTCGGTTCCCCATCTCGACACTCGCATCGTCGACGGGAAGCCCGCCCTCATGTTCGGGCCATACGCGGGTTTCAGCCCGAAGTACCTCAAGACCGGCAGCTTCCTCGACCTCTTCCGCTCATTGCGACTCCACAACATCGTGCCGATGCTCGCGGTCGCGAAAGACAACTTCGACCTCGTCTCGTATCTCGTCGGCCAACTGCTCGCGACGCCCAAGAAGAAGTTCACGGAGCTGCAGTCGTTCTTCCCCGAAGCAGATCCGGCCGACTGGCGGCTCATCACGGCCGGGCAGCGCGTGCAAGTTATGAAGCGCGACCCGAAGAAGGGCGGAGTGCTCCAGATGGGCACCGAGGTCGTCGCGAAGGCCGACGGCACCATCGCGGGCCTGCTCGGCGCCTCCCCGGGAGCCTCTGTCGCCGTGCCCGTCATGGTCGACCTGCTCAAGAAGTGCTTCCCCGCGCGGGTCGACGAGTGGACGCCACGCCTGACGGAACTCGTGCCCACCTACGGCACGAGGGTCAACGACTCGCAGGAGAAGGCCGACGAGGTGCTCGCCAAGACGGGTGCCGCGCTGCGCCTCGGCAAAGCGCAGCGGCACCAGTAGTCGCGACCACCGAAGCACGCAGCACCGACCGGACACGAGGAACATGGCCAAGCTGTACTTTCGCTACGGTGCCATGAACTCGGGAAAGTCGACGGCGCTGCTGCAGGCCGCGTTCAACTACGAGGAGCGCGGGCATCGCGTCGTGCTCGCGAAGCCGAGCGTCGACGCGAAGGCCGACAGTCACATCGCCTCGCGGCTCGGCATGGTGAGGCAGGTCGACCTCCTGCTCGGCGCCCACGAGAGCCCGCGCCAACGCCTGGCCGAACTCGCGGCATCCGGCCCCCGAATCTCGTGCCTGCTGTTCGACGAGGCGCAGTTCTGCACGCCGTGGCAGATCGACGAACTGCTGCGCATCACGGTGTTGGATGAGACGCCAGTGATCGCGTACGGCATCAGGACCGACTTCCAGACCGTCGCGTTTCCCGGCAGTCAGCGGCTGCTCGAGGTCGCGCACACCATCGAGGAGCTTAAGACGATCTGCCGGTGCGGCCGCAAGGCGATCTTCAACGGCCGCATCGTCGGCGGGGCGTTCGTGTTCGACGGCGGCCAGATCGCGATCGACCAGGGCGACGTGACCTACGAGGCGCTGTGCGGCTCGTGCTACCTCACGGCCTCCGGCGGGCGCCTGGCGAACGCGGCGCCGGCACCGGGATCGCCTCGGTGACCTCGGAGGGAAGTCGTCCGGCCGCGACGGTCAGGCGGGGTGATGCTCGTCGAGCTCGCGCACATACCTCGCCGGCGCCGTGAGTCGATACGACGTCTCGACGAGCTCGGACGCGAGGCGCCAGTCGGTATCGTCGTCGAGGTCAAGGCCGATCCAGCCGCTCGGGCCCACGTAACCGGGGACGAAGAAGCGGTCGTCATCGAGCCACGCCGGCAGCTCGGACGGATCAGCCTTCACGAGAAGCGCCGTCGGATGCTGCACCCATCCGCCATCGCCCTTGACTGAGCCGCCGTAGATCGCGAATCCCGACTTCGTGAAGAACCACGGTCGACCGTGCGAGATGCGCTCGCTCGCTCCGGGGAGCGCGAGCGAGATCTCGCGCACCCGGGCGAGCAGCTGGTCGTCGTCGTCGAACATGATCTCGTGCATGCGGCCAGTATCCCCCCAGCGCCTGGCGAGCGCGGCGCCCATCGAGTCCGCGCTGCCCGGGTGAGGGATGAGGGCGCCGAGTAGGCGGGCTGAGCGTGCTGGTAGTCGTTCTGGTCCCTCCGCGCCGTCACGTGACGGCGGGCTCCTGCGCCACCGCCTATCGGCGTCCGGCTTTCCTGGCGAAGAGCCAGGCGCCCCATGCCGCCGCGACGGCGAGGATCCCTATGCACCACAGCACGGCCCAGAGCGGATGCCAGCCGGCGTCGCCCGCGAACAGCAGGGCGCGCACCGCCTCGATCACCGGCGTCAGCGGCTGGACCTCGGCGACAACGCGAAGCCACTGCGGCATCGTCTCGAGCGGCACGAAGCCGCTCGAGACGTAGGGCAGGAACAGCAGGATGAACCCGTAGCCGCTCGCGGCCTCGGCCGACCCGGCTGCGAGGCCGATGGCCGCGAACAAGTACGTGATCGCGAGGATCCAGAGAGTGATCAGCGCAAACGCACCGAGCCAGCCGAGCACGCCGGCCTCGGGGCGGAAACCGATCAGCAGCGCGACGACCACGACGACTGCCGTCGCGAGCAGGTTGCGCGCCAGGCTCGCGACCACGTGCCCCGTCAGAACGGCGCCGGCGCGCAGCGGCATGGTCCGGAACCGATCGATGATGCCGAGCTTCATGTCGTTGGCGACGAACGTCGCCGTCGTCGCCGCGCCGAACCCGGCACAGGTGAGGATGGTGCCGGGTACAACGTAGTTCACGTACTCGCCCGTGGGGTCGATGGCGCCACCGAAGACGAACGTGAACATGAGCATGAGCATCACGGGCAGGGCGATCGACATGAGCAGCGACTCGGCATCGCGCGCGCTGTGGCGCAGGCTGCGACCGATGAAAATCGCCTCCGCGGTGAGGCCGCGCGGGGCACGCGCGGGCGGACCTGCGGGCGCACGGGTGGCGGCGGTGACGGGAGTACGCGGATCGCGACTGACGTGGGGATGTGCGTTGGTGGTCATGCCGCCTCCGTTTCGGTCAAGCGTGCGTCGTGCCGCGCACGAGGGGCGTGGTCCGCGTCCTGCTCTGTGAGTGCGAGGAAGACGTCGTCGAGCGTCGGTCGCGTGAGTGTGACGGTGCCCTCGAGGCCCTCGGCGTCGAACGCATCGATCGCCCGGCGGACACCGCGTACCGTGCCGTCGGTGGAGATCTGCCGCACTGGCGTGCCGTCGGGCGCGCGCAACTCGACGGTGTCGCCGCCGATTCGCGCCTTGAGCTCGTCGGCGGTTCCGAGCGCGGCGACGCGCCCGCCGAAGAGCACGGCGATGCGGTCGGCGAGCTGGTCGGCCTCCTCGAGGTACTGGGTCGTGAGGAACACCGTTGTGCCCTGCTTCGGGAGCGACTCGATGACGCCCCACAGCTCGCGTCGACTGCGCGTGTCGAGACCCGTCGTGGGCTCGTCGAGGAAGAGCACCTGCGGCTCGGCGACAAAGCTGAGCGCGAGATCGAGACGTCGGCGCATGCCGCCCGAGTAGGTGGCGACGCGGCGCCGCGCCGCGGCGGTGAGGCGGAACCGTTCCAGCAGCTCGTCGGCGCGTGCGCCGGCGCTTCGCCGACGAAGGGCCGACAGGCGGCCGAACATCACGAGGTTCTCGCGCGCGGTCAGGGCCTCGTCGACCGCGGCGGCCTGCCCGGTCAGTGCGATCCGTCGTCTGACGTCGCCCGGCGAGCGCACCACGTCGAAGCCGGCGACCGAGGCGGTGCCCGAGTCAGGCCGCACCAGCGTCGTGAGCACGTTGATCGTCGTCGTCTTTCCTGCGCCGTTCGGGCCGAGCAGCGCGAAGATCTCGCCGGGCTCAACCCGCAGATCGAGCCCGTCGAGCACCGTGTTCGTTCCGAACCGCTTGCGCAGCCCGCGCACGTCGATCGCGTGAGTCATGCATCCATTCCCTTCTCCCAATGCCCCACGGTGTATGGGGGACACTGTTTATGACGGTAACACACGGTTTACGGCATAGACAGAGCTATGATGGGATGCATGCCTGATGACCGCGACGTACCCGCCGAGTTCGACCTGCCGCGCGGCATCGCGCTCGCCTGGGGCGTCGCGGCCTCGCCGCAGCGCGGGCCTAAGCGCGAGATGAGCGTCGAGCGCATCGTCGACGCGGCGGTCGAGCTCGCCGACGCGGAGGGACTCGGCGCCGTGTCGATGGCGGCGGTCGCGAAGCGCCTCGGGTTCACGCCCATGTCGCTCTACCGCTACGTGAGCGCGAAGGACGACCTGCTGCTGCTCATGATGGAGGAGGGGACGGGGGTTCCATCGCACGCCTGGCGGGAGGCGGACGGGTGGCGCGAGAGGCTGCTCATGCTGTATCGGGAGTTGGTCGCGGTCTACGCGCGGCATCCCTGGTTGCTGCAGATTCCCGTAACCGGCTCGCCCGCCACGCCCAACAACTCGGAGTGGGTCGAGGCGGGCCTGACGGCCCTCGACGAGACGCCGCTGCTCGCCGAGGAGAAGCTCGCGGTGTGGCTTATCGTGACGGGCCTGTCGCGGTGGAACGGGATCGTGCTCACCGGGTACGGCGATGCGGCGCGACGCTCGGGCCGTACCGCCGCGGAGGTCGCCGCCGATGAGCAGGCGCTGTATGAGGCTCTCGTGACCCCCGAGGCCTACCCGCGCCTGCACGCCGCCGCGGAGGCGGGGGTGTTCGCGTCGCCCTACGACCCGTTCGTGTTCGGCATCGAGCGTGCCCTCGACGGCGTCGAGGCGTACATGGCGTCGCTTGACCGAGGCGAGCCGCACCGACTCGCCGACGAGGTCGAGGTGCTGGAGGACGCTGACGTCGCCGACGACAAGAAGTACCGGCAGGCGACGAAGGCGGCCGCGGATGCCGAGAAAGCCGTGCTACAGGCAGAGAAGGTCCTGCGTCAGGCGCGCAAGGCCCAGGCGCAGGCGCTCAAGGAGGCTCGCGCTCGCAAACGCGACTGAGCAGTCGGGTCCGCACGAACACGGTTGACATGCACGAGTAGGGAGACGAGATGGTGGACCGCACGCGCTGGCAGGAACTGCTGGGGCGCGTGCGGCGGGACGTCCCCCGGATGCTCGATGAGTTCCTCGCCGAGCTCGCGGAGCACGATGGCTACGCCGATGCGCAGTTTCCGCGGGACGATCTTGAGCGCACCGCCGTGCAGGCGTTCGAGTTGTTGCTTACTCGTCTCGAGAACGACGACGGCAACGAGGCAGCGCTGGCCTTCGCGACGCAATTGGGTCAGCGGCGTGCGCGTCAGGGGCTCCGCATCGACCAGTTCACCGACGCCGTTCGCATCAATTTCCGATTGCTCTGGCGAGCGCTGCATCGTGCCGCGCAGCCCGACCTCGTCGAAGAGCTCATGGCGAACGGCGAGCAGGTGCTCACCGTGGTTGAGCGGTACGCAACGGATGTGCAAAAGGCGTTCTCCGACGAGACCCAACGGATGGCCGATCTCCATCGCACGGCGCAGGAACGCTCGCTGGCGCGGCTGTTCTCGGGGCCCGCGGCCGATGCCGACGCCCGGCAGATCGCCGAGACGCTGAGCCTCACGGTGAACGACACGTACGAGATGTTTGCCCTTCCATCGGAATCGTGGCGAGCGGAGCAGGCGACGCAGCTCGGTGAGGGGCGGATGCTCGCGTACGACGACGGCGAAGTCACCTTCCTGATTCGCGCTAGGGGGCCAGTCGACTGGCGGGTCTCCGTGCCCCACATCGATGGCGCATATCTCGCGCGGATTCCGGGGATCGGGCATCTTCACGCGGCATCGGTGCTCGCCAAACGGCTCGTGGGCGTGTACCCGAGCTCAGGCACGGGCGCGTTCACGCTCAAGGACGGCTTTCATCTCCTCGCGGGCGAGACAGTGCGGTCCCAGGTCGCGGGATTCGAGCACGAGCTCATCGGGCGGTTCCACGAGTCGGATTCCGATGAACGCGCACGGTTCCAAGCGACCCTGCGCGAATTCGTCCGAACCGGCTCGGTGCAGGAGACCGCCGACCGGCTTTTCGTGCACCGCAATACGGTGTTCAAGCGCATCCGAGCGTTCGAATCGATAACTGACCTCGACCTGATGGTGCCGAGGGATGCGGCAATCGCGCTCTTCCTCGTGCAAGGGGCAGGATCCGGTGTTGAAATCAACACCGACGGGACGAATCCGGCGACGTCGCGCCACTGACGGCGCGTGACGGCGGACGTAGTGTCGGTCGCGTTGCTCAAAGCACCGGAGCTTCGCTGGCTGGTCCGATCGACGTTGAACTCGGGCTCGGTCGCGCAACACCGCCACGATCGGAAACGCAGATGTCTCACTCCCAGAATGATCCTCGAGTCCCCACCGAAACACCGACCGTCAGCGGAGCCGACGCCGGCAGAATCGCTCGCGCGGCATTCGTCGGTACGGCGCTCGAGTGGTACGACTACTTTCTCTTCGGAACTGCCGCGGCGCTCGTCTTCAACCGGCTCTTCTTCACGGAACTCGACGAGACGGCAGCCCTACTCGCCGCCTTCGCCACGTTCGGCGTCGGCTTTTTCGCCCGTCCGATTGGGGCGATGGTCTTCGGGTACATCGGGGACCGTGTGGGGCGTCGCCCCGCACTGATCGCCACGATTGTGATGATCGGCGTCGCGACGGGCCTCATCGGCCTCTTGCCCGACTTCGGCAACATCGGCCTCCTGGCCCCAGTGCTGCTCGCCATCCTCCGTCTCGTGCAGGGGCTCGCCGTCGGCGGCGAATGGGGCGGCGCGGTCACCATCGCCGTCGAGCATGCGCCGGTCGAGAAGCGCGGCCGCTATGCCGCGCTCGTGCAGATCGGCTCACCAGTCGGCACGCTGCTGTCCTCGGGCGCATTCGCCGTCGTGCTGCTGTTGCCGGCCGATGCGTTCGACTCCTGGGGCTGGCGGCTTCCCTTCCTGTTCGCCTTCCCGCTGCTGCTCATCGCCCTGTACATCCGGATGAAGGTCGAGGAGTCGCCGATCTTCCGGAATCTGGTCAATGAGGAGGAAACCGTCAAGGTGCCTTCCCTCGACGTCTTCCGCACGGCGTGGCGGCGTCTCATCGTGGCCGTGCTCGGCGCGCTGCTGGGAGTCGGCGGCTTCTACATGATCACGACGTTCGTGGTCTCTTACGGTGCGAATACGCTCGGTGTCGACCGGCAGATCATGGTCAACGCGACGTTGATCGCCGCGGTCGCGCAGATTTTCGTCACCGTCATCGCGGGGCGCATGTCTGAGCGCTTCGGCCCCGGGCGCATGACCATGTGGGGCGGCATTTTGACGGCCGTCGCCGCCTTCCCGCTGTTCCTGCTGATCGATACGCGGTCGCCGTTGGTCATCACGGTCGCGATCACCCTCGGCATCGTGCTCATCACCATCGCGTATGCCGTGTCCGGCGCCCTCCTCTCTGATCTGTTCCCACCAAAGCTGCGCTATTCGGGCGTCGCGCTCGGTTACAACATTGCCGGCGCCATCAGCGGTGCACTGCCGTTCGTCGCCACGGCGATGCTGACGGTCTCGAACGACGCCTCGTGGGGCGCGGCCCTCATCCTCGTCATCATCGCGATACTCACGGCACTCGGTGGCTTCATCGGCGAGCGTCTCCGCGTCGCCGACAAGCGCATCGTCGTCGACGACAAGTAAGCGCCTTCGACCCTTCACTCCGATTTCGACCCTTCACCCTCGATAAGGACGCAACACGTGATCAACAACGAACTCTCTGGTCGCATCCTCGCCGCCGTCGACACGCAGTTCGATGAGCAGCTGAACGCGACTGCCGAGCTGGTCGCCTGCCCCTCGCTTCGGGCCGGCGAAGAAGCGGCCCAAGACCTCATCGAACAGCGCCTCCGCGCCCTCGACCTCGAAGTCGACCGCTGGACCCTCGCGTCGCCAGATCTCGAGAAGCATCCCGGTTACGGCCCGCCGACCGTCGATTACAACGTCATGACGAATGTTGTCGGCACGTACCGGCCTGCCCAGGAACGCGGAAATTCGCTCATCCTCAACGGTCACATCGACGTGGTGCCGGAAGGCCCCCGGGCGCAGTGGTCGCGATCGCCGTGGGATGCGGAGGTGCGCGATGGCTGGATGTACGGCCGCGGGGCCGGCGACATGAAGGCCGGGCTTATCGCGAACCTCTTCGCCTTCGACGCGATCAGCAAGGCCGGCCTCGAGCTGACCGGCCGGGTGCACCTCCAGTCGGTTGTCGAGGAGGAGTGCACGGGGAACGGTTCGCTGGCCGCGCTGCTGCGCGGCTACGTAGCCGACGCCGTGATCATCCCGGAGCCCGAGGACGACGCGCTGGTGCGTGCCAACGTCGGCGTGCTGTGGTTCACGGCGCGCGTCACCGGAAACCCGACGCATCCGCGCGAAATGGCCAACGGGTTCAACGCGATCGACGCTGCCTATGACGTTGTTGCCGCTCTGCGTGAGCTCGAGGAATCCTGGAACCGCGACAAGGGGAACCACCGGTACTTCGAAGACCTCGAACATCCCATCAACTTCAATATCGGTTGCATCCAGGGCGGCGACTGGCCTTCGAGCGTTCCCGCCTGGTGCGAGGTCCGCGTGCGCGTCGCGACATACCCGGGTACGACGGCTGATGAGGCGTGGGGCGAGATCGTTCGCCGCGTCGAGCAGGCATCCCAGGGTGCACCGTTCGATGTGGAGCTCACGCCCGACGGCTTCTACGCCGATGGCTACGTGCTCGAGCCCGGGAGCGACGCGGAGGCGCTGCTGGAGCAGACGCACGAGGCCACGTTCGCGTCACCGCTGACGTCTTTCACGACTCCCGGCTATCTCGATGGGCGCGTTTTCGTGAACTACGGCAATATCCCGACGCTGGTCTACGGGCCGGTTTCGGAGAACATCCACGCCTTCGATGAGCGGGTGAGCGTCGAGTCCATCAGGAAGTGCACCAAGTCGATTGCGCTGTTCCTTGCGTCGTGGTGTGGCGTGTCCGAGCGGCGCTAGCGGCGGAATCCGGAGGAGCTGAGTCGCAACGGCCGCATCACGAAGAGCCCGACCCCACGCTTTGTGGGTTCGGGCCCTTGCCGTGTCGTGAAGCATCGCAGTGTCGGGTGACAGGATTTGAACCCGGATCGCGCCAGCGGTTCGCCCTCCGGGCTACCTCGTTGTGGCCTCGTAGATTGGTCGGGGTGACAGGATTTGAACCCGAATCGCGCCAGCGGTTCGCCCTCCGGGCTACCTCGTTGTGGCCTCGTAGATTGGTCGGGGTGACAGGATTTGAACCTGCGACCTCGTCGTCCCGAACGACGCGCGCTACCAAGCTGCGCCACACCCCGATGCCCACGCTGACGCGCGAACTCGACAACCTTACCCGACCCCGAGCATCCGGCCAAACGCGCCGCGTGCCGTGTCAGGCGCTTCGCGCGGTGAGCGTCACGAGGGTCGCTTCGGGCGGGCAGGCGAAGCGGACGGGCGAGTAGATCGACGTACCGAGGCCCGCCGAGACGTGGAGGGCGGTCTCGCGCCCGCCCGCTCGCCATGCGGTGAGGCCGCGCGCCTGCTCGCGCGGCACGTCGCAGTTGGTGACGAGCGCTCCGTATCCGGGAAGGCACACCTGCCCGCCGTGGGTGTGGCCAGCGAAGATGGCGGCGGCGCCCCGGCGCGTGAACTCGTCGAGGATGCGCCGGTACGGAGCGTGCGCCAGCGCAAGCACTGGCAATTCGTTGCCTGACGCGTCGGCGGCAGGGAGCGACCCGAGGGCGGCGATTGCGGCATCCGGCCGGTCGTAGCCGATATGCGGGTCGTTAACGCCGACGGCGCGGAACTGCCGCCCGCCGGCCGAGACGAGGGTGGCGGCGTTGTTGAGCGAGGCCCAGCCGAGTTCGTCGAGCAGGGCGTCAAGACCGTCGACGTCGAGCCGGGGCGCCTTTGTCCCGCCGGGCGTGCGAGCGAAGAAGTACGTGAAGGGGTTCTTGAGCGTGGGCCCGAAGTAGTCATTCGAGCCGTACACGAAGACCCCGGGCACGCCCCGGAACGGGGCGAGCAGCTCTCGCAGCTGCGGCAGCACGTCGGGATGCCCGAGGTTGTCGCCCGTGTTGACGACGAGGTCGGGCCCGAGGTCGGCGAGCGAGCGCACGAAGTCGTGCTTCATCGTCTGCCACGGGGCCAGGTGCAGGTCGCTCAGGTGCAGTACGCGCACGTCAGCGCTGCCTGGCGGAAGCACGGGGGCTGCGACCCGTCGCAGCCGAAACCGCACGCGCTCGACCGCCCACGCGTACATGCCCGTTGCCAGGCCCGAGGTGACCGCCGCTGAAACGCCGAGGCCGGCCGCGCGAGCTGCGCGCCGGCCCCGGGACTGTTCCGGTGCGTTGCGGATGCTACGGACCCGACGAGACATAGATCATCACGTCGGCATTCGCCGCGACCGGGGTGTCGGCAGCCGGGTCGGACCTGACCACCTGCCCCTGTGGCACGTCCGCGCTCGATTCGGTGAGCTTGAAGATCGTGCCGGTGAAGCCCGCGTCGGCCAACGCCTGAGCGGCCTCGGCATCGGTCATGCCCCGCAGGTTCGGCACGGTGATGGTGCCGGCTTCCGCCGCACCGTTCGAGGGGCTGACGGTCACCGTGGTTCCCGTGTCGACCTGCGTGTTTGCCGATGGGATCGTCGACGCGACGGTACCCGCCGGCATCTCAGATGCGACGGCGTCGCCGATGGCTACCTGGAAGCCGAGCTCCTCGAGCACCTGCTTCGCCTCGGCCGTAGTGCGGCCCGACAGGTCGGGGATCGTCGCCTTGTCGGGGCGGGTCGACTCGTCGTTCGCGGGCGGGAACTGCCCGCCGCCGTAGCGATTCATGGCGTCGGCCATGATCTCGTTGAAGATCACGTGCCTGGTCTGGGAGGCCTGTGCGCGCGGCAGCCCGACGTTATACAACGAGGTCTGTCCCGTCGCGTTGCCCACCCACACTGCCATGCCGACCTCGGTCGTCCCGCCGACGACCCAGGTGTGGACGGCATCGTCATTCGTCCCCGTCTTCCCGGTCATGGGCGCGATGCCGGGGTTCGACGGCGCCGCCGTGCCGCCGTTCGCGGTCGCGACAAGCGCCGTGTTGACTGCGGCCGCGACATCTGGCGTTACCGCCTGCCTGCAATCCGAGGCCGGCGGCGTCAATTCGCTGCCGTCGCGCAGCTCGATGCGGTCGATGGCGATCGGTGAGCAACTCATTCCGTTGTTCGCGAGGCCAGAGATCGCGGTCGCCATGCTCAGGGGCGCGATCTCGTTGATGCCGAGCACCGCCGAGGGGTACGAGACGTTCATGCCGCCGTCGGCACGATGCGCGCCAAGCGCGATCGCCGTGTCGCGGATGCGGCACTGATCGAGCTGCTCGGCCATGGCCATGTAGCCGGTGTTGAGCGAGGCGGTCGTGGCCTGCAATACGGAGACGTTGCCGACGCGCGCGCCGCCGTCGTTCGTGAACTCGAAGCTGCCGCCGTACGGAGCGTCCGGACTGCACGAGTCCTGGAAGTTCGCGAGGTTGAACGGCCGTGTCTGCGCATTCACGGTCGCGCCGATCGAGCGGCCAGAGGCCACCCACTCGGCGAGCGTGAAGATCTTGTAGGCCGAACCCGTTTGGAACCCGGTCGAGCCGCCGTAGTTGTAGTCGGTATTGAAATTGACCGACGTGTGGCCGGGTCTCTCGGCCGCCTCGGGCGTCTCGTCGAACTCGGTGTTCTGCACCATGGCCAGGATGCGGCCGGTGCCGTTCTCGACCATCGACGCCCCTGACCCGATTGACATGCCCTCGACGTGGGCGGGCACGGCCGACTCCATCGTGGCCTCAGCGGTCTGCTGCAGGTCGAGGTCGAGGCTCGTGTAGATCTGATAGCCCTTGGTCTGGAAGTTGAAGAGCCGCTCCTCGTACGTCGCGCCGAACGTCGTGTCGTTGAGGATGACGTTGCGCACGTAATCGCAGAAGTACTTCGCGTTGCCGCCCGCGTACTGGCAGCCGTGCGTCGGTTGGGTGATGTTCGGCTCGACCGGCGACGCGACCGCCTCGTCATGCTCGGCCTGGGTGATCTTGCCCTCGTCGAGCATGCGGCTCAAGATGTAGTCGCGCCGTTCCTTGTTCGGCTCGATGTTTTCCGGCACATCGAGTCGGTAGGCGTTCGGCTCCTGCACCATGGCGATGAGGCTCGCGGCCTCGGGCAGGGTCACATCGGCTGCCGACTTCGAGAAGTAGTAGTTGGCCGCCGACTCGACGCCGTAGACGGTGCCACCGAAGAGCGCGATGTTGAGGTAGCCCTGCAGGATCTCGTCCTTCGAGAACTGCTTGTCGACGCCGATGGCGAGCCGCATCTCCTGCAGCTTGCGGCCGATCGACACCTCGATGGCCTCGTTGTAGGCCGCGTCGCGCGCCGCCGGGTCCATGATCGACTCGGCCGTCGCGATGCGCATGTTGCGCACGTACTGCATCGTGATGGTGGAAGCGCCCGCGTCCCCCGTATTCATCAGCACCTCGAGCGCGGCGCGGGCCGCCGAGATGACGTCGACGCCGCCGTGCTCGTAGTAGCGCGGGTCCTCCGTCGCGATCGCGGCGTCCTGGAGGTCCTCGGACATACTGTCGAGCGGCACCTCTTCGCGGTTCTGTGCGTAGAACTCGGCGAACTGCACGGGCTCGCCGTTCGACATCGCGTACAGCTCGGTCTTCTGCTGTAGGGGTGTGATCTCGAGGTAGTCGGGCAGGCTCTCGAACAGCGTGATCGTGCTGTTCGCGGCGATGCCGACGACAGCGATGAGCGGCGTCACCATGGCGGCGACGAGCACGCCCGCGATACCGCTCATCCCGAGGATTCCCAGCAGGCTCGAGACGATGGAGCCTCCGGAAGCCGTCGAATTCGATGCAGACATAGACTCAAGGGTAAGTCACCGAGGAACTGGCTCGTCGCAATCCATGACGAACGCCGATCTCGCAAAACAACGGCGGGTCGCCCGCCCAGGAGGACCACGTGCAACAGTGGGAGTACTTCATCACGCCCCTTCCCCTTCACACTCCGGCTGCCATCCTCAACAACCTGGGGAAGCAAGGCTGGGAGCTCGTGCAGGTGATCATGAACGCCGACGGCGGCTCGGTCGCCTACCTCAAGCGGCCGCTCGGCAGCGAGGCCGGCTCATGAGCAAGGTCGAAGAGCGCCTCGGGGCGATGGGGCTCGGGCTGCCGCCGGTTGCCGCGCCCGTCGCCGACTACATTCCGGCGCTCGACATCGAGGGCTTCGTGTACACCTCGGGCCAGCTGCCGTTCGTCGAGGGGGCGCTCCCCGAGACCGGCAAGGTCGGCGCGGAGGTGTTGGCCGACGAAGCGACCGCGCTCGCGCAGGTCGCCGTGCTCAACGCGCTCGCCGCGGTCAAGAGCATCATCGGCAACCTCGACCGCGTCACGCGCGTCGTGAAGGTCACCGTCTTCGTCGCCTCCACCCCTGACTTCACCGGCCAGTCCGGCGTCGCGAACGGGGCGAGCGAGCTGCTCGGCACCGCCTTCGGTGAAGCCGGGCAGCACGTGCGAAGCGCCGTCGGCGTTGCCGTGCTCCCGCTCGACTCGCCGGTCGAGCTTGAGCTCGTCGTCGCGTACGAGTAGCGCCGACGCCGGCGGCTGCTGATCCTTCCCGTTGGGAGATCGCACGGCGAAGCCGCAATACGGCCCGGATGTTTCATCGACCACCGAACCGGCCGGCCTGCAGCGCAACGGGGAAGCACGATGCCCGGGTCGCAACGCGACCCGGGCATCGCCGACTGCGGCGCTACTCGTCGTCCGCCCCCGAGGTCATCCCGGCCTGGATCGTCGCCATGACCGACGCATCGGTGAGCGTCGCGGTGTCGCCGATCTGCTTGCCGTCGGCCGCGTCGCGCAGCAGGCGCCGCATGATCTTGCCCGAGCGCGTCTTGGGCAGCTCGTCGACCAGGTACACCTCGCGGGGTCGCGCGAATGCGCCGATGTCGTCCGCGACGTGCCTGCGGAGCACCTGCGGCGTGTCGACCGCGGCCGCTTCCTCCGACTTCGAGCGCTTGAGGACGACGAACGCCACGACGGCCTGCCCCGTGGTCTCGTCCTTCGCGCCCACGACCGCGGCCTCCGCGACGAACTCGTGGTCGACGAGCGACGACTCGATCTCGGTGGTCGAGAGGCGGTGGCCGGAGACGTTCATGACGTCGTCGACGCGGCCCAGCAGCCACAGCTCGCCGTCGCGGTCGACGCCCGCGCCGTCGCCGGCGAAGTAGACGCCGGGGAACCGCGACCAGTACGTGTCGGCGAAACGCTCCGGGTCGCCGTAGATGCCGCGCGCCATCGAAGGCCACGGCTCGCAGATGGTCAGCAGGCCCATCTGGCCGGGGTCGACGCGGTTCCCGTCGTCGTCGACGACCTCGACGACGATGCCGGGGATCGGCCGTTGCGCGGCGCCGGGCTTGAGCGCGACCTGACTGGGGATCGGCGCGATCATGTGCGCGCCCGTCTCCGTCTGCCACCAGGTGTCGACGATCGGCGTGCGCCCGCCGCCGATGACCTCGCGGTACCAGAGCCACGCCTCGGGGTTGATCGGCTCGCCGACCGAACCCAGCACGCGCAGCGACGACAGGTCGTACTTCGCCGGGATCTGTCGGCCCGCCTTCATGTAGCTGCGAATCGCGGTCGGCGCGGTGTAGAAGATCGTGACCTTGTAATCCTGGATGATCTTGAACCAGCGCCCGAGATCCGGCGTGTCGGGCGTTCCCTCGTACATCACCTGCGTGGCGCCGTTCGCGAGCGGGCCGTAGACGAGGTAGCTGTGGCCGGTCACCCACCCGACATCGGCCGAGCACCAGAACACGTCCTCCTCGGGCCGCAGGTCGAACGCGACCCGGTGCGTGTACGCGGTCTGTGTGAGGTACCCGCCCGAAGTGTGGAGCAGGCCCTTCGGCTTCCCCGTGGTGCCAGAGGTGTACAGGATGAACAGCGGATGCTCGGACGGGAACGGCTTGGCCACGTGCTCGTCGCTCACCTGCGCGATCTCGTCGTGCCACCACAGGTCGCGGCCCTTCTGGAGGGCGACCTCGTTGTCAGCGCGCTTGACGACGAGCACGTGCTTGACCGAGGCGGCGCCCTTCGATAAGGCCTCGTCGACGGTGTTCTTGAGCGCCAGCACCTTGCCCTTGCGGATCGAGCCGTCCGAGGTGATGACGAGCTTCGCGCTCGCGTCTTCGACCCGCTGGCGGATCGAATCCGCCGAGAAACCCCCGAAGATGACCGAGTGCACCGCACCGATCCGGGCGCACGCCAGCATGGCGATGACCGTCTCTGGGATCATCGGCAGGTAGATCGCGACGACGTCGCCCGCCGTCACGCCGAGGCTCTCGAGCATGTTGGCCGCGCGCTTCACCTCGCCGAGCAGGTCGGCGTACGTGATCGTGCGGGTGTCGCCGGGCTCGCCCTCCCAGTGGATCGCGATGCGGTCGCCGTTGCCTGCCGCGACGTGCCGGTCGACGCAGTTGTACGCCACGTTGAGCTCGCCGTCACCGAACCAGCGCGCGATCGGGGCCCCCGACCAGTCGAGGGTCTCGGTGAACGGCGTGTGCCAGTGCAACTCGCGGGCCTGATCGGCCCAGAACCCCAACCGGTCGGCCTCGGCCCGCTCATACAGGTCGGCGGGAACGGGGGAGGCGGCGACGAACTCGGCCGAGGGCGGGAACGTCTCGACGTCTTCGAGGAGGTGGTCGATCTTGTCCGGCATGCGGACCCCTTTCGCATCGTTGCGATCCCCGGGGCCGGTTGCCCCACTGCGGCGACATTCTAGCGAGCGAGAGGTTGCGCCAAGGTTGCGTCTGACGCGTCGTTCGGCCGCTCAGCGCGCCGGCCGCGGCGCGCTGCGGAGCCTTCTCGACGACACGCCGCACCGCCCGGCCCGGACTGGCATCATGTACCCGGATCGCCTACCCTTGCTCTCGACAGCCCGCTCTCTGCTGAGTCTGTCGTGGCCCGCCGATCCTCCCCTTGCGATCGAGCGTGGCGGAGGCACCCGCGCATCCCCCTGCCGGGTGCCTCCTTTCTTTTCGCTCGGTGCCTGGCGGGGCCTACCGAGGCCTACCGGCTCCTATCGCTTCACGACCGCACCCGCCCGTGCCAACAGCACAGGAGCGGAGCCCGTGCGGGCCCCGCTCCTGTGCTGTGCTGTGCTGTGCGCGAGTCTCAGCTCCGCGCTTCTTCGAACCCGCTCTCGGCGCACTCGATCACGGCGTCGACGTAGTCGGGGTGCTCCCCTTCATACTTCTCAACGGCCGCTCGGTAGTCGGTCAAGACGCCATCGGCATTCTCCAGGCCGTGGTCACCGGCGAGGCTGACCCAGTTCTCATCGTTCGTCTCACCGACCATGTCGTACCACTCCTGCGTCGCGTCTTCGGACCAGGTGGTCAACGACTCGACGTTCGCCATCTCTGCGAGCGCGGTGCACTGCTCGAAGGACGCGTCGTAGAGGAGGTCCGCGCCGACGCCGCCGTTGATCTCTTCCTCGATCTCCGTCAAGGTCTGCTTGATGTCATCGGGGAATTCGTTCCAGGTGTCGAGATCCCAGAACATCGAGAACTCCGAGTAATTGCCGAGGCCGGGGTCGGACCAGTACGGCAGCAGCTCGCCGATCTTGAACACCACCGGGAAGTCCATTGCGCCGGCGACCGAGGTCGCCAAGCCCGTCTGCACCGCCTGGTAGGCCTCCTGTGCACCGACATTGACGATCGACGCACCGACCGCCTCGAGGTCCTGAGTGACGAGTACCCCGGAGGCGCGCACGGCCTCGCCGTTCAGGTCGGCCACCGATTCCGCCGGTTGACTCGTGCCGATCACGACACGTCCCACCGGCAAGGTGCTCACGTGGTGGAGCCCCTGTTCTTCGAGGTAGGCGAGCGCATCCGGGTTGTTCTTGTTGACGTCGTACACCGCGGCCGACGCGGCGGCGAGGTTGTCCGAGCCAAAGACGATCTCCGGCATCGACAGGCTTGCGAACGATGACGGCTGATAGTTGGGAACCTGGGTCAGGAACTGCGCACGCCCATCGAACAGGCATTCACCGGCATCGAGGATGCCGCAGATCTCGTTCGGCTCCGTGCGGGTGAAGGTGATGCGGCCGTCGGTGCGCTCCTCGACCTGATCGAGGTACCAGTCGTGCCAAGGGCGCATGACGGAGGTCGGTGCTGCCACCGACACCTCCGTGATGTTCCAGGTCTGTTCGTCACCCTCGCCACCGCCGCCGCTGTCGACGACACCGCCGGTGCATCCGGCCAGCGCGACGATCGCGCCGACAGCCAGGGCTCCCGTGAAAGCCTGCCGTCTCTTCCTTGTAGAAAACACCGCTGTTCTCCAATCACTCGTAATCGGGTGGACCGTTCGTACAGGCCACGTGGTGCTGCGCCGCCGGAGCGGCCCATGCCCGCGCTCCCGGCGTGCGCCGGACGTCAACAAATCGCATCCTCATCGCCATGTCATCCTGCGTTCACCGACACGAGCGACGGCAGGAAGAGCGAGATGGCGGGGATGAAGAACAACAGCAACAGCACGCAGACATCGACGATGAACAGCGGGAGCACGCCCTTGAAGACGGTCTCGCTGCGGATCCTCGTCACGCCGGCCACCACGAAGGCGTTGATGCCCACCGGCGGCGTGACCATCCCGACTTCAATGAGCTTGACGACGAGGATGCCGAGCCACACGGTCACCATCGACTCCTGCCCTGGCAGCAGATCACCCGCGAACTCGAGGGCGATTGGCCAGAGGATCGGCACGGTGATCACCAGGATCGACAGCGACTCGAGGAACATCCCCAGCGGGATGATGCACAGCAGTAGCAGCCCCATGGCCACCAACGGCGGGATGTTCCAGCTCAGCACGGCATCTCGAACCAGCTGCGGAACCCTCGCTGCGACGAAGAACTGCGAGAGGATGACGGAGCCAAACACGATGAAGAACACCATCGATGTGGTCGCACCGGTGTCCAGCAGCGCCTCGCGCACCTGGCGGAACAGGCCCTTCAGACCGAGCTTGCGCCGCTCCCACAGCAGGATGAGGACCGCTGCGACCGCGCCGATCGCGGCGGACTCCGTCGCGGTGAAGACACCGGAATACATGCCGCCAAGAACGATGCCGAACAGGATCACGATGTAGAGCAGACCTCGCCAGGGCAGCTCTCGCCAACTGGAGGCGACGTTCACCGTGGTCAAGACGCCCGGCTTCGACGGGTCGTCCCCGACCACGGTCGCCGATTCACGCCGTGCCGCGCCCGCCGCCCGCTTCGACTTCAACTCGGTGCTCGCCGAGACCAGGCCTGCTTCGATGTCATCCTTGTCGGTGGAACGGCCGATCTTCCGCTGCCCGAGCACCATGATGTAGCCCACATAGCCGGCGGCCGACAGCAGACCGGGCAGGACACCGGCGGCGAGGATCTGCGCGACCGAGGTCTCCGTCATGATCGCGTACAGCACGAGGAAGGTGCTCGGCGGGATCATGACGCCGAGCGTTCCGGAGACCGCCACCAGCGCAGACGCGAAGCTGGCGGGGTAGCCGTGCTTGCGCATCTCGCCGACGGAGAGCTTCGACATCGTCGCCGCCGTGCCGATGCTCGACCCGGACACCGCCGCGAACCCGGCGCACGCCATCACGGTCGCGACGCCGAGCCCTCCTGGCACCTTCCGCGTGACGTAGGCGGCGATCTGGAAGACGTACTCCGCCACCCGCGCCCTGACGGCGAACAGGCCCATCAGGATGAACATCGGGATGATCGTGAAGGTGAAATTGAACGCGTTCGCGAAGGTCGGGCCGACGATCGAGGCCGTCGCATAGTTCGTGCCCTGGAGGAGGATGAGGCCGACGGACCCCGATATCCCGAGCGCGAGCGCGATCGGGAACCGCACGGCGAGCAGGGCGAACAGCAGGACGATCGTCAGGAGGATGACAATTTCAACGGTCACGGCCGGACCTCTTTCTCGTCTCCTGCTGCCCCTGAATCGGGGGGTATCTCCTCGTATGCCTGTCCTTGTTCCTCGGGCGGGGCATCCTCATAGGGCCGTCGGCCGACGAGCGAACGGATCAGGTTCGTGATCGCCACGAGGGTGAACACCGTGAGGCCGACGGCCATGACCCATCGCCATGGCCAGAGGTACCAGACGAGCGTGATGTTGGGGCCGGCTTCGCCGTCCTCGGTCGACTCCAGGGCGCGCATGTACGCCGCGGCCGTGAGCCAGAACATGAAGAGGGTACTCAACGACCAGACGATGACATCGATCACCCGGTTCGCCTTCTGCGGCAGGCGTGAAGTGACCAATCGCACCGAGACGTGCTCGCCGCGGACCGCGGCCCAGGCGAGCGCGCAGAAGATCGACACGACCAGACACGATTGGGACAGCTCGGTGAGCCCGGGGAGTGAAAAGCCCGTTACCCATCGCACCACGACCTGGGTCGCGATCGCGACCATGGTCACGACGACCGCGATCGCCGAGATGATGCCGAAGACCGCGGCGATCCAGACCACCACGTTCTCGAACGGGAGCGCATCTTTGCGCAATCCGGGAGCAGTCATTCGCCATCCTCACTGATCGCGGCTTGGCTCTTACGCTCGAACACTATGGCAATCACGTGCGCGCGACGACCGATCTCGCCTGAAGTGCGCGGATGCCATGGACGGCGTTCGCGTAGAGGCAAAACGGAAGTGTCATTCCTGCACCCCGGGAAGCCAGTGCACCAGCGCAGACGGGTGCTGGTCGGCCTCGGTGACCGCCGCGTTTGCGAAGACCTGCCTCGCATATGGGAAAAGCCCCGAGGCGAACCCGTTCGACTCGAGCAGATCGGCGATGTTGCGCTGCACCTCGACGAGGCCGCCGAGCGGCATCCCGCCCGCCTCGTACTCACCGGCCAGGGCTTTCGGCAGCCCCATCCGCAGGCAGGCGCTGTCGGCGAAGCCGCCGAAGAGGATCGCCATCGACTCCTGCGCGTCGAGGCCGAGCCGCTCGATCAGCCAGGCCGTTTCGGCCGCGGCAACGAAGTTGATCGACACGTGGTAGTTGTTGATGAGCTTGAGCATGAGGCCGCGCCCGGCGGCGCCCATATGCGCGATCCTGCCGGTGTAGGCCGCAGCGATGGGCCGCAGGAGCTCGACGGCGGCGGCGTCGCCGCCCGCGGCGCACACCAGGGTGCCGGCCTCGGCGCCCATGGGGCCACCGCTGACCGGTGCGTCGACGAAGTGCGCCCCCTTCTCGGCGAAGGCGGCGTGGACCTTCTCGGCGATGCGCGGGTCGTAGGTGCCGTGGTCGGCGAATAACTGGCCGGGCCGGGCCGCCTCCAGCAGCCGCCCGAGGTAGATCTCCTCGATCGCCGGCCCGTCGAGCAGGCAGCCGAGCACGGTATCCGCCTGCGCGGCGAGCGCCGCGGGCGACTCGGCGAGCCGCGCGCCGGCGTCGACGACCGGCTGCAGCTTTTCGGGGGTGCGCCCCCAGACGACGACGTCGTGCCCGGCGGCCAGAAGCCGCTCGACCATCGGCCGGCCCATCGCGCCGACCCCGATAAACCCGATCGTCGTCATGATCCACCCGCATTCGTTTCGTCGAGCAGTGTCTCGTCGAGCAGCGACTCGTCGAGAAGGAAGTCGAAATCGCACCCCTCGTCGGGCTGCAGGGCGTGTCTCGCGTAGAGGCGGCCCCAGCCTCGCGCCGGGGGCGCAGCGCTCGCACCCACCGGCGTGCGCCGGGCGAGCTCGTCGGGCGGGACGAGTAGATCGAGCCGTCCCTGCTCGACGTCGAGCTCGATCTCGTCGCCGTCGCGCACGTACGCCAGCGGCCCGCCCACCGCCGCCTCCGGCGAGACGTGGAGCACGACGCTGCCACTTGAGGTGCCGCTCATCCGTGCGTCGGTGACACGGAGCATGTCGGTCACGCCGGCCGTGAAGAGCTTCGCCGGGATCGGGACGTGCCCGACCTCGGGGATGCCCGGGCCTCCCCGGACGCCGACGCCCCGGAGCACGAGCACGCTCGACTCGTCGACGGCGAGATCCTCGCGGTCGATCTTCGACCACATGTCGGCGACGCCGTCGAACACGACGGCCTTCCCGCGGTGGCGTCGCTTGCTCGGCGCGGCCCCAGCGATCTTCATGACCGCGCCGTCGGGCGCGAGGGTGCCGCGCACCACCGTGATGCCGCCGTCCGGGGTGAGCGGTGCGGCCGGGTCCGCGATCGGGGCGCCGGCCTGCGGCGTGCCGAGCCCGTCGAACACCTCGCCCCAGGTGCGCCCGTCCGCCGTCGGCACGTCCTCGTGCAGCAGGTGGCGGATGCGGGCGGCGACCGCGGGGATGCCGCCCGCGGCATCCAGGTCGCTCAATAGCGCGCGGCCGTTCGGCTTGACGTCGGTGATGAAGGGCGTGGTGCTCGACCATTCGCGGAGCCGGTCGACGCCGATCCGCAGCCCCGCGCGTCCCGCGATCGCCTCGAGGTGGATGAGTGCGTTCGTCGATCCGCCGAGCGCGCAGGTCGTGCGCACGGCGTTCTCCAGCGCCGCCATCGTGACCAGCGATCGCGGCACGATCTGTCGGGCGACGACGTCGACGACGAGTCGGCCGGAGGCCTCGGCCACCAGCTGACGCCTCGATGCTGCGGCGGGCGGCAGGCTCGAGCCCGGCAGCGCGAAGCCGAGTAGCTCGCCGATCGCGGCCATTGTCGTCGCCGTGCCCATGACGTTGCAGCTGCCGGGGCCGCCGTGGATGACGCCCTCGAAAGCGCGCCAGTCCTCGTCGCTCACCTCGCCGACGCGTCGCCGGTCGATGACCTCCCACTGCTCGTCGACGGTCATGTCCCGCCCCTCCCAGCACGCGACCGGGCGCGGGCCGCCGGTGACCAGCACAGCCGGGGTGCCGGCGCTGATCGCGCCCATGAGCACGGCGGGAACCGTCTTGTCGCAGGCGCCGAGCAGCACGACTCCGTCGATCGGGGAGGCCAGGATCGTCTCTTCCACGTCCATCGCCATCAGGTTTCTGAGGTACATCGATGAGGGACGACTGAACGGCTCGTTGATCGAGATCGACGGGAACTCGAGCGCGAGCCCGCCCGCGGCCTCGACACCCCGCTTGACGGCGGCGGCGAGCTCGCGGAACCCGTTGTTGCACGGATTCAGCTCGCTCCAGCTCGTCGAGATGCCGATGACCGGCCTTCGGCGCACGGCGTCGGCGCTGAAGCCCTCGGCTCGCAGGAATGCGCGGTGCACCATACCGTCGGCACTGTCCTCGCCGAAGATACTGCCGTCGAGCCGATGGATGTTCTCCTGCGACATGGACGCTCCTTGGGGGGTTCGGTCATCCGCGCGTCGTTGCGTGATGCCCGCACGGCATCGTAGCCGACGTCGCGCTGCCCGCGGATGCTCGCCGCGCGCCTGTGGGAAACCCCGGTTCGTGCCCCATCCACAGGCGGCCGGCCGTTTTCTGCGGGGCGGCGGCGCGCATCCATACCGTCGTGGCCATGCAGCAGCCGCCGACCTCGAAGCGCAACCGGTACGTCGCCGTGCCACCCGGCAAGCGCCCCGCGACCGTCGCGCTGCCACCGAGGGGCGACGGGTGGCGCGGGCCGAGATCGCGCCGCACCATCACCCGCGACGACGCGGCGGCCTTCGGATCGCTCGCGCCGTTCGTGGCCGACGGGGAGGTCACGGACGTGTTCGTCAACGGCCCGCACTCGCTCTACGTCGACCGGGGCACGGGCGCGGGGCTCGAGCCCGACTGGTCCGCGACCGGTCACGAGGCGCTGCGAGCGCTCGCCGTGCGCATCATCGCCCGTGGCGGGAGGCACCTCGACGAGGCTGAGCCGTGCGTCGACGTGCGCATCGGCGACGGCATCCGGGTGCATGCCGTGCTGCCGCCCGTCTCGACCGGCGGCACCATTCTGAGCATCCGACTGCCGCGCACCGAGCCGCCGACGATGAGCGAGCTGCGAGGGCGGGGGGCGTTCGGCGACGGCATCGAAGACACCCTGCGTGCCGCCGTCGCGGCCCGCACCAACGTGCTCATCACGGGTGCGGGCGGCAGCGGCAAGACGACGCTGCTGGCGGCGCTGCTCGCCTGCGCCGAGCCCGCCGATCGCATTGTCGCCATCGAAGACGTCGCCGAGCTGCGCATCGCCCACCCGCACGTCATCGGTCTCGAGTCGCGCCAGGCGAACATCGAGGGCGCCGGCGAGGTCGGGCTGCCCCGGCTCGTGCGCGAGGCCCTGCGGATGCGCCCCGACCGTCTCGTGCTCGGCGAATGCCGGGGCGCCGAGCTGCGCGACCTGCTCGCCGCCCTTAACACGGGTCACGACGGCGGCGCCGGCACGCTGCACGCGAACTCGCTCGCCGATGTGCCGAGCAGGCTCGAGGCGCTCGGTGCGCTCGCTGGTCTCGATCCGCGCGCGGTCGCACGACAGGCGGTCTCGGCGATCGGCATGGTCGTGCACGTGGAACGCCGCGCGGGGCGACGGCGCGTCGCTGAGCTCGGCGAGTTCGGGCTCGACCGCGACGGTCGCCTGACCGTCACGGCGATCAGCGGCACGGGCGCTGGCGAGGCCGGCCGAACGAACGGAAGGGCCGCGTGAGCGGGCGCGAGCTCTCGCCGACGGAGGTGGTCGCGGCCGTGCTCGACCGCCTCGCCATGCTGCTGCGGGGAGGCGCGGCGCCGGCGACCGCATGGGGGCTGCTGGCGAAGCACGGGAGGGCCGACGAATCGACCGCCGACGTCGTGCGCAAGGTCGCGGGCGTGCTCGCCGCAGGCGGCGATGCGGGCGAGGTGCTGGCGGCTCGCGCCGAGGCCCCGTGGCGCGCGCTCGGGTGCGCGTGGGCGCTCGCGGGCCGAACGGGCGCCCCGCTGGCCCGCAGCCTCGCCGGGCTCGCCGACGGGTTTCGCGATGTCGGCGAGGCCGAGCGCGACGTGCGCGTTGCGCTCGAGGGACCGAACTCGACGAGCCGCATCGTGATCGCGCTGCCGCTCGTCGGCCTCGGCCTCGGCCTCGTGATGGGCGTCGACACGCTCGGCGTGCTCACGACGACGCCGCTCGGCATCGCCTGTTCGGTCGCCGGAGCGGCGCTCATGGCGGGTGCGTGGTGGTGGATGCGGGCGCTCGTCCGACGGGCCCGCGTCAGCGACCCGCACCCCGGCCTGGCCCTCGATCTCGTCGCGCTCGGCCTGCGTGGCGGCGGGGCGGCGACAGACATCGCCGCCACCGTCGCCGCCGCCATGCGCGAGTACGACCTGCGCGACGGAGCGGCCGCGGAAGTCGGACGCACGCTCGACCTCGCCGCCGATGCCGGCGTGCCGCCGGCAGAGCTCCTGCGGCGCGAGGCCGCCCTCGTGCGCGTCATCGCCAGGGCGTCGGCGAAGCGGCGCGCGGCCAGGCTCGGCGTGTCGCTCATGCTGCCCCTCGGCGTGTGCGTGCTGCCGGCCTTCATCGCTCTCGGCGTGGCGCCACTGATTCTCGCGATCCTCGGCGACGTCATCGGCCCTCTCGACGTGGCGCCCTGAGACGGCGCCGCCCCATCACGCGTTCGTGCCGCCAGCTGGCCCGCTCGGGCCATGACAAAGAAGGAGTGTTCACCATGACCACTATCGTTGCCGCGACCGCCGCGACCTCCGAACCAGCTCTGGAAGCCTCGGGCTCATCGTGCCAGTCGCACGGCGCGCGTGTGCGGGCGGCGCTTCGCGACGAGCGCGGCGCCGAAACCGCCGAGTACGCGATCGCCACGATGGCCGCCGTGGCCTTCGCGGGGCTGCTCGTCGCCATCATGCAGAGCGACACCGTGCGCGCCATGCTCGAAGACCTCGTCGCGCGCGCGCTCACGTTCGCGGGCTGATCGTGCGACGCGCGACGCGGCCGCGGGCGGGGGAGCGGGGCTCGGTCTCGGCAGAGTTCGCCGCGAGCCTGCCCGCGGTCGTGCTCGTGCTCGCCGTCTGCCTCGGCGCGCTGCAGGTCGGCGGCATGCAGGTACGGCTACAGGATGCCGCCGCCGACGCCGCGAGAATCGTCGCACGCGGTGATTCGCTCGCGGCCGCAGCGGCGCGCGTCGAGCGCGCCGCTGCGGGGGTCGATCTGGCCGTCACCGACGAGGGCGAGCTCGTCTGCGCGACGCTGACGGGATCGGTCGCCGTCGCCGGACTCTTCAGCCTGCCCGTGGGCGCGCGTTCGTGCGCGCTCGCGGGCGGGCGGTGACTCCCGTGGCGACGCGAGTCCCGCGCCCGCTCGGTCGCCTGCACGGCGAGCGAGGGGCGGGCGCGGTGCTCGCCGTCGCGCTCATCGCCGCAAGTCTCGCGTTCGCGATCGCGCTCGTGCAGGTGTTCGCGGCGCTCTCGGCCCACCAACGCGTGCAGGCGGCGGCCGATGCGGCGGCGCTCGCCGCGGCCGACACGCTCTCCGGCCGCGTGAGCGGCGACCCGTGCGGCCGCGCGACCGAACTCGCGACCGCAAACGGGGCATCCGTGCGAAGCTGCGAACTCGACGGGGTCGAAGCCTTGGTCGTCGTCGATCTGTCTGCCGGATGGGTTACGGTTTCGGCGGCCGCGCTCGCGGGTCCAGCACCCGCCTTGCGGTCATGAAGCCCGTACCTATAATGGCGCGGACGAACCCCCGCTCGCCCGGCGAGCTCCCGCAACGTCTGGCGAACCTCCGCTCGTCTGTCGGCGAAGCGCTCATTCACCGCGCAGCTCCGCATCCACCACCTCTTCTGAAGCGAGGAACACACCCCGCGTGTCTGGCTCCAACAAACTGGTCATCGTCGAGTCGCCGACGAAGGTAAAAAGCATCTCTCAGTACCTCGGCGACGACTACACCGTGATGGCCTCGGTCGGCCACATCCGCGACCTCATCGAACCCAAGAACCTGCCGGCAGAGAAGAAGCAGGGCGCCCTCGGAAAGTTCTCGATCGACATCGACAACGACTTCGAGCCCTACTACACGATCTCCGAAGGCAAGCAGAAAACGGTGGCCGAGCTCAAGCGCGCGCTGAAAAACGCCGACGAGCTCATCCTCGCCACCGATGAAGACCGCGAAGGCGAGGCCATCGCGTGGCACCTGCTCGAGGTGCTGAAGCCCAAGGTGCCGGTCAAGCGCATGGTGTTTCACGAGATCACGCGCGAGGCCATCGAAGCGGCGAAGAACGCAACGCGCGACATCGACGTCAACCTCGTCGATGCGCAAGAGACCCGCCGCGTTCTCGACCGCCTCTACGGCTACGAGCTCTCGCCCGTCCTCTGGCGCAAGGTGCGCGTCGGGCTCAGCGCCGGTCGCGTGCAGTCGGCCGCGACGCGCCTCGTCGTCGAGCGCGAGCGCGAGCGCATGGCCTTCGTGAAGGCGTCGTACTGGGGCGTGCAGACCGAGTTCGAGCCGGATGCCGGGGGTGCGTTCGCGTCGCGCCTCACCCGCGTCGACGGGCAGCGCATCGCGACCGGCCGCGACTTCGACGACCATGGCAACCTCAAGAACGACGTGACCGTGCTCGTGGAGGAGGCGGCCGAGTCGATCGCCGAGCAGCTCAAGGACGGGGCACCCGTCACGGTGCTCAGCCTCGAGACCAAGCCGTACACGCGCCGGCCCGCGGCACCCTTCACGACGTCGACCCTCCAGCAGGAGGCCGGCCGTAAGCTTCGATTCTCGGCGCGGCAGACGATGAGCGTCGCCCAATCGCTCTACGAGCACGGGCACATCACGTATATGCGTACCGACTCGGCCTCGCTCTCCCAGCAGGCCATCGCGGCGGCGCGCTCGCAGGCCACAAAGCTGTACGGCGCCGACAGCATCCCCGAGAAGCCCCGCCTTTACGGGTCGAAGTCGAAGAACGCGCAAGAGGCGCACGAGGCGATCCGCCCCGCCGGCTCGCAGTTCGCGCTCCCGTCGGAACTGCAGCGATCGCTGTCGCCGAACGAGTCGAAGCTCTACGACCTGATCTGGAAGCGCACGGTCGCCTCGCAGATGGCCGACGCGAAGGGCCAAACCGCGACCGTGACGCTGGGCGCATCGCCCCTCGAGGTGCCGACGGCGCAGGGTGAGGTGCAGCAGGTCGCCTGCGAGTTCCAGACCTCGGGCACCGTGATCACGTTCCGCGGGTTCCTCGCCGCCTACGAGGAGGGGCAGGACGAGCCGCGCAACCGCGACGACGCCGAGGCGAAGCTCCCGCCGCTCGAGGTGGGTCAGGCGCTGTCGACCGCTGAGGCGGAAGCGTCGTCGCACGAGACGTCGCCGCCGCCGCGATACACCGAGGCGAGCCTCGTCAAGACTCTCGACGAGCTCGGCATCGGCCGCCCGTCGACGTATGCGTCGATCATCGCGACGATCCAGGACCGCGGCTACGTGCACACGAAGGGGTCGGCGCTCGTGCCGAGCTGGATCGCGTTCAGCGTCGTGCGGCTGCTCGAAGAGAACTTCAACGAGCTCGTGCAGTACGACTTCACGGCCCAGATGGAGGCCGACCTCGACCGCATCGCCGGTGGCGAGCGCGACCGCAACGACTGGCTTCGCGCCTTCTACTTTGGCACCGACGACTACCCGGGCCTGCGGCCCGTCGTCGACAATCTCGGCGAGATCGACCCGAAGGCGATCAACACCATCCCGATTACGGAGGACGCCTCCCTCCGCGTCGGGCGTTACGGGCCGTACCTCGAGGTCACCGACGGCACCGGCGGCACGCCCCGCCGCATCGGCGTGCCCGAGGACCTCGCCCCCGACGAGCTCACGGAAGCGAAGGCGCGCGAACTCATCGACGCGCCGATCCCGCAAGACCGCGAGCTCGGGGTCGACCCCGAGACGGGCAACACAATCGTGGTGAAGGACGGCCGCTTCGGGTCATACGTGTCCGAGGTGTTCCCGGAGCCGGCGAACGACGCGGACGCGAGCGAGGGCGACGCCGGCGACTCGGCGCCGAAGCGCCGAACGAAGAAGCCAGCGGGCCCCAAGCCGCGCACGGCATCGCTCTTCGCCTCGATGCTGCAGGAGCAGGTCACGCTCGAGCAGGCGCTGCAGCTGCTCCGCCTGCCCCGGGTCGTCGGCACCGATCCCGAGTCGGGGGAGGAGATCACGGCGCAGAACGGGCGCTACGGCCCCTACCTCAAGAAGGGCGCCGACAGCGACGAGAAGAAGGCCGAGACGCGCTCGCTGCCGAGCGAAGACGCGATCTTCACCGTCGACCTCGACACGGCGCTCGAGCTCTTCGCCCAGCCCAAGTTCGCGAATCGACAGTCGAAGAGCGTCATCAAGGAGTTCGGCGCCGACCCGGTCTCGGGCAAGACGGTTCGCGTGCGCGATGGCAGGTTCGGGCCCTACGTGACCGACGGCGAGACGAACGCGACGATCCCGCGCGGCGAGGTCCCCGACGAGCTCGACTTCGAGCGGGCGACCCAGCTGCTTGCCGACAAGCGCGCCAAGGGGCCGGCGAAGCCCGCCCGGGGCGGCGCCAAGAAGCCGGCTGCCAAGAAGCCGGCCGCGAAAAAGCCGGCAGCCAAGAAGCCGGCAGCCAAGAAGCCCGCACCGAAGACGTCCGCCGCGACCTCGTCCTCGAGCGCCGCGAAGAAGCCCACGACCCGCACGCCCGCCGCCAAGAAGCCGGCGAGCGACGCGTGACCGGTCTCTTCGTCACCCTTGAGGGCGGCGATGGCGTCGGCAAATCGACGCACGCGCGACGCATCGAGGCCTGGATGCGCGACCGCGGCATCGAGACCGTGCGCACGAGGGAGCCGGGCGGCACAGAGCTCGGTGCCGAGATCCGCCAGATCGTGCTGCATCACCGCGGTCACATCGACTCGCGCGCCGAGGCCCTGCTCTACGCCGCCGACCGGGCGCATCACGTGGCGACAGTCGTGCGGCCCGCGCTCGAGCGCGGCGCGTGCGTCATCCAGGACCGCTACATCGACTCGTCCGTCGCGTACCAGGGCGCCGGACGCGACCTCGGGTCCGATGACGTGCGCGCGCTGAGCGAATGGGCGACGCGCGAGCTGACGCCGCATCTCACGGTCCTGCTCGACCTCGACGTGGCCGAGGGGCGCAGGCGAATGCTCGCCGGCCGCAGCGGCCTCGACCGTCTGGAGGCCGAGACGGTCGCGTTTCACGAGCGCGTGCGGCACACCTTCCTCGGCGTCGCGGCGCTCGAACCCGAGCGATTCCTCGTCGTTGACGCATCGAGGCCCCAGGACGAGGTGGCCGCCCGCATCGCCGAGCGGCTCGAGACGCTGCTCGCCGCCCAGCGCGGGCAGACGAGCGAGGGGCACGCGTCGTCGTGAGCGTGTGGGACGAGCTGCGGGGACAAGAGTCCGCCATCGACGTGTTCCAGCGGGCCGCGGCAGCATCGAGGCCCGGCGCCGCCGAGCCCGGTGGCATGACGAACTCGTGGCTCATCACCGGGCCGGCTGGTTCGGGGAGAAGCACGATGGCGTACGCGTTCGCCGCGTCGCTCCTGTGCGACGAGGATGGTTGCGGCCGGTGCCCGTCGTGCGCGCAGGTGCGGGCTCGCTCCCACCCCGACCTCACGGCCGTCGTGACCGAGACCGTGCAGCTCGATATCGGCACCGCGAGGGAGCTCGTCGAACGGGCGTCGCGGTCGCCGATGTCGTCCAGGTACCGGGTGATCGTCGTGGAGGATGCCGACCGCATGGTCGCGCGCACGTCGAACACCCTCCTCAAGGCGATCGAGGAGCCCGCAGCGTCGACCGTGTGGGTGCTCTGCGCGCCGAGCGAGACGGATCTGCTGCCGACGATCCGTTCCCGCGTGCGCACCATCGGCCTGCGGGTGCCGCCGGTCGACCAGGTCGCTCGGCTGCTGTCCGAGCGAGACGGTATTCCGGTCGATGACGCCGCACGTGCCGCACGCGAGGCGCAGAGCCACATCGGCATGGCGCGCCGCCTTGCGACCTCGCCCGAGGCCTGGGCGAGGCGCGATGCGTCGCTCGACGGCGTGCTAGCGCTGCGAACGACCGGCGAGGCGGTGCGGAAGGCGGCGCAGCTCGTGCAACTCGCCGACGAAGACGGCTCCGCGCAGTCGGCCGATCGCGACGAGCGGGAACGGGCCGACGCCTTCCGTTCGCTCGGCATCGAGCAGGGCGCGGCCGTCCCCAGGCAGTTGCGCGGCACGATCCGCGACCTCGAAGACCACCAGAAACGCCGGGCGAAACGATCGCAGGTCGACGGTATCGACCGCATCCTCACCGATATCCAGTCGCTCGTGCGCGACGTCATCACCGTGCAACTCGAGTTGGGCGCCGACCTCATCAACGAGCGGCGCAGCGGCGAAATCGAGACGGTGGCCAGGGGGACGACCTCCGAGCATTCGCTCCGTACCATGGACAGCATCCGCGAGGCACGTGAGCGCATCGCCGCGAACGTTCCGCCGGTGTTGGCGATCGAGGCGCTGCTTATCGCCATGATCCCTCGCGCGGGGCGGCACCCATAGCGTCCGCCCCGCGGCGGCGAGACCAGGTTCGAGGCACAACCGCACGAGAAGAGCACCGGGCCCTGACGAAACGAGGAGCGATGTCGCGCACAGATCGACCCACGCAGTCACGGGTGTCCCGCGGGCGGTCGCTCGCGGTCGCCGCCGTCGCGATGCTCGCAACCGTGGTGCTCAGCGGATGCACGCTCGTGACGACCATCGCCGACCGCGGATCGGAAACCCCGAACGGCTCGAACGGCTCCGCCGACGGACTCGACGTCATCGACCCAGACCTGCCTGACGACGTCAGGTCGTACTCCGAGCAGGAGCTCGACTGGTGGGACTGCCAGGGGTTCCAGTGCACGATGGCGTCGGCCCCGATGGACTGGGACGACCCGTCGAAAGGCGATATCGAGCTCGCCATGTTGAAGGTGCCCGCCTCGGGCGACCCGCTGGGCACGATCTTCGTCAACCCCGGCGGGCCCGGCGGATCCGGGGTCCAGCTCGCCGCCGCGGCCGAGTACCTCTTCGGTCGCGATGTGCTCAACAACTACGACATCGTCGGCTGGGATCCGCGCGGCGTCGGCCAATCGACGGCCATCGATTGCCTCGACGACGACGAGCTCGACGACTACCTGTACCCGACGCCGGACCCGGCCGAAGCGTCCATGTCGGAGGAAGAGCTCATCGAGATCATGACCGAGCGAGAGCGGGCGTTCGGCGAGGGGTGCCTCGAGAAGACTGGCCCGATGCTCGAGTTCGTCGACACCATCTCGACGGTTCACGACCTCGACATGCTGCGTGCGACCGTCGGCGACGCGCAGCTGAACTACCTCGGTTTCTCGTACGGCACCGAGCTCGGGGCGCACTTCATCGACACCTTCCCGGAGCGCGCCGGGCGCATGGTGCTCGACGGGGCCGTGGACCCGTCGCTGGACCGGCTCGAAAGCTCGCTCGCGCAGCGCGAGGGGTTCATCTCGGCGACCGAGTCGTACATCAACAACTGCCTCAGCGGGCCGGAGTGCCCGTTCACGGGCACGTATGACGACGCGATCGAGGAAATCAGGGCCACGATGGACGCCGTCGACAAAGCGCTCCCGAAGCACACCGATGGCCGCACGCTGACGAGCAGCGTGATCAACATGGCCATCAGCGCGAGCATGTACGACGAGTCGATGTGGCCGCAGCTCAGCGACGCCTTCAGCGCATACGACGCGTCGGGCGACCCGAGCGGGTTCTTCTCGCTGGTCGACACCTACAACGACCGAGCCCCTGATGGCACCTACACGTCCAATATTCAGGAGGCGTTCCCTGCGATCAGTTGCATGGATGCTCCCGCCGAGACCGACGAGGCGGCGATCGCGGCCTACAACGAGGCCATGCAGGAGCTCGACCCGTTCGCGAGGCCCGGGCTCGAGACCGTGGGCGACCTCACGTGCCAGGAGTTCCCGTTCGAGTCGCGGGCGACGCCCGGGCCGGTGTCGGGCGCCGGGGCGGGGCCCGTGCTGGTCATCGGCACGACCGGTGACCCGGCGACCCCGTATGAGCAGGCCATCGCGCTCGCCGACCAGCTTGAGTCGGGCATCCTCGTGACGTACGAGGGCGAGGGGCACACCGTCTACGGCGGAAAGAGCACGTGCATCGACGACATCGTCGACCGCTACTTCGTCGACGGCGACGTTCCCGAGGGTGAGCCCGTCTGCTAGCCGGCCGCGGCGGTGCGACTTGGCGCCCGAGGTTTGCCGAATGCTCGCACGTGATGGTCGCGCCGCCGGACGGCGTCTGAGGGGCGTTGGAGGGCGTGGCCCGTGAGCGCTGCGATTCGCGTGGCATTGCGCGCATGGGCTATGCTCTAGTGTCGTTGTGCGGGGAATCGCGCAGCGCGTAGGCCGCCTTAGCTCAGTCGGCAGAGCGATTCACTCGTAATGAATAGGTCGTGGGTTCGATTCCCACAGGCGGCCCCGATCGACCCCCGCAGCGCTCCCGGCGCCGGCGGGGGCCCTTTTCGTTGACGCCGTCCCGCATTGGCTGACCAGACTCCTGCGTCTGTAACTCGCCATGGGCGCCGACCTTTGTGATTTCTCGCTCCCCGACCTCGACGACGTGGCGGCCTGCATCAGCACATGGCCAGGCCGGGTGCTCGACGTCGCCAAGTTGTTCCTGCATCAGGTCTACGCTGCGTTCAAACCGTAAGCAGGCCCCTCACTGACTGTTACCGGAGCGAAAAGTCAACGACATCGACTACGGCGTCGTCCGGCATCAGCGGGTAGTGTCGGCGCAGTCCCAATACATAGTCCTCGACGGATTGGTCGGGCCGGATCCGCAAGCGTTCCTGCGTGAGCTCGCTGAGGCGGTAGCGCTTTACGGCGGTGATCTCTCCCGGCAGCGGTGCGCCTTCATCGTTCTCGAAGTAGATGATCACCGGTCCTGCATTCCAGGACTCGTCCCAGCGAACCGATGAGGACTTGCTCCCGTCCGTGACGGCGTCGCGATATCGCTTGTTGAGACGGAAGACCCGCTGCGCGTCCGCGTCGGGAGAGAAATAGGTGTCAGGCAGTAGCTTCGCGATCGGCCGCATGCGCGGCCCGTCCTGGCTGGGCACAGCCACCAGCGCGTCAGGGTGCAAGTCCAGCATGACTTGTCGGCAACGACCGCAGGGCGGAATCAGTCCGCGCTCCTGGTTCCCCGCCGCTGCCATTGCGACGAGTGGCCCAGACTGAGCGGTGGCAGCAACGCCAATCGCGACCAGCTCCGCACATGGTCCGCCGGTGAAGTGAAAGACATTCACTGCTGTGTGAATGCGGCCTCGGGTATCGAGGGCGGCCGCGGCAACAGTGTGGTTCGGACCACTTCCGAGAGTCCGCGCAAGCGATTCAGCCGCTTCGATCACGCGGAGCTCCGAGAGGAGAGGTTCCATGCCACTCATCATCCCAGACAGGTTGATTCTCACGTGGCGCAGTGGCAGGTGGCAGCAGTGTCCGATGGCGTCGATCTTCTAGGCTGACCGCTGTGATCCACGCATCAGCCACGCGGAACACGGTTCTCGCCGTTGGGCTCGCGCGCGCTGGTGTTGGCACGGCCGTCATCCTCATGCTCCTCGCCACGTTCGCCGGTCGCGTCGCCGTGGGCGACAGCAACCCGTTCGACTTCTTCGGCTACTTCACCAACCTGAGCAGTCTTTTGACGAGCGGCGTTCTCATCACCACGGGCACGCTCATGATGTCAGGGCGTCCTGTCCCAGCATGGCTGACAGTGGCGCGCGGGGTCGCGACAGCATGTCTGCTCATCGTCGCCGTGGTCTACAACGGACTCGTCCCCGGTACCGCATCGGCGCCACCCTGGGTGAGCGCCGTTCTCCACATCTTCCTTCCGCTCATCGTCGCCATCGACTGGTTGTCGGTCGGTGATCGTGGCCGGTTGCCGTGGAGGCAGCTCTGGGTCGTTCTCCCGTACCCGGTCGTGTGGGTGACCGTCGTTCTGATCCGCGGAGCAACTGACGGCTGGGTGCCGTACGGCTTCCTGCTGCCCGAACGGGGCATCCCTTCGCTCATCGCTCACGTCATGGGACTCTTCGTCGCGCTCGTCGCGGCCGGTGCGATCGTGTGGGCTGCGACGCGCTCGCCCGGGATCGTCTTGCGGCGCGGAGGAGACGGCGTGGAACCGGCAGCAGGCGCCAGGAAGGCAGAGCGAATACCGGTGATCGACCAAGCCCATCAGGTCGATCGGGGCCGCGGCCGATGTGGCCGGCGGTCATGGAGGATGTTCCGATGAGCGAGGACGTCCACCGAATGACCGAGGTCTGGCGGCGGCTTGACGCGCTCGGCGCGACCATCACGCCGGTGCCACCCCAGCGCGTCCGGCAGCTGATCGATGAGCTGACGTCGCTCGTCGGCCCGATGCCCGACGACTACCTCGAGGTGCTGGAGCGTTACGGCGGCGACATCGAACTCGACGACGACGACGTCGAGTTCGTCGCGGCGATGCCCTCCGCCTGGGCGGTCGGCGGCGCCGACGGCATCGAGCGGATGCACGGGCTGACGAGCTCGTACGGGCGGAGCGTGTTCGAGGCGGTCGCCGCCTACGAGGGGCGCATCCCGCCCGGGTGGCTGCCGATCGGTGACGCGGCCGGCGGCAACCAGCTCTGCCTCCGCACAGCACGCGGCGCGCGGGGCCGCGAGGTCGACGACATCGGGGCGATCGGGTTCTGGGATCACGAAGCCGAGCGAGCCGTCGATGCCGGCGGCCGCGCACGGGGGCTCACGCCGGTCGCGACCTCGTTCCGCGCCTTCGTCGATCTCCTGCGCGTCGCGGGCCGGGACGGCATGGGCGCGCCGGAGCCGCGCGACTGAGCCGATTCGAGCGTCCGTCGCGAGCCGGCGCGGCGGATGTCAGGGAACCGGCGCATCGTCGATGGCGCGTCGCCGCTCCTCCGCGACGCTCGACCACATGCCGGCGATATGGGACGCTGCCGCAGCCTCGGCCGCCTCGGGGTCATGGGCGGCGATCGCGTCAAGGATCGCGTGATGGTCGCGCAGCGCGAGCCGGCGGGTGACGCGAGTGATCGGAAGGGAGGCCCGCGTGACGTCGAGGATCTCCGAGACCCGGTCGAGCAACCGCAGCAGCAACGGGTTGTCGGTGTACTGGGCGATGGCGCGGTGGAACAGGCGGTCGAGCCGGCTGAACTCGGCCCGGTCGTTGTCACGCGCCATGTCATCCAGGATCCTGCGCAGCTGCTCGATCTCGAGCTCGGTCGCTCGCCTGGCGGCGAGCGCCGCGATCGGCGGCTCGATGCAGGCCCGCACCTCGAGTGCTTGCGCGAAATCGTCGGAGTAGAGGGCCAAGCCCGACACGAGCGCCTCGCCGGCCGCCGACTGGCTCGCGTCGCGCACGATGGTGCCTCGCCCTTGCCGACGTTCAATGCGCCCCTGCAACTCGAGCGTGCGGAGCGCGTCGCGGAGCGAGCCTCGCGACACGGCCATGCGCTCGGCGAGCTCGCGCTCGGGTGGCAGGCGATCGCCGTCGCTGAGCCCGCCCTCGAGGATCAGTCGTTCAAGCGACAACGAGAGCGAGTCGGTGAGTGAAGGCCGGGGTTCCCGCAATCGCTCCCAGTCGATCTCGGTCATGGTCGACTCCAATTGATTGAACCAATTGTGCAATGCTCGCAGCTGGACTAGCGTGACAATCCAAACATAACGCAAGCGAAACACTGCCGTAACGCGCGTTGTGGGTCGAAGGGGCATCCTAGTAACGCGTGCTCCAACCGAAACACTCTCCCATCTATTGGTTCTACCAATGCACTAAGGAGTCCAAATGCTCTCCCGTAGCTTCTCGTTCCGAGGCGCGGCCGCTGTCGCGGGTGCCGCCCTCGTTGTCATCTCCATCGCCGGCTGCACCCCTGCCTCCGAGGTCGACGGCGCCGACACGCCGGATGAACCGCTGCTCTCGCCGCCGGCGATCAGCGAGGCCGGCGTGCTCCCGGTGTGCACCGCCCTCGGCCTTGCCGCTATGCCGCTCTTCTACTTCGACGAGGCGCAGGAACCGCAGGGCATCGAGATCGACATGGCGCGCGACATCGCGAACCGGCTTGGGCTCGAGTACCGGGCCGTGTCGACCCAGTTCCCCTCGCTCGTGCCATCGCTCGAGGCGGAACAGTGCGATCTCGTCATGGGATCGCTGTTCATCACGGAAGAACGGCAGGAGGTCGTCGACTTCGTGCCGTACCTCCTATCTGGGTCAGGCCTCCTCGTTCGTTCGGACGACGAAGACGCCGTGAGCGAGTTCGGTCCGGAGCTGTGCGGCCAGCGCGTCGGAACGCTCACGGGGACCTCGGCGTCGGCCGCGCTGAAGGCATTCGACGAGTGCGACGCGGGCAACGAGCTCGTGCTCACCGAGATCGACAGCGCCGCAACGGGCCGGCAGATGCTGCTGAACGACCAGCTCGACGTGTTGTCCCTTTCGATGGCCGACATGTACTACATGGAGGCGGAGTCCCAGGGTGCCCTGCGCGTCGCCGGCGAGCCCTTCGAAACGTTCGACATCGGCATCGCCGTGCGAAAGGACTCGACCGAGCTCAAGGCGGCGGTCGAGCAGGCGGTCGAGGACATGGTCGCCGACGGCACGTACGACGGGATCCTCGCGAGCGAGAGCCTCGAAGCCATCTCGTACTTTGCGTAGCGCGGCCATCGAAGGAACGCCCATGAATAAGGGACGCCTATGAATTTCGACTGGCCATTCTTCTGGCAAAGCCTCCTCACCCCGTCCGGCCCGTTCCTCGCGGGCTTCGGGCTCACGATCGTCATCTCGATCGCGTCGATGATCCTCGCCGTCATCGTGGGGCTCATCATCGCCATCGCGGGGCGCTCCCGCTGGACGATCCTGCGGGTTCTCGCCGGCATCTACATCTGGGTGATCCGGGGCACGCCGCTCCTCGTGCAGCTCGTGATCATCTACCTCGGTCTTGCGGCCGCAGGCGTCTTCCGGTTCGAGGACCAGTACGTGTTCGGCTTCCTCGTGCGAGGGGCGGTCATCGCCGCGATCGTCGGGCTCACGATCCACGAGAGCGCGTACATCTCCGAGATCATCCGATCCGGCCTCGAGGCCGTCGACCGGGGGCAGCTCGAGGCGGCCGCCGCCCTGAGTATGACGCCGGCGCAGTCAATGCGCTGGATCATCCTGCCGCAGGCGCTCCGCACGATCGTGCCGCCCTTCGGCAACGAGTTCAACAGCCTCATGAAGATGACGTCGATCCTGAGCATCATCGGCGTCAGTGAGATGTTCCTCGTGGCGCAGTCGATCAGCTCGGTCACGTTCTTGACCTTCGAGATCTTCATCGTCGTCGCGATCTACTACCTGCTGCTCACGACGGTCTGGACGTTCATCCAGGCCGCCATCGAGCGCGCGCTCAACCGGCGCGTCGGCATCCCGGTGCCGCAGAGCCTGGCCGCCCGAGCATGGACACGCTTCACGACCGTCCCCCGCGTCGGCGGTGTTGAGAGGACAAACGCATGAGCAACGAATCAGCGCCCCCGCAGGCGTCGGCCGAGCCCCTAGTCCGCGTGAGCGACGTGTCGCGACGCATCGGCGAGCACAGCATCCTGACCGGATGCTCGTTCGACGTGAACCGTGGCGAGGTCGTCGTGCTGATCGGCCCGTCGGGCGCGGGGAAGACCACGCTACTGCGCACGATCAACCGGCTCGAGCCGCACGATTCCGGCGAGATCCACGTGGCGGGCCACCGTATCGGCTACCAGGGTCACGGCAGCAAACGGACCGAGCTGTCATCGAAGGCCATCGCTGCCCAGCGGCGCGACATCGGCTTCGTGTTCCAGCAGTTCAACCTGTTCGCCCACATGACGGCCGCCGAGAACGTCTGGCACACGCCCGTGCGGATCCTCAAGCAGCGCCCGGCCGAGGCGAAGGCGAGGGCGCACGAGCTCCTCACGCGCGTCGGCCTGGCGGCCAAGGCCGACGCCCACCCCCGCAACCTCTCGGGTGGGCAGCAGCAGCGCGTCGCCATCGCCCGGGCGCTCGCCATGAAGCCGAAACTCATGCTCTTCGACGAGCCGACGAGCGCGCTCGACCCCGAGATGGTGGGCGAGGTGCTCGCGGTCATGAAAGACCTCGCCCGGGAGCACATGACGATGATCGTCGTCACCCACGAGATGGGTTTCGCGCGCGACGTGGCCGACCGCATCGTCGTGATGGACGAGGGCGGCATCATCGAGACGGCTCCGCCGGCCGAGCTCTTCTCGAACCCGAAGAGCCCTCGCACGGCGTCGTTCCTGGCCCAGGTCCGATGACGCACGCAAGCGACCCACCACCGAGAGGGACCAACGCCACCATGACGCCGACGAACGGGGCCATCGCGACACCGCACCGGCTCGCGACCCGCGCGGGCGAACTCGCGTTCCGCAGCGGGGGAACCGCCGTCGACGCGGCGCTCGCCGCGGCCGCGACGCTTGCCGTCGTTTACCCGCACAACACCGGAATCGGCGGCGACCTCGTCGCCATCGTGCGCGACCCGGACGGGCGGCTGCACGGGGTCAACGCGACCGGGTGGGGGGCGGAGCGCGAGAGCCTCGAGCAGCTCGTCGACCGCTACGGTGCCGAGATTCCGCGCCGGGGCGTCGGCCCCATCACCGTGCCGGGCGCGCTGCGCGGCTGGGCGGTGCTCGCCGAGGTCGGCGCACGACTCGGCCGCTCGGCGCACCTCGGCACCGCCATCGAGGCCGCCCGCGATGGCGTGACGGTTTCGTCGTCGCTCGCGATGTGTCTCGCGGCCGAGTGGGCGACGCTCGACGACCCGGATGCTCGAGCCGCGCTCGGCATCGAGGACCGGCCCCTGCGCCGTGGAGAGCGGCTCATGCAGCCGGCGCTCGCCCGCACGCTGGAACTGCTGGAACGCGACGGGTTCGACGCCTTCTACGAGGGGGAGCTGGCGGACGAGGTCGTCTCCGGCCTCGCGGCCAAGGGGGCACGGTTCACGGCGCAGGACTTCGCATCGTTCGCGGCCGACCGCACCGACCCGATCGGGATCGACTGGCGGGGCTTGCGCGTGAGCACGCTCGGGCCGAACACGCAGGGCTTCGGGCTGCTGCGGGCCGCCGCGGCGCTCGACACGAGCGAGCGTGAGGCGCCGGAGCTCATCGCTCGGCTCTTCTCCGAGGCGAATCACCTTCGAGACACCGCGCTCGGAGACCCGCGGCACGCGCCCGTCGACATCGCGCCCCTCGTCCACGGCGACGTTGACCTGCCCGAGCCGGCGACGGTTCCCGACCCGCGTCTTGCACGAGGCGACACGATCGGGATCGCGGCGGCCGACGCCGAGGGCTGGGCGGTCTCGCTCGTGCAGAGCCAGTTCCACCTCTTCGGCTCGGGCGTCTACGACCCGGGCACGGGCATCCTGTTCCATAACCGGGGCTACTCGTTCTCGCTCGACGCCGCCGCGCCCGGTCGGTTCGGGCCGCGCGTGCGCCCGGCGCACACCCTCATGCCGGTCGTCGTCACCGACGCGGCGGGTGAGCCGGCGTTCGTGCAGGCGACGATGGGGGGCAAGGCACAGGCGCAGATCCATACGCAACTGCTGCTGCGACTGGCGGGCGGGGCGTCGGCGGCCGAGGCGGTCGCGGCACCCCGGTGGACGGTGGGCGCGTACGCGCCGGGAGATCGATCGGACTCGGTCTACGCCGAGGCCGACGTTCCGGATGAGGTGGTCGCTCGGCTGCACGACGAGGGCTACCCGATCGTGACGGTGCCGCCCCTGACCGAGATGCTCGGTCACTCCAACGTGGTGCGGCGCGTCGGGACGGGGTTCGACGCGGCCGCCGACCCGCGCAGCGACGGCGCGGCGTACGTCGCCGCGCCCGCCGAGGGCGAGGACCTTGAGGGTGCCGAGGCGGTTCAACGGGCGGGATAGGCGACCTGCCGTGCCGCCTCGGCACCGTGATGGTCACGGGGGGTGGGCGGCCGGGCGATGTCGCATGGTCGGCACGTCATGCAGACGTCGATCGGTCGTGGGATCATCGCACGGTGCGGCAGGGCGGTGAGCAGAACACGGGGCAGACCCGGCGACCGGTGACGACGCGGCGCGACGGGCGGACGAACGCCGCTGCCGCCCCGCCGCCCTGGACGGTCACCGACGCGCGCAAACGCCGCGAACCGCGTGCCGTGCCGGTGCCGCTCGCGATCGTCGTCGTGCTCGTCGGGGTGCTCATCGCGGGCGCCGCATTCGCCGGCGGATCGGCGTTCGCCGCATCAACTACCGTCGCCGCCGGCGAGACGTCGGCGCCCAAGGCTTATGACTCCGCGCAGCTCGCGCCCGAGAGGCCGCCCGGGGCGGCGCCGCTGCGCACGTGCTCCCTCGACGAGATCACCGCCCAGCCCGGCGCCCTCGAGTTCCACGGCTACGCGATCGACTCGCAGACGGGCGAGGTGCTGTTCGACCGGCGGGCGGGCAGCCCGAACCCGACGGCATCCACCATGAAGCTCATCACGGCGGCGGCCGCGCTCACGGTGCTCGGGCCCGACTACCGCATCCCGACCCGCGTGTACGCGGGGGAGCTGCAGGGCGAGGTGATCATCGTCGGCTACGGCGACGTGACGCTCACGTCGCTCTCGCCCGGCCAGACGAGCTACTACAACGGTGCGACGGCGTACCTCAGCGACCTCGCGAACCAGACGCTCGAGGCGCGGGGCGACCAGGCGATCAGGGCCGTCAGCTACGACGACTCGTTCTACGACGGCGACGAGTGGCACCAGACGTGGAACGAGCAGGACCGTCTCGACGGCTACATGCCCCCGATCTCGGCGCTCATGGTCGACGGCGGCCGCCAGGGGCCGCAGTCGCTCGTATCGCTGCGCACCGAGAAGCCGGCCGAGAGCGCCGTGACACACTTCGCCGAACGGCTCGGACTGTCGGCGGCAGACGTGCTCGGCACGCAGCGCGTGCCCGAGGGCGCGCCGATGCTGGCCGAGGTCTGGTCGCAGCCCGTCTCCGAGCTCATCCGCTATGCCCTGCTCGACAGCGACAACGTCGTGGCCGAGACCCTCGCGCGCCTCGTGGCGATCGAGTCCGGCGCGGGCAACACCTACAACGCCATCAACCCCGCGCTCACCCAGGCCGTCGAGAACCTCGGGCTCGACGCCGCGGGGTTCACCGCGATGGACGGCTCCGGCCTCAGCCGCGACAATCGCGTGACCGCCAGGCTCGAGGTCGCACTGCTCCAACTCGTCGGCGGCGACGAGTTCGGGCTCGGCCGCATACTCGACGACCTGCCAGCCTCTGGCATCAGCGGCACGCTCAATACGCGCTTCGACCCGGCCTCCTCCGGTGTTCCGGCCGCGTCGATCCGAGCAAAGACCGGGTGGATCGACGAGGTGTATGGGCTCGCGGGTTTCATCGACTCGGCCGACGGCACCCGCATCACGTTCGCGTACTACGTGGCCGGCCCGGTGCAGATCTCCAACCGCGACGTGCTCGACTCGATCGCTGCCGCGACGTATCGATGCGGCGGTGGGCTGGCCGACTGGTAGACGTCTGCTCGAGCGGTCAGCGTCGATTGGCATCATGGCCGCATGACTTCCGCGCTGCTCATCATCGACGTTCAGAACGACTTCACCGAGGGCGGAGCGCTCGAGGTGAAGGGCGGTGCCGCCGTGGCCCGTGGCATCTCGGCGCTTCTCGAGCGAGATGCGCACCGCTACGGCGTCGTGGCTGCGTCGCGCGACTGGCACAACGCCGAGGGCGACAACGGCGGCCACTTCGCGCTCGACGAGGAGCCCGACTACATGGACACGTGGCCGGTGCACTGCGTCGCCGGCACTCCCGGCGCCGAGTACCACCCAGAGCTCGACCTCTCGCGCGTGCGGGTGCACGTGCGGAAGGGCCAGGGGCTGCCGGCGTACTCCGCGTTCGAGGGGACGACCGACGACGGCAGGATGCTTGCGGCCGTGTTCCGCGACGTCGGCGTCACGCGGGTCGACGTGGTCGGCATCGCGACCGACCACTGCGTGCGCGAGTCGGCCTTCGACGCCAAACGCGCGGGTTTCGACGTTCGTGTGCGGGCGAACCTCACCGCGGCCGTCAACCCGGCCCGCGTCGGCGAGACCCTGCGCGCGCTCGAGGTCGCCGGCATCGAGATCGAGGGCGAGCCGTCGACGCCGGCCTGAGCCGGTGAACTCGGCCTGCGCCGGCCTGCGCTGGGCCCACGCGAGCTGAACTCCGGTCGCGCAGTTGCACATGACATCCGTTCTCGATAATATAAACATATTGCAATTACTGCATATATATGGTGAGGTGTTGTTGTGCGCGAAGAGAGCGGGCTCGCCGAGGCGGCCCAGCTGTTCAAGATCCTCGGCAACGAGTCGAGGCTCCTCCTGCTGCGGCTGCTCGAACACGAACCGAAAACGGTCGGGGCGCTCTCGCGGGAGTCCGGCTACTCGCAGCCGTTGGTGTCGCAGCATCTGCGGACGCTGAGGCAGGAGGGGCTGGTCTCATCGACGCGACACGGGAAGGCGGTCGAGTACCGGCTTGCCGATCACCACGTGGCACACGTCGTGGCCGACGCCCTCGCGCACGTGAATGAGCCCGAATCGGGCAAGGAACGCACACACGAAGGAGCAGCATCATGACCGCGACCGAAACCCGCGCAGAGCACACCAAGACCGAGCACGAGCACAGCGAGCACTGCGGCCACGAGGCCGTGCAGCACGAAGGTCACGTCGACTACCTGCACGACGGCCACAAGCACGCCGAACACGACGACCACTACGACGAGCACTGAGCCCAGGGCTCTCGGCCCCGCCGTCGCGCTCACCCGAAGGGCACCACCGTACGAACGGCGGTGCCCTTCCGCACTCCCGGCCCGGTGGGGCACCCCTCGTGGCGGGGCTGGCGACCCTTCTCGGGAGGCTGGCTCAGTCATTGGCGCGTGGAGCCGGCTCCCAAGAGGGCAGCGGGTCCGGGTAGTCGCGCCACGTCACCGGACCGTCGGCGAACTCGTGGTCGGTCAGGGTCGCGCTGTCGAGCGCCGCGCGAAGCTTGCCCTCGCGCAGGTCGAGGCCGATGAAGGCGAGATCCTGCCCGACGGAGAGCAGGTCGTGCTCGTCGAGGTCACCGTCGTTCGCGAGCGGCGTGAATGAGATGCTGGGTCCGGTGTGGTTCCACTGCGCCGTGAGGTGGGATCGGGTCGCGAGCCGGCAGAATCCGGCTGAGCGGATGACCGTGCCGAACGCCCCCGTGCCGATCTCTCGTTCGAGCAGGCGTTTGAGACGGCCGGGGTGGAATGGGCGGAACTGCTCGTAGCGGAACGCACGCACGCGGGGGTCGGTCATGTGGGGCGCGAACTCCTCGTTCAGGAGTGCCACCCAGCCTGGCCGCTCCTGCGCGGCCGGGTATGGAGTGACGTGCCCGTGATCGCACACGCCGGCGGGTTCGTGGGCTCGCATGCACAGGCGGGCCGTCGGCGCCAGGTGATTGACAAGGGCCATGAGCATCGAGAGCTCGGTGGTCGGGACCGCCTCCCAGTTGACGAGCAGCAGCGTCGAGGCGAACTCGATCTGGCTCACCGCGACGGCCGGCGACTGCGGTGGCCGCGCGACCGCCCATGGTGCTGCAAACCCGGTCGGCGGTTCGATGCCGCTGAGTGTCGGAAGGGCGAGCGCGGCGTCGACGATGCACACGATCTCGGTGAGGGGAAACGCGTCGCCATGGTCGGCGAAGGTGCCGATGACGTGCGGCGCGAAGAGGTGGCCGGGCAGCTCGATGACGACGCGGTCGGCCGGCGTGTGCTCGAGCATGGTGATGGCTGCCTCGATCGGGTCGAGCGTGTGACGCAGGGCGTCGGCGGAGATGACGACGGGTCTGCCGTCGCGCCGCGCTCGGCTTCCCGCGTACGCGCTGCGTTGGGGGGTGTCGGGGCCGACGACCGCGACGATGTCGACGGGTGTCCTCATGGGTGGGCTCGCAATCCGGTTCGACGAGTGGTTAGCTTGTAATGATAACCGTTCCCAATAAGGAGAAGATGTGAAAGTTCGAGCCTCGCTCAAGTCACTGAAGCAGCAACCGGGGGCGCAGATCGTGCGTCGCCACGGTCGGGTCTACGTCATCAATAGGCAGCATCCCCGGTTCAAGGGGCGCCAGGGGTAGGCGCCCCCGACTCAGCGCTCCGCGGGGACAAGCAGCTGGTGCTGCGCGAGCTCCCGGTAGAGCGGCGTCGATTCGACAAGCTGCTCGTGGGTGCCGCGGCCGACCACCCGGCCGCGGTCGAGCACGACGATCTCGTCGCTATCGACCACCGTCGAGAGGCGGTGCGCGATGACGATGAGCGAGCGGCCCTCGGCGACGCGGTCGATCGCGTCGCGCATCGCCCGTTCGTTCGCGCCGTCGAGTGACGACGTCGACTCGTCGAGCAGCAGGATCGGCGAGGCCGCGAGCAGTGTGCGGGCGATCGCGAGGCGTTGACGCTCGCCGCCAGACAGCATCACGCCGGCTTCGCCGACCGCCGCCGCGAGGCGCTCGGGGGAGCGATCGAGCACGCCGCCCAGGTTCACTTCGCGCAGGACCGCCTCGCACTCGTCATCGCTGGCGTCGGGGCGGCCGAGCCGCAGGTTCTCGGCGAGCGTTCCGGCCAGCACGGGTGCGTCCTGCTGCACGTAGCCGATCTGCCGACGCAGGTCGGCGCGGTCGATGTTGCGCAGATCGATGCCGCCGAGCCGGATGCTCCCCTCGGTGGGGTCGTAGAACCGCTCGATGAGGGCGAGCGACGTCGACTTGCCGGCGCCGGACGGGCCGACGAGGGCCACCCGCGTGCCGCGTGGCACCTCGAACGACACGTCGTCGAGGACGAGTGGGGAGGCCGGTGCCGCAGCTTCGTCGTCAGCGCGGAACAGCTCATCGAGTCCGCTGTCGTCGCCGCCGAGCGACATGGCGCCGCCTCGGCGGCGACCCGTCGCGAAGCGATCGAGTCTCGCCGCTGCGCGGGCTCTCGCCGTGCGGGCGCGTACGACGGTGTCGGGGTAGCGGAACGAGACGCGATCGAACGCCAGTGCGGGAGCATCCGGACGGTCCTCGACGTTCGCCGCCCCGCGCACCTCCACGACAGGCCCGTGGTCGCGGTCGTCGTGCCCCTCTTCGGGCAGGTCGATGATCTCTTGGATGCGCCCGAGCGCACCGAGCGCGGAGTTGACAGCCGCGATCGCGCCGATGAACTGGCCGAGCGGCATGATCATCATGAACAGGAACATGATGAACGCGATGAGGCTGGCGATCGAGAGGTCGCCGGCCGCGACGCGCAGGCCACCGAGGCCGAGGACGGCGATGAGCGCGCCCTGCATCGCCACGCCGGAGACCGGGACGATGAGGGCGGACGCCGATGCGACATCGAGGCCTCGGCGGTATGCGCCCTCGATGTCATCCGCGACGAGGCGCTCCTCGCGCTCGGTGGCTCCCGACGCGCGGATCGTGCGCACCGACGAGATCGATCGCTCGACGGCTGACGTGAGCTCTCCCACTTTCGCCTGCGCCGCGGCACTCGCGGTGCGGATGCGGCCGGACAGGAGGACGACTGCGGCGACCGCGGCGACCACCACGCCAACGGTGACGCCGAAGAGTACGAGATCGAGGATGACCATCGCCACGACTGCGCCGACGAAGGTGAGCAGCCCGCCGACCGCCTCGACGAGCCCCTGCGTGAGCACGGCCCGCAAGAGGGTCGTGTCGCTGCCGACACGCGAGACGAGGTCGCCCGTGCGGCGCGCGTCGAATTCGGTGATCGGCAGGCGCAGGAGCTTGGCGACGAGCTTGCGGCGCGTCGTGCGCACGATCGACTCGCCCGTGCGCTGCAGCAGGTAGTGCTGGAATCCCTGCAACAGGGCCCCGATGATGACGACGCCCACGAGTGCCCACAGGAGCCACTGCGCAAGCGTCCCCGCCTCGACCTGTCCGATGAGCACGCCGACGAGCAGCGGCTGGGCCAGCGAGAAGACGGCGCCGACGATCGAGATCGCGACGATCCCGCCCATGAGGCCGGGGCTTTCGAGGAGGTAGGGGAGGAGCTGTCCGAAGGTCGCGCGGGGCCGCTGTTCCGTGTCGCCGGGACGCCCGCTCCGTGCGCGGCGTCGGCCGCGCGGCTCGCGGCGGCCGGCGCCCGATGAGCCGTCGACACCCGTCGCCGTGCCGTTCGCTTCGGCGCGATCGGAGACTTCTGGATCGGGATGCTCGTTGACGGCGCTCATGACCTCCAACAGTACTTCGCAGCCGCAGCCGCAGCCGCAGCCGCAGCCGCAGCCGCAGCCGGGGTCGGGGGTCGGGTCAGGGCCGTGGCCGGGGCGGTGGTGGTGGCCGCGCCCGCCGGGTCGCGCGACACGCCGATCGAAGTCCGCGCGCGAAATTCGCTTGACGGCACAGACAAGCCCTGCTCACGCCGGAATTCCCGATGAGAGCGGGAAAACTTGGTCGATCGACCAGTATGGTGGGTGAATTCCATTCACAAAGGGGTGAATCTGAGTCGCCACAAGGGCGAGTTCGTCGTAGTGTGTCTTCGGAACTCGGGCCGGGGGGCCCGGTTCCCGCGGCGTTCGCGCCGCAGAGGTCCTCCGCCCGCCGAGAGCGGGTGGACATTCTGGGGGGAATGGCGTGGGGCGGTGCGTATCTCGCACCGCCCCACGTGGCTTTCCCGGCGCCCCGCTACCAGGCCACGGCGAGCACGACGTTGAGGGTCGTCAGCCTGCCGATCGCCCACAGGGCCAGCCGGATGCTAGATCGCGTGGCTACCCGTGCCCGTGTGGGTGTCGTGGCCGGAGATGACATCCGGCTCGTACCGATGGCCCATGCGCGCGGCCTTCGTGTCGAGGTAGGCGGCGTTGACGTCGTTGCGGCCGACCACGAGCGGGATGCGTTCGACGACCTCGATGCCGTAGTACTCGAGCGCATGCTGCTTGGTGGGGTTGTTGGTGAGCAGGCGTATGCGCGGCAGTCCGAGGTCGTCGAGCATCGCGGCGGCCGACGAGTAGTCGCGCGCGTCGGCGGGCAGGCCCAGGGCGGTGTTGGCATCGACCGTGTCGAGCCCCTGCTCCTGCAGCGCATACGCCCGGAGCTTGTTGAGCAGGCCGATCCCGCGGCCCTCGTGCCCACGCAAGTACAGAACGACCCCGCCCTCGGCGTGGATGCGATCGAGTGCGGCGTCGAGCTGCGGGCCGCACTCGCATTTCAGCGAGTGGAACGCCTCTCCCGTGATGCACTCCGAGTGCACGCGCACGAGCGCCCCGTCGGCGACCTCACCCGCGACGATTGCGAGGTTGGTCAGGTCCGGCCCCGAATCGCCCATCGTGGTGGTGTACGCACGCACGCGGAACGCCCCATGCGTCGTCGGAATCGTCGTCTCGACCTCGAAGCGGGTGACGGGCGCGGCCGAGGGATCGCGCTCGGGGCTGCTGTCATTCATAGCTGGCCTTCGGAGATGACGGTCGGCCCGCCGAGCGGGGCGGGCACGAGGCCGTGCAGGTCTCGCAGCCGTGAGCCGATGCCCCAGGCTGCGACGCGCCACACGGCCTCGACGACGATAGCGCGCGACATCTTCGATGCGCCCGCCTCGCGCTCGGTGAAGGTGATCGGCACCTCGTCGATACGCAGGCCCGCACGTTCCACCATCCACGCCGTCTCGATCTGGAAGCAGTAGCCGTTTGACCTGATCGCCCCGAGGTCGAACGCCCGCAGCACGTCGGCGCGGTAGCCGCGGTAGCCGGCGGTGATATCGCGGATGCTCGACCGCAGCAGCGTGCGTGCGTACAGCGATGCGCCGCGTGACAGCAGGACGCGTTGGAGCGGCCAGTTCTCCGTGCGCCCGCCGGGCATCCACCGCGTGCCGATCACGAGGTCGGCGCCGTCATCGAGCGCGTCGAGCATAGATGGCAGGCGCTCCGGCGGATGGGAGCCGTCGGCGTCGAACTCGAAGGCGGCGTCGTAGTCGCGATCGAGCGCGATGCGGAATCCTTCGACGTAGGCGGTGCCGAGCCCGAGCTTGCCCGCGCGGTGCAGCACCGTGACGCGCGGCTCTCGCGCGGCGATCGCGTCCGCCACATCTCCAGTGCCGTCGGGCGAGGCGTCGTCGACGACGAGCACGTCGACGCGATGGTCGGCCGCGACGACGCGGGTGACGATCGATTCGAGGCTCTCGCGCTCGTTGTACGTCGGGATGATGACGAGTGCCCGGGGCATCGGACCATGCTAGCCCGACGCGGGCCTATACCCGCCGGGTCGGTCGAGGGAATCCGACTCGCTCGTAGACGTCGGCGATGGTGCCCTCGGCGAGTTCGTTCGCCTGCTCAGCGCCTCGCGCCAGCAACCGGTCGAGCTCCGCCGGGTCGCCGAGCAGCTCGTTCGCCCGGTCGCGGATCGGGGCGAACACGCTTTGGACGACTTCAGCCAGGCCTTTCTTCAGGTCGCCGTAGCCGCGGCCCTGGTACTCGCGCTCCAGACCGTCGATCGGCGTGCCGCTGAGTACCGAATAGATCGTGAGCAGATTCGAGACCCCTGGCTTCGTCTCGCGGTCGAACCGGATCTCGCCGTCGGCGTCGGTCACCGCTCGCATGATCTTCTTCGACGTGACCTTGGGGTCGTCGAGGACGCGCAGGAGACCGGCGTCGGAGGCCGCCGATTTCGACATCTTGGCGGTCGGTTCCTGCAGGTCGTAGACCTTCGCCGACTCCTTGACGATGTGCGCCTGCGGCACGGTGAACGTCTCGCCGTAGCGTGCATTGAACCGCTGAGCGAGGTCGCGCGTGAGCTCGACGTGCTGCCGCTGGTCTTCGCCCACAGGCACCCGCTCGGTCTGATAGAGCAGGATGTCGGCGGCCATGAGGATCGGATAGGTGAAGAGCCCGACGTTCTGCGCATCGGTGCCGTGCCGCTGCGACTTGTCCTTGAACTGTGTCATGCGGCCGGCCTCGCCGAAGCCGGTGATGGCGCTGAGTACCCAGGTGAGCTCCGCGTGCGCCGGCACGTCGGACTGCACGAACAGCACCGACCTGTCGGCGTCGATACCTGCCGCGATGAACTGTGCAGCGGTGGCCCGCGTGCGATCGCGCAGCTCGGCGGGTTCGAACGGCACGGTGATCGCGTGCTGGTTCGCGACGGCATAGACGGCGCGGAACTCGTCTTGCATCGTGATCCAGTTCGTGAGCGCGCCGACGTAGTTGCCGAGGTGCAGCGAATCGGCGCTCGGCTGCATGGCGGAGTAGAGAGCGGGCTTGGTCATGATGGCGTGCTCGTTTCGTGTGACGGTCTCTGAGGTCCGGGGCTGCGCGGTCGCGCGGTGCCGCCGGGCGGCGTGTTCGAACTGCGGAACCAGCCCGGGGCGGCTCGCTAGATCTCGTAGTCGGCCACGACGGGAGCGTGGTCGCTCCAGCGGGCGTCATACGAGGCGGCGCGGTCGATGAGGTAATTCGACGCGCGTGCCGCGAGCAGGGGCGTGGCGATGTGGTAGTCGATGCGCCAGCCCGTGTCGTTGTCGAAGGCCTGACCGCGGTTCGACCACCACGAGTACGGACCCTCGACCTCGCCCGAGAGGCGGCGGCCCACATCGACCCAACCGAGCCCCGTGCCGACGGTGCCGTCGACGCACGTGACCTCGCTGCCGATCTCACCGAAGAATCGGTCGAAGTAGGCGCGCTCCCCGGGGAGAAACCCTGCCTTCTTGCGGTTGCCCCGCCAGTTCTTGATATCGAGCTCGGTGTGGCCGACGTTGAAGTCGCCGAGCAGTACGACGCGCCCGCGCTCGGCCAGCTCCGGGAGCCTCGTGGCCAGCGCGTCGAGGAACTTCCACTTCTCGTCTTGCTTGGGGGTGTCGGCCTCGCCCGAGTGCACATACACGCTCGCGACCGTGAGCGGCGTGCCGTCGACGTCGACGTCGGCCTCGATCCAGCGCCCCGCCGAGTCGAATTCATCGGCGCCGAAAGCGGTGCGCGACTCGACGATCGGCAGGCGCGACGCGATCGCGACGCCGGCTCGCCCCTTGGCCGTCGTCTCGTCGTTGACCAGGTGCCAGCCGTCGCCGATGAGCGGCTCGAGGTCGGCGCGAGTCGCCCGCACCTCTTGCAACGCGAGCACGTCGACGCCCCTCGTCTCGAGCCAGTCGCCCATGCCCTTGCGGTATGCGGCGCGCACGCCGTTGACGTTCACGGACGCGATTCGAATGGTGCGTGGCATGGTCACAAGTCTATGGCGGCCCTCCGACACCCTCGGTACGGTGCCGGTCGGGGACGGATACCGCGGGCGAGAGCACGAGCACACCTCGCGTCATCGAGGCGAGGGCTTCGAGGCACGCGACGCCGAGTGGCTCGTCGTCCGGTGCCACCCACGCGTCATGCCAGTAGCACGGAAACGACACCTCACTCGTCGCGTCGGGCCGTAAGCGGTGCACCTCGTCGATCGTTTCGAGGCGCACGGGGGCCTGCACGCTGCAGACGAGGCGCCCATCGGGGTGCAGAATCGCGGCCGAGCCCCCTCGATCGATGCCCTGCACCCCCAGCCGTTCGGGCCGGCGTTGCACGGCCTCGCCGAGTTCCATCAAACGAATCGGGTCGGTGGTGAGCAGAACGGCCTCACGTGGCATGGTCGTGACCTTCCTCCTGGGCGGGGCCGTCGGCATCCGGCCCAAGCACGTCGGGAGACGAGGCGGCAGCGGCGCGCGAGGCCGCCTCCTCTCGCCAGCCCGGTCCGAGCAGCGGCTCGATGGCGTCGGTGCCGAGCGCGTCGGCGAGCGCAACGGGATCCAGCGCCCAGAGCACCTCGCGCAGTCGCGCGAAGTTCTGCGGCATGATCTCGTCTCCGAGCGGAACGACGATCGACGGGGCGCGGTCGTTGCCGACGACCCGGGCGTCGAAGCGGGCCTCGAGCTCGGCGATCGGCAGCCCGAGGCGCGAGACGCCCGGCGCGCCGATCAGGATGGCGAGCGGCGCGCCGGGGCGCTCGAGCGTCGGCCCCTTGTGCAGGTCGGCACGGCCGACGCGGCCGAAGACGATGGCGATGAGCGGCACGCCCTCGAGGGACAGCTCGGCGAGGAGCTCCGGCGCGTCGGCGAGGGCCTCTGCGGCGTCCTCGCCGCCCTCGGGGCCGACGTCGGCGACCAGGTTGACGATTTCTTCGGCACCCTGCTTCGTCGGCCGCAGGCGCAGGGTCGCCGTGACCGCCCTGCCGGTCGCGCCCACACCGTTGACGACGAGCCACGGGTTGTGCGAGAGGGCCTCGCGCCCGTATTCGCCGACGCGCTCGAGGCCCCACGGCAGCGTGACGGGCTCGGCGACGCCCCAGTCGAGGGCCGCATCATCGACGAGGAGGTCGGCGAGCAGCTCGAGGGAGGCGCCGTACGTCGCCTTGCGCCGGTTGCGCTGGCGGATGGAGGCCAAGACGGCCACCTGGGTGGTCTCCGCGGCGGGCGGCCGGACGTGCTCGGGGGCTGGTCGGGGATCGAAGTCCGGCGCGAACGCGTCCTCGGGTCGTGCAATGCGGCGACCCATGCGCGTGTCTCGGTACCCGGTCGCCGAGCGCACGACCCAGACGCCACCGAGCGAGCTCAGGGCCTCGTCGAGGGCAAGCGTGAGCGACGACTCCTCGCCCGTCACGAGAATCGGCCGGGCGCCGGCGGCTGCCGTGCTCGCGAGGAAACGGCGGCGGGCGGGGGACAGGTAGAGAACGGGGGAGGTGCTCTCGCTGAGCGCCCAACCTGGGCCGACGCGGTCGACGAGCGGGCTCGTCGCGGGATCGATGCGCGAGCGCGGATGCTCGGGGCGCCGTGGCGGCGCGGCAGTCGACGGATACGACGATCCGCGCCGCTGGAACGCATCGCCCTGTGCCATGACGCGGAATCGTAGCCACCCCGTGCGAACAGCCGGTGCCATCATCCAGGGTGGGGAGTTCTCCCCACTGACAGCCTCCGAGCCCGGGCGTACCGTTGGGCCCGACGCATCAGCCGGACGGTGGATGATCGAGCGTCGCACAGGGGGAGACATGGCGACTGGGATGTTCGGGGCGAACCCTGATGAGTTGCGATCGATCGGCACGACCTTTCGGCGAAGCGGCGATGTGCTCGAGCGAGCGGGCTTCGATCTGCGGGCCGAGATCGACGGCGTCTCGTGGTTCGGACCGGACGCCGACCGCTACCGCGAGACCTGGGGCGCCTCGCTGCACTTCGACGCCACGGAGCTCGGGAACACGCTGCGCGACGCGCGCGACCGGTTGCACCGGCAGGCCGACGAGCAGGACGAGGCGAGCGAGCCCGGCCAGGACGAGGGGTGCCTCCAGTCGACGTGGAACGGCACCACGAGCTTCTTCGGCAGCCTGTTCGGTGCCGTCTGGGGTGATGTCCAAGGCATCGCGGGTCTGCTCGGGTTCGACGAGAACTGGGGGTGGTCGTGGGACAACCTCGCGGAGACGTGGACTGGCATGGGCGTGCTGATCGGCTACAACCCGTCGGAGGGCACCTGGGGCAACTGGGGCCTCGCCGGCGACGCATGGACCGAGCTCGGCAAGGCGATCATCGCCTGGGACCAGTGGGGAGACGACAATGCCGGCGCGTCGGGGACGACGCTGTGGAACGTCGGCTCCAACTTCATCGGCGGCATCGGCATCCTCGGGAAGGTCGGCACCGTCGGTACGGTCGGCCGCCTCGCGGATGACGCGGCCACGGCCGGGAGGGTCGTCGATGACGTCGCCGGTGCCACCGCGCGTTCGAGCGATGAGGTCGCCGCGGCCGGCCGCGTCGGCGACGATGCCGCCGATGCGGGCCGCGCCGGGAACGCCGGCCACTGGAACTCCAACGGCTCGCCCGACGTGGTCGACGGACGCCGGGTCGACGGCGTCAATGACCACAAGATGAGTCTGCACGATCCCCCGTACGAAACCGGCGCCAGGATCGATCCGGAGACGGGCAACCTCGTCTCGACGTCGGGCCGGACCTTCGGCCCCGACGACGTCTCGAACCACTACACCTCCGCCACCGGCAGCGCGAACCCCGACCTTCGCGTGTCGACCGCCGAGGGCACGACGCCGTTCGAGCCCAATCACCGCTACGTCATGGACGACGGCCGGACCGTCACGGAGACCGACGCGCTCGGCCGGCCCGACTACACCCGCTACACGATGGACGGCCGGGGCGAGAAACCCGGGGGTGGCTATTCGAGCGACCCGTGGCGGGCGGGCACGCAAACGAGCGCCAAAAATTGGCCAGACGAGATGTACAACCCTGGTGACAACCGCGGTCACGCGCAACCGGCCCAGCACCGGGGCCCGAACGAGGACATCAATACGCCCCCGCAGAGCGCGACATCGAACTCGTACCAGGCGCAGGTCGAGATGGCCATCTCGGACCACTACTACTCGCCGGCGAACAACCAGCAGCCGCTCATCGTCGAACGCCACGTGCAATACGGCCCCGACGGCCACGCGGCGCACTACGACTTCACCGTCACCGACGCCAGTGGCAACGTCGTCGACCTCGGGGTCAATCCGAGCTTCCCCGACCGGATGTAGCCGGCCCGGCCCGGCCCGGCTCGGTACCGGATGTCGGACGGACGCGCCACAATGGACCGTCGGCACGCAGGCGGCAAGGCGCCGGCACGGGATGGGGAGAGCAGACATGACGGAAGCACGAGACCTGCTGCGCGAGGCTCGCGCAGCAGCCGCGCCAGAGCTCGCCATCGAGACGGCCCTCGGCGGCAGCGATGCCTGGCGGTCCCTCTTCGATGAGATCGACGCGGCCGTTCGCGCGGCGATCGACGCGATCGACGATGAGGTCGAGGCCGCGACGCTCACCGGGCGCGACGATGCGGGCGAGGTCGTGCGGGGGCACCGGCTCGGCCAACTCTCGGAACGCTGCGTCGAGGCCATCACCTTCGACGGGCTGTACGAGGTCGAGGCCCAGGAGATCGTGCCGCTGTGGCGGGCGCTTGCGGCCGCGTCCGACGACGATGCCGTCGCGGCCGTGCTCGACGGGGGCGACCCCGCAGATGCCCTCGACGATGTCGAAAGCGCCATCACGCTCGTTGCCAACGACGACCGCGATCTCGGCGAGGCCAGGTTCGATTCGCCGATCGATGTGGTGTGGGAACCCATCGAGCGCGTGATCATCGCTGCCGTCGATGGCAATCTCGAGCATCGGTTCGGTCACCCGGTCGAGTACTGACCCGACCGGCGGCACGGACGCGCCTCGCGTCCCGGTCGTGAAACCCGCGCCAGCTAACGTGGCGCGACGCGAACGAAAGGACTCACGTGGTCGACGACGCGCGCATCCAGGATTGTCACCGCCGGATCGCCGAGGGCTGGCTGCCGCTCATGCCCGAGGGGCAGTGGAGCGTTTCGTACCTGTTCTGGGCGCCCGCGGGCAAGGCGGTATACACCGAAACGACCGCGATCGACCGCGAGGGCAAGGCGCACCCGCTCTCGCAGCCTCCCGCCGTCCACGAGGCGCTCCATGAGCTGCGCGACGCCATGAGCGACCCGCAGCGAGGTGCATGGATCTCGTCCGAGTTCAAGCTCACCGACGACGGGGTGCTCGAGGCCTCGTTCAACTGGGATCGGCGCTTCTACTGGGGCGTGCACGCCGGCAGCCCGTGGGCGCCGGATCCCGACCCTGATACGCCTGACGTTCCTGATGACAACGCGTTCGTCGACGAGCTCGAGCGCTACCCCCGCGAGCATCTGTTCCTGCCCGCGTGGTACCCGAGGCACCGGGTGGTCGACGGCGAACGCCTCGACGACGCGGCCCTCGACCCGCGCCGCGCCGACCCCGATCATCACGACCGCTTCGAAACGCCGCGGAACGCCGCGGTCTCGCTGCCCGACGAGGTGAAGCCGCTGCAGGATGCGTGGGGCTGGCCCGGAGTGTTCGCCAGCATCAACGACGCGGTGCTCGGCAACATGGACCGGCGCGAGGGCCGGGAGGCCGACGCGCTGCTCGGCGAGACCGGTGATCACGAGCGGGACGCGGCGCTCGACGCCCTCATCGACGACGCCGTCGCCTCGACCATGCTCGTGCTCGATCGTTCGCCCGCACTTGCGTCCGTGCGGTTGCTGCGCGAGTGGCTCGCCGTGCGCGGCGAGCGGGGGCCCGCGAATCTCGAGGCGGCCAATCGCGGTGACGCCCTCGCGGCACTGCTCGACCGCACTGGGGAGGTCGGTGACGCGGCGCGGGTCACGCGCGCGCGTCTCGAATCGATCGTGCGCCTCGTGGTCGAGGACAACGTCGACGACCGCTTCGACGCCGTCTCGTAGCCGCCCCGGGGGAGCGCTGCCCCGTGACGCCTCTTTCGTCGGCTCCTCGGCGCCGGCAGGCCTTCGGCGAGGCGTCAGTCGCGCGGCACGTGTGTGGCGCGCACCGAGGCCGGGCGATCGCCATTCCACATGCGCAGGACGAGGTCTTCGTTCTCGAGCGTCCGTCGCTCATCCTCGATCTCGCGTAACCGCCGTTTCGCAGCGCGATCGCCGAACCGGTGCGAGGTGCGAAGCTCCTCGCGCAGCGCGAGTTCCTCGGCGGCGAGCAGCTCCTGCTGCGCTCGGATGGCCGTCGCGCGTGCCTCCTCCGCGGCCTCCTCGGCGGTGAGCATGCGGGGCGACAGGCCGAGGTCGTCCATCGACACCTTGACCCACGTGGCGACGAGCAGCTGCACCGTGGCCATGAGGTTGAAGAGGATGAGCACGCTCACCAGCGTCGCGAACGTCGCGAGGAGCGGGTTCGCGGATGCGCCGCCGACGAGTGAAGCCGCGAGCATCTTGATCACGCCGAGGATGACGCCCCCGACGAGGGCGGCGGGCGCCAGCACGCGCCACGGCACGTGCAGGTGTGCGAGCACGCGCACGAGGCCGGCGAGCAGCACCGAGTCGAAGATGACCGCGATGATGGAACTGGAGATCTGGATGAGGACCTCCCGCGCGCCGCCGAGATCCGCGAGGCCGAACGTCTCCATCGCCCACGTCACGGCTCCCTGTCCGCCGGCGATGAACGATGAAGACAGCAGCAGCAGGACGAGCGCAGCGATGATCAGCCCGAGGTCGCGCAGCTTCGCGAGGACGAATGGGATGTCGCCCGTCGGCGCCAGCTCGAAGATGCTCCTGATCGCGATGCGCGTTCCGCCGAGCCAGCGCAGCGCTGTCCAGACCGTTCCGACGAGGGCGATGATGCCGGTCCATCCGAAGACGGTCGCGTTCAGCAGCACGTCGGGATCGATTGCGGCGCCCGTACCGATGAGACCGGGGAGCGCGGTGTCGATCGAGGTGATGACCCACATTTGGATGTCCTCGCGTCCGGCGACCACGAGGCCGAGCACCGAGAACACGGCCCAGAGCCCGGCGAACAGCGAGAAGATCCCCATGAAGGCCATGCCCCCGGCCATGACCGGGGCGCCCTTGTCGAAGTTCTCCTTCATCGTGCGGGCGAACCGCGTGGCGTTGTACCAGGTGACGAAGTCTTTCACCCAGTCCATGAACGACGCCTCGTCGCGTCGTCTCGGCAGCGGCGGAAGAATCGTGCGCAGCGCGCGCGGCCGTCGGAGAGCCGTTCGCCTGTTCACAGGACTACCCTAATCGGCAGTGGCCGCGACAGCAGTCGCTTTCGGCGAGGCGGAGACATGTCGAGGAGGACTCGTGGAGCTTACGGGATTCGGGGTCGGAACCAAGGTGGCCGTCGGCACTGTCGTGCGAATGCCAGATCCGCTGCCGGAGCCCGACGCGAACGCGCGCGTCGACGGTGACCTCGACGCCGAACGCCAGCGCGCACTCGCGGCGCTCTCGGAGGTCGCAAGGGACCTGCAGGCGCGCGCGGCAGAGCTCGATGGACCGGCCCGCGACGTGGTCGAGGCGTCGGCCATGATGGCGGCCGACCCGAGTCTCGCGGACGCCGTCGCCGAGCGCACCGCGATCGGCAAGACCGCCGAGCGCGCCGTCTTCGAGGCGTTCGAGAGCTTTCGCGCAACGCTCCGCAGCATGGGCGGGTACATGGCAGAGCGCGCGACCGATCTCGGCGACGTCTCGCAGCGGGTCGTCGCCAGGCTTCTCGGCGTACCCGCACCCGAAGTGCCGCACAGTGACGAGCCGTTCATCCTCGTCGCCCACGACCTCGCACCCGCCGACACCGCCAAGCTCGACCTTTCGAAGGTGCTCGCTCTCGTGACCCGCGACGGGTCTCCGAAAGCGCACACGGGCATCCTCGCCGCTGAGAAGGGGCTTCCAGCCGTCGTGGCCGTCAATGGGGCCGACCGGATCGCGGACGGCGCAACCGTCATCGTCGAGGCGGGCTCGGGCGCCGTCTTCGTCAACCCCACCCAGCAGCAGCTCGCGAATGCGAAGCGCGAGATCGACCGGCAGGCGGCGCTGGCCGCGGCACCGATCGAGCCAGGCGCGCTCGCGGACGGCACGCGCATCCAGGTGCTCGCGAACGTCGGCAAGCCCGGCGACGGGCCGCGAGCCGTGCAGCTCGGCGCCGAGGGCGTCGGCCTGTTCCGCACGGAGTTCCTGTTCCTCGACTCGGACGACGCGCCGTCGGTTGCGAAGCAGATCGCTGACTACACCGAGCTGCTCACGCACTTCTCGGGGATGAAGGTCGTCGCGCGCGTGCTCGACGCGGGCGCCGACAAGCCCCTCGCGTTTCTCACCGATTCCGATGAGCCCAATCCGGCGCTCGGGCTTCGCGGCATCCGGGTGCTGAAGTCGAGGGAGCAGGTGCTGCGCGACCAGCTGACAGCCCTCGCGGCGGCCCAGGCGGCAACGGGCGCCGAGCTGTGGGTGATGGCGCCGATGGTCGCCGAGGCGTCCGAGAGCGAGTACTTCACGTCGCTCGCGCGCGAGCTCGGCATCCAGGTCGCGGGCTCGATGATCGAGGTGCCCTCGGCGGCGATCCTCGCCGAGCAGGTGCTGCAGTCGAGCGACTTCATCTCGATCGGCACGAACGACCTCACGCAGTACACGCTGGCCGCCGACCGCGTGCTCGGTTCCGTCGCCGGTTTCCAGGACCCGTGGCATCCGGCCGTCCTTCGCCTCATCAAGATCGCGGGCGATGCGGGTGAAGCGACCGGCAAGAGCGTCGGCGTGTGTGGTGAGGCGGCGGCCGACCCGCGCCTCGCGGTCGTGCTGGTCGGCCTCGGTGTGCGGTCGCTGTCGATGGCGCCGCCCGCGTTCGCCGAGGTCCGCGCGGCGCTGCGGCGTGTCACGCTCGAGCGCGCGCGAGAGGTCGCGGCCGCCGTGCTCCAGGCGACAAGCGCCGCAGCCGCGCGGGAGATCGGCGCCGAGCTGCTTGCCGCGCGCTAGTCGACCGGCGACACGCGAATGAGGTTGCCGTCCGGGTCGGCAACCACGAACGTGCGCCCGAAGACCTCGTCGACGGGCTCCTGGACGACGGTGACGCCCTTGGCACGCCACGCGTCGAACCGGGCATCCACCGCCTCGGCAGCCCCCGGCACCATGAGGCCGACCTCGCTCGTGCGCGGTGTCGACGGCACGGCGGCTTCGGGGCGCCCGCTCCAGAGGGCGAACAGCACGCCGCGGGCGACCTCGAACGACACGTACCTGGGGGTGACCATGGCCGGGTCCATGTCGAAGAGGTCGGCGTAGAAGCGCGTCGAGCGATCGACATCGGTCACGTAGACCAGAAACAGATTCGGCGGGGTCATCTGGTGTCCCTTTCGGAGCGGATGCGGTCGTCGTCGCCGACACTCGCACCGACCGGTGACAGATTCCGTCCGCATTGGCGCCGTCATGCGTCGATGCACGAGAAAGGATGCGCGCAAAAAGCGAGCGGCCTCCGCAGGGATCGGAGGCCGCTCAGGTGGATGCCCACCACCCTAGCGAGTAAACGGAGGGTGAACAAGTGAGCGGGGTTCATGTCTTGCGACGGAGCGTTCCACGCGCCGTGACGAGAACGGCGTCGGCCCCGGAATCGAGCCGATCCGGGGCCGACGCCGTCACCGCGCGACGCGAACGAGCGGCGGGCTACACGCCGCGGGTGCCGAGCGTCGCCTGCTTCACCTCGGCGATCGCCTTCGTGACCTGAATACCGCGGGGGCACGCCTCGGTGCAGTTGAAGGTCGTGCGGCACCGCCACACGCCCTCCTTGTCGTTCAGGATGTCGAGCCGCACCTTCGCATCTTCGTCGCGCGAGTCGAAGATGAAGCGGTGCGCGTTGACGATCGCGGCCGGGCCGAAGTACTGCCCGTCGGTCCAGAACACGGGGCACGAGCTCGTGCACGCCGCGCAGAGGATGCACTTGGTCGTGTCGTCGAAGGCCTCGCGCTGCGCGATCGTCTGGTGGCGCTCCTTCTCGGGCTTATCGCTCGCGACGAGGAACGGGCGCACCTCGCGGTACGCGTCGAAGAAGGGCTCCATGTCGACGATGAGGTCCTTCTCGAGCGGCAGCCCCTTGATCGCCTCGACGTAGACCGGCTTCGTGATGTCGAGATCTTTCACGAGGGTCTTGCACGCGAGCCGATTGCGGCCGTTGATGCGCATGGCATCTGAGCCGCAGATGCCGTGCGCGCACGAACGGCGGAACGCGAGCGAGCCGTCCTGGTTCCACTTGATGCTGTGGAGAGCGTCGAGGATGCGGTCGGTCGAGTACATCTCGACGTCGAACGACTCCCAGTGCGGCTCGGTGTCGACCTCAGGGTCGTACCTGCGGACGTTCAGGGTGACGGTGAACGACTTCGGCGCCTCGGGGGCCGCGTCGGCAGACTGTTCGCTGTCAGACATGTGTCTCCTCCTAGTACTTCCGCTCGGTCGGCTCGTAGCGCGTGAAGCGCACGTCCTTCTTGTCGAGCCGGATGTGGTCTGACGGGTCGGGGCTCGTCGGCTCGCCCGTGAGATACGCCATCGTGTGGTGCATCCAGTTCTTGTCGTCGCGCTCCGGGAAGTCATCGCGCATGTGCCCGCCGCGCGACTCCTCCCGCTTCATGGCGCAGTACACGAGCACCTCGGCGAGATCGAGCAGGAAGCCCAGCTCGATCGCCTCGAGCAGCTCCGTGTTGAAGCGCTTGCCCTTGTCGTGCACCGAGATCTGCGGGTAGCGCTCGCGCAGGGAGTGGATGACGCGCGCCGCCTCGGTCAGGGTCTCCGACGTGCGGAACACCTGGGCGTTGATGTCCATGGTCTCCTGCAGCTCGCGCCGCAGTCCCGCGACCGACTCGGTGCCGGTGCTCGTGCGCAGGCGGTCGACGAGCTCGCGGACGAACTTCGCCGGGTCGTCGGGCAGGTCGACGAAGTCGGCTGCCTTGACGTACTCGACGGCGTTGCGACCCGAGCGCTTGCCGAACACGTTGATGTCGAGCAGCGAGTTCGTGCCCAACCGGTTCGATCCGTGCACCGAGACGCAGGCGCACTCGCCCGCGGCGTAGAGGCCGGGCACGACGGTCTCGTTGTCGGCGAGCACCTCGGCCTCGTTGTTCGTCGGGATGCCGCCCATCGCGTAGTGCGCGGTGGGGTACACGGGCACGGGCTCGACGACCGGGTCGACACCCAGGTAGGTGCGCGCGAACTCGGTGATGTCGGGAAGCTTGGTCTCGAGGACTTCCGCGCCGAGGTGGGTGCAGTCGAGGTAGACGTAGTCCTTGTTCGGCCCGCCGCCGCGGCCGTCGAGGACCTCTTGCACCATCGAGCGCGCAACGATGTCGCGGGGCGCGAGGTCTTTAATCGTGGGGGCGTACCGCTCCATGAAGCGCTCGCCCGAGGCGTTGCGCAGGATCGCGCCCTCGCCGCGGGCTCCCTCCGTGAGGAGGATGCCGAGGCCGGCGAGACCGGTGGGGTGGAACTGGTAGAACTCCATGTCCTCGAGGGGGAGGCCCTTGCGCCAGACGATGCCCATGCCGTCGCCCGTGAGCGTGTGCGCGTTCGAGGTGGTCTTGTAGATCTTGCCGAATCCGCCTGTCGCGAAGATGAAGGCCTTCGCCCGGAAGACGTGCAGATCGCCGGTCTTGAGGTCGAGCGCGACGATGGAGGAGGGGCGCATGGCGCCGTCGACCTCGGTCATGGTCATGTCGAGCGCGTAGTACTCGTTGTAGAACTTCACGCCGTGTTTGACGCAGTTCTGGTAGAGGGTCTGCAGGATCATGTGGCCGGTTCGGTCGGCCGCATAGCAGGCGCGGCGCACCGGCGCCTTGCCGTGATCGCGCGTGTGTCCGCCGAAGCGGCGCTGGTCGATCTTGCCCTCTTCCGTGCGGTTGAAGGGCAGCCCCATGTTCTCGAGGTCGAGCACGGCTTCGATCGCCTCTTTGGCGAGGATCTCGGCCGAGTCCTGGTCGACGAGGTAATCGCCGCCCTTGACGGTGTCATAGGTGTGCCACTCCCAGCCGTCCTCCTCGACGTTCGCGAGCGCCGCGGCCATGCCGCCCTGCGCCGCGCCCGTGTGGGAGCGCGTGGGATAGAGCTTGGTGATGACCGCCGTGTCGGCCCCCTGCGCCGCTTCGATCGCGGCGCGCATGCCGGCGCCGCCGGCGCCGATGATCACGATGTCGTTCTGGTGGTAGTGGACGCCGTCGATGACTCGGTCGCCAGCCAACTGTTCTGCCATATCGGTGGAGTTCTCTCTGTCGAAGGCGTCGGTGCTAGGCCGAGCAGAAGCTCGGGAGCAGGTCTGCGGGTGAGCCGGCCGGGCACGGATCGAAGGTGAAGACCACGAGCAGGCCGAGCACGATGAGGACGACGCACACGAGGTAGAGCAGGATCTCGAGCACGCGCCGAGTGGTGGCCTTTGCGACGTAGTCGTTCACGATCGTGCGCATGCCGTTGGTGCCGTGGATCAGCGCGAGCACGAGCATCAGCGCGTCCCACACCTGCCAGAACGGGTTCGACAGCTTGCCCCCCACGAACGCGAAGTCGATCGCCGAGATGCCGTCGCCGAGCATGAGGTTCACGAAGAGGTGTCCGATGATGAGGATCACGAGCAGCACGCCGCTGACGCGCATGAAGACCCAGCCGGCCTTCTCGAAGTTCGGCCCGCGACGTGCCGCCGTGGCGGTGCGGGGATATTCGATGTCTTGAATCGTCATTGCTCGCCCCCTCCTAGTGGCTGAACACGTTGATCAGGTGGCGGGGGGTGAAGCCGATCATGCACACGACCCAGAGGGCGATGACGATCCAGAACATGAGCCGGTGGTGCTTCGTGCCGCCGGGCAGGAAGTCGATGAGGATGATGCGGATGCCGTTGAAGGCGTGGTACAGCACCGCGCCGACGAGGGCGACCTCGCCGACACCCATGATGGGCGTCTTGTACGCGTGCATGGCCGCGTTGTACGCCTCGGGGCTCACCCGAACCAGGGATGTGTCGAGCACGTGCACGAGCAGGAAGAAGAAGAGAGCGATGCCCGTGATGCGATGCAGCACCCACGACCACATGCCCTCGGTGCCGCGGTAGAGCGTGCCACCGACCTTGTTCTTCTTCTTCGCCGGCTTGTCCGGGGCGCCTGGGGCGCTCGACGGCTCCGCCTGAACTGTAGACACGGAACTTCCCCTTCGTCTGTTCGGTGAGACACGACCCACATGCCGGAGCCGGGGCCCGAAGTGCTTACCCCGAACGTGTTCGGAGTCACACTCTCAGGGTACTCTCAATCTTCTCCCGCTCGCGCCCTGGTGGGTCCGCCCGCCTCGGGCTGCACCGTGCTCGCCCGAGCGCTGGCGACGCTCCGTCCGGTGCGCGACGACGCGCAGCACAAGGCGCGATTCGGCTACTGCCGGCGCGACAGCGCCGTCGAGAACCGCGAGGCCGGGCGGCGCGACTCGATCGCTTGGCGCTCGGCGATGACCAGCTCGTAGTGGCCGATGAGCTCGTCGCAGATGCGTTCCCATGAGCGGTCGAGCACGCGGCGGCGGCCGGCCTCGCCCATGCGCGCACGCAGGTCCGAGTCGGCGACGAGCTCCGAGATCCAGTGACGCAGGTCGGCATCGCCCTCGCTGCGCGGATTGAAGAGGTAGCCGTCCGTGCCGTGGTCGATGAGGTCGATGGGGCCGCCCGCATACGGCGCGACGACGGGGACGCCGGAGGCGTGTGCCTCTTGGAGGGTCTGCCCGAAGGTCTCCTCCGTGCCCGTGTGCACGAACACGTCGAAGCTCGCGTAGGCGTGCGCGAGGTCGGCGCCCGAGAGGCGGCCGGCGAAGTGCACCGGCATGCCCTTGAGCGCCCGCTTCACCGACTCGGTCGAGGGGCCGTCGCCGACCACGACCAGCTGCATGCCCGGGATGTCCCGGAGCGACGCGAGGCGCTCGGCCTGCTTCTCCGGGGCGAGGCGACCGACGTAGCCGACAATGACGTTCTCGTCGGCGCGCAGCCGCTTGCGGAGGCGCTGCGACGTGCCCGTCAGCTTGTTGCGCGGGTGGTAGCGCTCGAGATCGACGCCGCGGCCCCAGCGTTCGAGCGGGCCGATGCCGGCGTCTTCGAGGTCGGCGATCGACGCCGACGAGGGGGCGAGCGTGAGGTCTGCCGAGTTGTGGATGAGCCGGATGACCCACCACGCGAAGTCTTCCATCGCGCGGAGCCGGTTGCGCTTGGTATAGCCGGCGACGTCGGTCTGGAATACCGCGATCGACGGCACGCGCCGGAGCTTGGCCGCGAAGAGGGCCTGTCCGCCGAGGAGGAACGGGCTCGCGGCGTGCACCACGTCGGGGGCGAAGTCGTCGATGAGGCGCTGGACCTGGGGCGAGGGGAGACCCACCGGGAACTGCCGGTACGCGAATGCCGGCACCTGGTGCACGCGGAAGCTGCCGTAGTGCTTCGGCGACCCCGCGGCCGGCGTGATGACGATCGCCTCGTGCCCGCGACGCTCGAGGTGATCGAGCACCTTGCACACGCTGTTGGTGACGCCGTTGACCGTCGGAAGAAAACTCTCGGTGACAACGGCAACGCGCATGAAGCTCAGTGTATGTGGGCGGTGCGGCCGCGCAATGGACCCTCGGGTGAACGGTCGGCGACGAATTCGGGGCATTCGCGCGTTCACGTACGCTGTCGCGCATGCACAGCCCCTCCGACCGTTCCCCGGCCGACCGGTTCTACGGCGTGATTCCCGCCGGTGGCGTGGGTTCCAGGCTCTGGCCGCTCTCACGTGCGTCGTCGCCTAAGTTCCTGCGTGACGTCACCGGCCAGGGAGCGACGCTGCTGCGGGGCACGTGGGACCGCATCGTGCCGCTCTGCGAGGCGTCGCGGATGCTCGTGGTCACGGGATGCTCGCACGCCGCCGAGGTGCGCCGGCAGCTGCCGGAGCTCGCCGACGCCAACGTCGTGCTTGAGCGCGAGGGCCGCGATTCCACGGCGGCCATCGGCCTCGCCGCCGCGATCCTGGTGCGTCGCGATCCCGATGCGATCATCGGCTCGTTCGCCGCCGACCATCTCATCGGGAACGAGGTGCGATTCCGCGCCGCGGTCCGCGAGGCCATCGCCGCCGCCGACACGGGCCGCATCATCACGCTCGGCATCCAGCCGTACGAGCCCTCGACGGCGTTCGGGTACATCCGCACCGGCGCGCCGCTCGCCGTCGACGGGGCACCGAGTGCCAGATCGGTCGACGCGTTCGTCGAGAAGCCGAGCCTGGCCAAGGCCCGCACCTACCTGTCCTCGGGCGAGTACCTCTGGAACGCGGGCATGTTCATCGGGCGGGCCGATGCGCTGCTCGCCGCGATCGAGGCCAGCACGCCCGATCTCGCCAGCGGCCTCGCCGAGATCGCCGACGCGTGGACGACCCCCGAGCGCGACGCCGTCACCGAGCGCATCTGGCCGGGGCTGCAGAAGATCGCGATCGACTACAGCGTCGCCGAGCCGCTGGCCGCCGAGGGGCGACTCGCCGTGATCCCCGGTTACTTCCAATGGGATGACGTCGGCGACTTCGCATCCGTCTCCCGCCTCGCCCAGGCAGAGCTCGCGCGAAGCGGCAGCGCCAGCGAGATCGCGGTCATGGGCACGGACGAGCGCAACGTGGTGGCCGTGGATGCGTCCGGTCTCGTGGTGGCCGAAACTGATCGCGTGATCGCGCTCGCGGGCATCCACGACGCCGTCGTCGTCGACACGCCCGACGCGCTGCTCGTGACGACGCGAGGAAAGGCGCAGTCGGTCAAGCAGATCGTCGACGCGCTCAAGACGGCGGGGCACTCGGCGACGGTGTAGCTGTCGCCGTGCCGCGTGACGGAGCGACGTCGCTGGCGCGCACTCGGAACGCATCGGAACGCACGAACCGGCGAGGAACTTTGCAACAGTCGTGTTGCGAGGTGCACAAATGAGCAACCGGCGGGCTCCGAAATGACTAGTGTCATCGCATTCCCAGCGTTCTCGCCGGTGCCGTGCGGCAGGCGAGCCCAACCAGGAGGTTGCCACGTGGCACGTTCTTTGCTCTCCCGCCCCGCGCTCACGCGCACCGCTGCGATCGGCGCCGTGGGCGTCGTCGCGTTCGCCCTGGCGGCGTGTGGCCAGGCGCCCGATGAGGCGCCCGCCGGATCCGAGGGCGCCGCACCGGAAGACAACAGCGACTTCACCGCGTGCATGGTGTCGGACGAGGGCGGCTTCAACGACAAGTCGTTCAACGAGCTTTCGCACGACGGGCTCGAGCAGGCCGAGGAGGAGCTCGGTGTCAGCACGCTCGAGGCCGAGTCGCAGTCACCCGACGACTACGACTCGAACCTCACGACCATGGTGCAGCAGGGCTGCAACATCGTCGTGCCGGTGGGCTTCAACCTTGCCGACGCGACGCAGGCGGCGGCCGACGCCAACCCTGAGGTGCACTTCGCGATCGTCGACGTCGACTACCTCGAGGGCGACAACCTGCTGCAGCTGAACTACGACACGGCACAGGCGGCGTTCATGGCCGGCTACGCGGCAGCCGGGTACTCGAAGACCGGCACTGTCGCCACGTACGGCGGCGACAACATCCCGACCGTGACGATCTTCATGGACGGCTTCGCCAGGGGCGTCGAGTACCACAACGAGCAGAAGGGTACCGACGTGCAGGTGATCGGGTGGAACCCCGACACCCAGACGGGCGAGTTCGTGGGCAACTTCAGCGACAACGCGCGCGCGAACCAGATCACGCAGGGCTTCCTCGCGCAGAACGCCGACGTGATCCTCCCCGTCGGCGGGCCCCTGTACCAGGGCGGCGCCGAGGCGATCCTCGACGCCGGGAGCGATGCCGTGATCCTCGGCGTCGACTCCGACCTGGCGGCCGCCGACGAGCGCTACGCCGACATCGTGCTGGTCTCGATCATGAAGGGGCTCGACGTGACGGTCTTCGAGGCGATCGAGCAGTCGTTCAACGGCGAGTTCGAGGGCGGCTACTACACGGGCACGCTCGAGAACGAGGGCGTCGGCCTCTCGGGCTTCGGCGCATTCGAGGGCGAGCTGCCGGAGGGGATGCTCGAGGAGCTCGACCAGATCAAGGCCGACATCATCGACGGCACGATCACCGGCATCTCGGACGCGTCGCCCGAGGTGCAGGAGTAGGGGCCTTCCCCGTACCGTGAGCCTGCCGGAGGGATCGGTAGCCCGATCCCCACGGCAGGCTCACGCATCGGTACTCGACCCCGCCGACACAGGAACACGATGAAACTCGAACTCAAGGGCATCACCAAGCGCTTCGGATCGTTCACGGCCAACGACCGCATCGACCTCGTCGTCGACGACGGTGAGATCCACGCGCTGCTCGGTGAGAACGGCGCCGGCAAGTCGACCCTCATGAACGTGCTCTACGGGCTGTACCAGGCCGACGAGGGGAGCATCCTGCTCGACGGCGTCGAACAGCGCTTCGCCGGACCCGGTGACGCGATGGCCGCCGGCATCGGCATGGTGCACCAGCACTTCATGCTCGTTCCTGTCTTCACGGTCGCCGAAAACGTCATGCTCGGCCACGAGCCCACTCGTTTCGCCGGCCACCTCGATCTCGACGCCGCGCGCCGCACCGTGCGCGAGATCTCCGAGCGGTTCGGCTTCAACATCGACCCTGATGCGCTCATCGAGCACCTGCCGGTCGGCGCGCAGCAGCGCGTCGAGATCATCAAGGCGCTCGCGCGCGACGCCAGAGTGCTCGTGCTCGACGAGCCCACCGCCGTGCTGACGCCGCAAGAGACCGACGAGCTCATGGCGATCATGGAGCAGCTGCGCGATGCCGGCACCTCGATCGTCTTCATCAGCCACAAGCTGCGCGAAGTCCGCCGCGTCGCCGACCGCATCACCGTCATCCGCCGCGGCAAGGTCGTCGGGACGGCCGAGCCGACCGAGTCGAACGAGGCGCTCGCCGCCAAGATGGTCGGGCGGTCGGTCGACCTGTCGGTCGACAAGCAGCCGCCGACACTCGGCGAGTCGACGTTCGTCGTATCGAACCTCACGGTGTTCGACGAGGCCGGGAACAAGCAGGTCGACGACCTCAGCTTCGACGTGCGGCAGGGCGAGATCCTGGTGATCGCGGGCGTGCAGGGCAACGGCCAGACCGAGCTGACCGAGGCGATCCTCGGCATCAGCAAGCGGGCGCTCGGCTCGGTCACGCTCGACGGTCGCGAGCTCATCGGCACATCCGTCAAGCGCACCCTCGACGCCGGCCTCGGCTTCGTGCCCGAGGACCGCACGGTCGACGGCATCGTCGGCGAGTTCACGATCGCCGAGAACCTGGTGCTCGACCGGGTCGATCGCGCCCCGTTCAGTGTCGGCGGCGTGGTGAAGCTCGGCGAGATCAACGCGTTCGCCGAGCGAAGCATCGAGGAGTTCGACGTGCGCACGCCGTCGATCGACACCGCGGCCGGCCGCCTCTCTGGCGGGAACCAGCAGAAGGTCGTGCTCGCACGCGAGCTCGGGCGCGACCTGCGCATGTTCATCGCCTCGCAGCCGACGCGCGGACTCGACGTCGGGTCGATCGAGTTCGTGCACGAGCGCATCGTGCAGGTGCGCGACGCGGGGATCCCCGTCATCATCGTCTCCACCGAGCTCGACGAGGCCGTGCAGCTCGCCGACCGAATCATGGTCATGTATCAGGGCCGCAGCGTCGGCATCGTCGAACCAACGACGTCGAGAGAGGTACTCGGAAAGATGATGGCGGGAATCGAGGCATGAGCGAGCCTGCGCGCGCCACAACGTCGACGGCCGAGCCGACGGAACCGACGGAACGGACGTCCCCGGAGCATCCCTGGCACGAATTCTGGCGCGACGTGCTCGGAGGGGGAACGCTGCGCTCCTTGCTCGCGATCCTGCTCGCACTGCTCATCGGCTCGCTGCTTGTCGTCGTCACGAGCGAAGACGTGCAAGAGGCCGCCGGGTACTTCTTCAACCGGCCGAGCGACACGATCTCGGCCGTGTGGCAGGTCATCCGCGGTGCCTACGTGTCGATCTGGGAGGGCGCGATCTTCAGCCCGGCCACCGGGTTCATGCCGCTCACCCAGACCCTCATGTGGGCGACCCCGCTCATTGCCGGCGGCCTCGGCGTCGCGATCGGCTTCCGGGCGGGCCTCTTCAACATCGGCGGGCGCGGGCAGATGCTCATCGCGGCCCTGTTCGCCGGGTTCGTGGGGGCGTCGCTGCCGCTCCCGCCGGGCCTGCACCTCATCGTCGCGGTGCTCGCCGGCATCGGCGGCGGCGCCATCTACGCGGGCATCGCCGGCTGGCTCAAGGCGCAGACGGGCGCGCACGAGGTGATCCTCACCATCATGCTCAATTGGGTGGCCTATTACCTCATCACCTACCTGCTGAAGACCCCCGTCTTCCAGGCCGAGGGCGCGGGCGGCAACCCCAAGGCGAAACCGGTGGCCGAGAGCGCGCACCTGCCGGACCTCATCGGCGCCGTCGACCTCGGGTTCATTCTCGCGATCCTGGCGGCCGTCGCGTTCTGGTTCATCATGGACCGTACGACGCTCGGCTTCCGCATCCGCGCGGTCGGCATCAACCCGCACGCGGCGCGCACCGCAGGCATCAGCGTCGAGCGCACCACCTTCTGCACGCTCGCGATCTCGGGCGCGTTCTTCGGCCTGGCGGGCGCGACGCAGGTGCTCGGCCGGGCGACGACGGGCTTCGACCCGAACGTCGACGCGGGCATCGGCTTCGACGCGATCACGGTGGCCCTGCTCGGCGCGAACCACCCCGTGGGCGTCGTGCTCGCCGGGCTGCTGTTCGGGATGCTCAAGGCAGGTTCCTTCCCGATGCAGATCGTCGAGGGCATTCCGATTGAGATCGTGTCGGTCATTCAGGGACTCATCGTGCTGTTCATCGCGGCGCCGCCCCTGATCCGCGCGATCTTCCGCCTGCCCGTGCCGACGGGCGTCTCGCTGCTTGACCGCGTTCGCGCGGCCCGCGAGTCGAGAAGGGGCAACGGCCAAGATCACGCGACGGTGTCGAGCACGGAGGGGTCGAAATGAGCGAGCAGTCGCCGCAGCAGCGCGGCCCGGCCGGCGCCGAGACGGCGATCCCGTCGACCGCCCCCGTCGCCCCGGCGCACGCCGAGACCAAAGCCGAGGTGCGGACGACGCGCAGCTGGAAGGCGCCGGTCGCCTACACGCTGTTCGCGCTCGTCCTGCTGATCCCATTCGGCATGCTCGCCCCCGCCGACGCCACGAGCCGCATCGACCTCAACGACCGGCTCGTGCCGTTCGAGCTGCCGCCGGTGCTGTTGCCCACCAGCGGCACCAACACCGTCCTCGGCCTCGTGCTGCTCGCCATCGCCGGCTTCGCGTACGCCCGCGCGGCTCGCGACCAGAAGACGCCGCTGTGGCTGCTCATCGTGTTCGGCATCCTCTGGGTCGTCGGGCTCATCGTTTTCATCGGCGCCGACGCCAACGTGCCGCTCACGTGGCTCCTGTCGGGCACGCTCGCGATCTCGACCCCGCTGATCTTCGGCGCCATGGCCGGTCTCGTGAGCGAGCGGGTCGGTGTCGTGAACATCGCGATCGAGGGCCAGCTGCTCGCGGGCGCCTTCGCGTCGGCGCTCATCGCGACACTCACGGGCAACCCCGTGCTCGGGCTCCTGGGCGCGATGGCCGCAGGCGTGCTGGTGTCGCTCATCCTCGCCGTGTTCTCGATCAATTACCTCGTCGCGCAGGTCGTCGTCGGCGTCGTCATCAACATGCTCGTGATCGGGCTCACCGACTTCTTCTACTCCGCGGTCATGGTGCGCGATCCGGGCGCGTTCAATCAGCCGCCGAAGTACGCCGAGTGGTCCATACCGCTGCTCAGCGACATCCCCGTCATCGGCCCACTGCTGTTCTCGAACACGCTCATCACGTTCCTCATGTTCATCCTCGTACCGCTGCTGTACTGGGCGGTCTTCCACTCGAAGTGGGGCCTGCGCACGCGGGCCGTCGGCGAGCACCCGAAAGCGGCCGACACGGTCGGCATCAAGGTCAACCGCACCCGATTCTGGAACGTGCTGCTCTCGGGCGTCATCGCTGGAGCGGGCGGAAGCTACTACACGCTCGGCGCAGTCGGCGCATTCGGTCAAGAGATCACCTCCGGCCAGGGGTACATCGCCCTTGCGGCCCTCATCTTCGGCCGGTGGCACCCGATCTCCGCCATGCTCGCGGCGCTGCTGTTCGGGTTCGCCACCAACCTCAACTCACTGGTGTCGCAGGTGGGCGCGAACATCCCGACGGAGTTCATGGCGATGGTCCCTTACATCGTCACGATCCTCGCGGTCGCCGGCTTCGTCGGAAAGTCGCGCGCGCCCGCCGCGAACGGCATCCCGTACGTGAAGGGGTAGGGCTGCCATGGCGGGGATCGACTGGGACGCGCTGCGTGCGGCCGCGCACGACATCATGCGGCGCGCCTACGTGCCGTACTCCAACTATCCGGTTGGCGCGGCGGCGCTCGTCGACGACGGCCGCATCGTGACGGGCGCGAACGTCGAGAACGCCTCGTACGGGGTTGGCCTGTGCGCCGAGTGCGGGCTCGTGTCGCAGCTCGCCGCGACGGGCGGCGGTCGGCTCGTCGCGTTCACGTGCTGCAACGGGGCGCGCGAGGTGATCATGCCGTGCGGTCGGTGCCGGCAGCTGCTCAACGAGTTCAAGGCGCCGGGCATGGAGATCGAGACGCCGCACGGGATCCAGCCGTTCGAGCGTGTGCTGCCGCAGGCGTTCGGCCCGGCAGACCTCGACCACTACACGGATCGGTAGTCGCGCCGGCGGACTGAGCGTCGGTTTGGAGGGGGCGGGCTGCCGGGCGTGCTCTGTCGGAGGCAGGGTGGGCACGCTGCCCCCTCTATCGTGCGCGGCGGCGGGCGCGCGGGTCGCGGTGGCGGACGAGACGGCGGGGTCTGTCCGCCGGGCCTGTCCTGCTGTGGCGGGGCGCGCCCGGTCGACTGAGCGTCGGTTTGGAGGGGGCGGGCTGCCGAGCGTGGTCTGTGGGAGGCGGGGTGGGCACGCTGCCCCCTCTATCGTGCGCGGCGGCGGGCGCGCGGGTCGCGGTGGTGAGGCGCGAAGCCGTGCGGTCGCACGGGGTCATCCAGCGCAGTTATCCACAGACTTCTCGGAGCCCTAGCGCCAACGTCTGCCGAGTCGCTCGAATGGGGCGGTGCAGGACGATGACATCACACTGTTTCAGCGCGCACTGGCTCGCCAGCGTCGCGAGGGAGTTGTCTCGACGGCAGCGCTCGATGACGCGGGCATCGGGCGCAAGCAGCGCGAAGGGTTGCTTGCCAGCGGGGAGCTGCGGCGCATCCACCGCGGGTGGTACCACTTCCGAGCTCACGACCCGAAGATCGCGACGGCCATCAGGCTCGGAGGACGGTTGACCTGCGTGTCGACCATAGAACGGATGGACGTCTGGATGCCCGTTCGGAGTGGCACCCATGTGCGCGTCGCCCCTGGTGCCGCCCTGCCGCGCGCGGGCCACGTCACGGCGCATCGGTTGGATGACTCGCCGCTCGGGCGAGACTCGGTCGACGATCTCGACGTGTCGTTGCACTGCGCGTTTCGCTGTCTCGACCCCCTCGACGCACTCATCGTGGCCGACTCGATCGTCAACAAGCGACTTCGCACGCTCGACGAGTTGCATCTCCTCGCGAACGCGGCACCGAGACGCGTCCGACGCCTGATTCTGCACGCCGACGGGCGCAGCCAGTCGGGCACGGAGACGATCGTGCGGAACGCGCTGCGCGGCCGCAACGTGCCGTTCACCGCGCAGGCCGAGATCGAGGGAGTCGGCCGTGTCGACCTCCTGGTCGGCGACCGCCTGATCATCGAGTGCGACTCGGCCGCGTTCCACACGCGAGACGAGCACCACGCGGAGGACCGGCGCCGTGACCTCATCGCTGTCGCGCTCGGTTACATGACCGTCCGGTTGACGTTTCAGCAGGTCCGGCATGACTGGCAGCAGACGTGGACGGTCCTCGAGCATCTGCTGCGCGCCGGATGCCACAAGTGGTCGTCACGGGACCGCAGGCTCGCCACATCAGTCCCCGATCTGGCGCGCGGTCGCGGCCCCAGCATCGACCGCAGTCCCCGGGGGCCGGTCGACTCGCCCCCGGGGGCCGGTCGACTCGCCGTTCGCTGTCGCCCCGCTCGTCCCGCGACTCGCGACGTCGCGTCGCGGACGATCGAATCCAACGGGATGCCAGGCAGGGGCCACTGAGCTGGCACGGCCCCGATAGCCTGAGAAGCCCCGTGCCGGCGAGGCCGCACGGGGAACCACGCGCGCAGCGAAGGAGACCTCGTGACCGAGCCCACGGCATCCGGAACCCCCACCGACGGCGGTGCCGCGGCCAACGCGCCGCAGCCGGAGCCGTTCGACGCCGTCGACCTCATTCGCACGAAGCGCGACGGCGGCGAGCTCGCGACCGACGCAATCGACTGGCTGGTCTCGCGCTACGCGAGCGGATACGTGGCGGACGAGCAGATGTCGGCGCTCGCAATGGCGATCTTCCTCAACGGCATGGACCGCCGCGAGATCCGCGACCTGACGCTCGCCATGATCGCCTCGGGCGAGCGCATGAGCTTCGGCACGCTCGACCGGCCGACCGTCGACAAGCACTCGACGGGCGGTGTCGGCGACAAGATCACGCTTCCGCTCGTACCGATCGTCGCGTCGTTCGGTGTCGCCGTTCCTCAGCTCTCGGGCCGCGGTCTCGGCCACACGGGCGGAACGCTCGACAAGCTCGAGTCGATCCGCGGTTGGCGGGCCGAGCTGTCGGCCGAGGCGCTGCTCGCCCAGCTCGGCACGATCGGCGGCGCGATCTGCGCGGCCGGCGCCTCGCTCGCGCCCGCCGACAAGCGCCTCTACGCGCTGCGCGACGTGACCGGGACGGTCGAGTGCATTCCGCTCATCGCCTCGAGCATCATGTCGAAGAAGATCGCCGAGGGGACGGGCTCGCTCGTGCTCGACGTGAAGTTCGGCTCGGGCTCGTTCATGGGCGCCATCGAGCGGTCACGGGAGCTCGCGGAGACCATGGTCGCGCTCGGCGAGGACGCCGGCGTGCGTACGACGGCCCTGCTGACCAACATGGAGGTGCCGCTCGGCCGCGCGATCGGCAACGCGAACGAGGTGCGCGAGTCGGTCGAGGTGCTCGAGGGCGGCGGGCCGGCGGATGTCGTCGAGCTCACCGTCGCGCTCGCGCGCGAGATGCTGCGCCTGGTGGGGCAGCCCGACGCCGACGTCGAGGGGGCGATCTCGTCGGGGCGGGCGATGGATGCGTGGCGGGCGATGATCACGGCGCAGGGCGGTGACGTGGATGCCCCGCTTCCGGCACCGAGGGAGACGCACGTCGTGCGCGCCGAGCGCGACGGTGTGCTCACGACGCAGCTCGCCCTGCCGTTCGGCGTCGCGGCCTGGCGGCTCGGCGCCGGTCGGGCGCGCCAGCAGGATCCGGTGGTGCACGCCGCCGGGATCGAGCTGCACGCGAAACCGGGCGACACCGTGCGCGCGGGTGATCCGCTCTTCACGCTGTCGGCCGACGACGGCGCCCGCCTCCCGCGCGCCCTCGAGGCGCTCGAAGGCGCGTGGGCGATCGGCGACGAGGGGTCGGAGGTGCTGGACGGTGGTCCGCTGATCGCGGGGCGCATCGGGGCGTAGCACCCGGCTGGCCGCCCGCGCGGCCGGCGGAATAGCCCGCACCGCCGGGGTGTTGGCGTGGTCATGACGATCGCCGATTCGCCGTCGCGTGTTCGCGCCGGTGTCGATGCCGCGCCAGGCCTCACCGCAACCGGGACCGCCCGCGCCAGCGCGACCGCCTCGCCGTTCGGCGCGGCTCCCGGTGACGCGACCGCGTCGACGGTCGCCGGGCGTGCCCTCGAGCGCGTTCTCGGCGCGCTCGAGTGGCGCGTCACGGAAACTCGCGTCATCGACCCGAGCCTCGATGGGCCGGCGTGGCACCGGGGCGGGCACCCGGTGATGCTTTACGTAACGGGCGGCTCGGTCCGCGTGCGACAGCGGGTCGTCGCCGAGGTTGACGGCGCGGCGGTCGGCCCTGCGGTCGGCACACGCGGCCCCGGTGACGGCCAGCTGGCGAGCTGCTCGCGCGAGCTGAACGCCGGCGACCTCGCACTGTCGGTTGCGGGCCGCCCCTTCGAGCTCGTCGCCGACGATCCCGCCGCGCACGTGATTCTGAGCGATCTCGCGTTCGCGGGCACGGCCCCGTTCGCCCTGGGAACGTTGCCATCGATGCTCGTCGTCCGCGATTTCGCGACCCATGAACCCGCCGTCGCGGGCCTCGCCGCGGCCATGGGGAACAGCTGCGAGGAGCGCCGCTCCCGCATCGCCGACTCGGTCGTGTGCGCGCACATCGCCACCACCGTCGTCGCGGTCGCCGTGCGCGCCTGGAGCGAGCTCGGCTGCGCGCCGGGCGACTGGCTCCTGCGAACCGACGATCCGCGCCTCGCGCGGGTGCTCGACGCGATCCATGGCGACCCCGGGCACGCCTGGTCGGTCGGCGAGCTCGCGACCGTCGGCGCCATGTCGCGCTCGGTGTTCGCCGAGCGCTTTCGCAACCTCGTGGGCCAATCGCCGGCCAGCTACCTCACGGCGGTGCGAATGGCGCACGCGAAGGCCATGTTGCAGCGCGACGGGCTGAGCGTCGCGGCGGTCGCGCATCAGCTGGGGTACGAGTCGGAGGCTGGGTTCAGCCGGGCCTTCCGGCGGCACACCGGGCACCCGCCGGCCGCGTGGCGCCAGCGCGCGGTCGCTGGCGCCACGGCCGTGACCGTCGCGGAGGCCTCCTGATCGGACAGGCCGAGGCTCGCCACGTGCCGGGGCACGCGCGGCGGAAGCCGGAAGCCCCATCGGCGGTTCGCCGCGCGGCGCCGTCGCCCCCGCGTCCGCTACCGGCGGCGTCGCCCTCCGCGCCCCGCGCTCCCGAACATCGCCCCGCCGACGATGAGCGCTCCGACTGCGACCAGCAGTGTGGGGAAGATGCCGAGGAGGTCGACGAGCAGGCCGCCGACGCCCGCGCCGAGCGCGATGGCGCCCTGGAACCCGGCCACGACGAGCCCGCCGCCGGCCTCGAGGCGGTCGGGGGCCTGACGGCCGATCCAGGTGGTGACCGTCAATAGCCACGCGCCGAATCCGATGCCCCACGCGAAGACCGCGATCGCGACGAGCACGAGCGACGAGGACATGAGCGCCAACATCAGCACCGAGACGGCGATGAGCGCGGGAACGACGGAGCGGAGCACCGACAGGTACCGGTCGACGAGCATGCCGATCACGAACGTCCCGACGAGGCCGCCGATGCCGAACGCGACGAGCATGAACGCGGCACCGCCCTCGTCGAGCCCGTCCACGCGCCCGAGCGCGAGGCGGATGAAGGTGTAGGCGGTGATGTGCCCGAGCACGATGAGCACATGGCCGGCCAGGCCGACACCGAGGGCGGGGCGGCGCAGCGTGTCGCCGAGCAGGCGCAGGCTCTGCGCCTTCGCCGCCTCCACGCGCGGCAGCAGGAGCCGCAGCGCGAGCGCGACGACGATCGAGACCACGGCCGCCGCGATGAACGCGACGCGCCAGTCGAAGGCCGAGCTGACCACGACGCCGATCGGGACGCCGGCGACCGTCGCCATCGAGGTGCCCGCGTTGACGAGCATCATGCCGCGGCCGAGGCGCTCCGGCCCCGTCAGCTTGGCCGTGATCGTGAGCGACATCGCCCAGAATCCGCTCAGTGCGGCGCCGAGCAGGAATCGCGCGACGAGCAGCAGGACGAGGTTCGGCGAGATCGCGACGATGAGGTTCGACGCGGCCGCCATCACCGTCAACCACACGAGCAGCGTGCGGCGATCGATGCCGGGCGTCAGGATGCTGATGGTCGGCGCCACGAGGAAGCCCACGACGGCGGTCGCGGTCACGCTCTGTCCCGCCTGGCCGGGGGTGACGCCGAGGTCGGCCGCCATCTCGGTGAGGATGCCGCTCGGGAGGAACTCGGCCGTCACGAGTGTGAAGCTCGTCACCATGAGCGCCACGAGAGCGAGCCAGCGGATGCCGGCAGGGCGCTCGAGTGCGGTGGGGCCGGCGGCCGCATTCACGGCGGCGACGGTCGGGATAGGCGTGGTTTCGGTTGGCATGCGCTCAGCATGGCGGCGGCGATTGGCCGGTATGTGACGCAACGTCCGCACAACGCGACCAGGCGTCCGGGATCCGGCGAACCGTTCGGCGCTGACCCCGGGCGCCGGCCCGGGCACGGGCACGGCGCGCACGCGGGAGGGACGAGCATCCTGCAGCGAGACGGCGCTCCACAGGCCGCGCCGTCCACAACACGAAACGGTAACGACCGGCGGCGTGGCGCGCGCTACCCTTGTGGGGCACCGCCAAGCCCGCCGGTGCACGCGCGGGCGGATTCAACGGAGACCTCAGTGACACGACAGCAGCCGGCCGTTCTGCGCGACGGCACCCCCATCGCGCCCCTGCCGAAAGTGTCACTGCACGATCACCTCGACGGCGGTCTGCGCCCGCAGACGATCATCGAGCTCGCCGATGAGATCGGGATCGACCTGCCCGAGGGCGACGCGCTCGCGCTCGCGCGCTGGTTCGCCGACCAGGCGGACTCGGGTTCGCTCGTCGAGTACCTCAAGACCTTCGACGTGACGACCGCCGTCATGCAGACCCGCCAGGGCCTGCGCCGCGTCGCCCGAGACTTCGTGCTCGACCTCGCCGCCGACGGCGTGATCTACGGCGAAGTGCGCTGGGCGCCCGAGCAGCACCTCGCGCGCGGGCTCAGCCTCGACGAGACGGTCGATGCCGTCCAGGAGGGCATCGAGCAGGGCATCGACGCGGTACGGCACTCGGGGCACCGCATCCGTGTCGGCCAGATCGTGAGCGCGATGCGGCACGCGGGCGACGGTCGCGAGATTGCCGAGCTCGCCCTGCGCCACCGAGACCGCGGCGTGGTCGGTTTCGACATCGCCGGGCCCGAGCACGGCTTCCCGCCGTCGCTGCTGCAGCCGTCGTTCGACCTGCTCGCGAGCGAGCACTTCCCCGTCACCGTGCACGCGGGTGAGGCGGACGGGCTCGAATCGATCCGCGGCGCCCTCGACGACGCGCGCGCCCTGCGGCTCGGTCACGGTGTGCGCCTCGCGGAAGACATCGAGGTCGACGACGAGGGCGACGACGACGCGACCTTCGTCACGCTCGGGCCGCTCGCACGCTGGGTGCGTGACCGACGCATCCCGCTCGAGCTGAGCCCGTCGTCGAACCTGCAGACCGGCGCGATCGAGCAGTGGGGCGACGAGCTCTTCGATCACCCGTTCGACCTGCTCTACCAGCTCGGCTTCACGGTCACGGTCAACACCGACAACCGGCTCATGAGCGCCACGACGATCACGCGGGAGCTGCAGCTGCTCTCCGACGCGTTCGACTACGACCTCGACGACCTGTTGACGTTCCAGCTCAACGCCGCCGAGGCCGCGTTCTTGCCGGTCGAGCGCCGCGACGAGCTGGCGGATCTCATCGAGGATGGCTTCGACGACGTCGCCGACGGGGTCACCGCCGAGTGAGCCCGCAGCACACCACCATCCGCTTCGGCGGCGACTGCATCCGCCTCGGTCGACAGGCCGTGACATGGCGCGAAGCCGTGACCGCCGCGGGCAAGGTGCTTGAAACGATCGGCGCGACCAAGAACGGGTATAGCGATCGGATGCTCTGGGTCATCGACGCATTTGGCCCGTACGTCGTCGTCGCGCCCGGCATCGCGCTCGTGCACGCCCGCCCAGGGCCCGACGTGCGCGAGAACGCCGCCGCGGTGCTGACCTTCCCTGACGGCGTGTCGTTCGGGCATCCCAACAATGATCCGGTGCGTGTCGTCGTCGCCCTCGCGGTGACGCGGCCGGACGAGCACGTGAAGATCATCGCCGTGCTGGCGAAGCTGCTCGACAACGACGAAGCCGTCGACTGGTTCCTGCGCGCCGATGATGCCGACGAGCTCGCTGCGGCCATCACGGAGGTGGTCTCGCCCCTGAAGGTGATCGGTCCCGAGGGCGAGCCGCTCCCACCCGCGCGGTAGCCGCGACCGTCTAGCCCAGGTAGCGCCGGTAGGCCGGGTTGGTGAGGAACGCCGGGAACTCATCGCCGAGCGCGAGCTCGCGCAGCAGCTCTGCGGCGTCGTCGAACCGATCGCCGTCGCGGCGGTCGATCCCGGCGAGGGTCGCGTCGATGACCCATTCGACCCGCTCTCGCACGATGGGGCGGTTGTCCTCGGTGAGGGCGCCCTGCTGGATCCAGTGCCAAAGCTGCGAGCGGCTGATCTCGGCGGTCGACGCGTCCTCCACCAGGCCATCGATGGCGACCGAGCCGTGGCCGCGCATCCACGACTCGAGGTAGCGGAGCGCGACCGACACGTTGTGCCGGATGCCCTCGGCGGTGATGCTGCTGCCGTCCAGCTCGAAGCGCAGCAGGTCGGCCGCGGTCACGCGCACATCGTCGCGGGTGTGCTCGAGCTGGTTGGGGCGGCCCTGGAGCACGGCGTCGAACTCGGCGCTCGCGGTCGCGATGAGGCCGGGGTGCGCGACCCACGTGCCGTCGTAGCCGGCCTCGGCTTCGCGGCGCTTGCCGGCGGCGATGCGGGTGAGCGCGGCCTCGGTGAGGGCGGGCTCGTTCGGGTCGGGGATGAAGGCCTTCATGCCGCCGATCGCGTGCGCGCCGCGCTTATGGGCGGTCTGCACGAGAAGCTCGGTGAACGCGTGCATGAACGGCGCGGTCGCCGTGATCTGGCGGCGGTCGGGCAGGAGGTACGACCGCCCGCGCTTGCGGAACGCCTTGATCGCGCTGAACAGGTAGTCCCACCGGCCGGCGACGAGGCCTGCGCAGTGGTCGCGCAGCTCGTACAGGATCTCCTCCATCTCGAAGGCCGCGGTGATGGTCTCGATCAGCACGGTCGCTCGGATTGTGCCGTGGTCGAGCCCGAGGGCGTTCTCCGAGAACGTGAACACGTCGTCCCACAGCCGGGCGCCGAGGTGGTTCTCGAGCTTCGGCAGGGAGAAGTACGGGCCGGTGCCGCGGGCGATGAGCTCGCGTGCGTTGTGAAAGAGGTAGAGCCCGAAGTCGGTGAGCGTGCCGGATGCCGGGGTCACCTCGCCCGCCGAGTCGACGTACCGCAGATGATGCTCCTTGAGGTGCCAGCCGCGTGGCCGGAACACGATCGTGGGCGCCCGCTCGGGTTCATTGCCGATCCGGCCTCGAATCGCGTCGAAGAGGGTCACCTGCCCGCCGATGACGTTCTGCCAGGTCGGGCTGAGACCGTCTTCGTGGTCTGCCAGCCACACCTGCGCGCCCGATTCGAGGGCCTCGACCGCGGTCTGCCGGTCGGTCGGGCCGGTGAGCTCGACGCGCCGGTCGGCGAGCCCGGACGCCGGGGGCGCGACGCGCCACGTGGGCTCGTCGCGAATGGCCGCAGTGGCCGAGAGGAAGCCGGGATCGACGCCGCGGTCGATCATGGCCTGCCGGCCGGCGTTGTGCTGCAGGTGCGTCGAGCGGCGATCGGCGAATCGGTCGTGCAGCGCGGTGATGAATCGGATCGCCGCCGGCGTGAGGATCTCGTCGAAGCGCTCGCCGAGGGGCCCGCACACCTTGATGCTGCTGCGCCGCCGGGCGTAGGGGGCAGGTCCGCGGAGGGCCTCGCCCTCCGTCGCCGTCCGTGCTGCGGCGGTCGTGGTGTTGCCGCTCGGGCGAGCGCCCGGCGCGAGGATGCTGGTGTTCATGGTCTCGTCTCGTTTCGCTGTGTGGGAGCGCGCGTCGCGGTGAGGAACGAGCGGACGGCGCGTCGTGGTCAGTGGAACTGCTCGGACTCGGTGGAGCCCACGAGCGCGAGCGTGGCGCTTTCGGGATTGAGCGCGGTGCTGATGCGGTCGAAGTAGCCGGTGCCGACCTCGGCCTGGTGCTTGGTTGCCGTGTATCCGCGGTGTTCGGCGGCGAACTCCGCCTCCTGCAGCTCGACGTAGGCCTCCATCTGGCGCTCGTTGTAGCCGGTCGCGAGGTCGAACATGGCGTAGTTGAGGGAGTGGAAACCCGCGAGGGTGATGAACTGGAACGCGTACCCCATGGCCGACAGCTCGCGCTGGAACGACGCGATTGTGTCGTCGTCGAGGTGACGCTTCCAGTTGAAGCTCGGCGAGCAGTTGTAGGCGAGTTTCTGGTCGGGGAACTCCGCGTGGATCGACTCGGCGAAGCGGCGGGCGAGGTCGAGGTCGGGGGTTCCCGACTCGACCCAGAGCAGGTCGGCGTAGGGGGCGTAGGCATGGCCGCGGGCGATGACCGGCTCGATGCCGCCTCGCACGTTGTAGAAGCCCTCCGGCGTCCGCTCGCCGGTGACGAACGGGCGGTCGCGCTCGTCGATGTCGCTCGTCAGCAGGGTGGCGGCGAGCGCGTCGGTGCGGGCGATGATGATCGAGGGCACGCCCGCGACATCGGCCGCAAGGCGCGCCGCATTGAGGGTGCGGATGTGCTGCTGCGTGGGCACGAGCACCTTGCCGCCCATGTGGCCGCACTTCTTCTCGCTCGCGAGCTGGTCTTCCCAGTGCACGCCGGCCGCGCCCGCCGCGATCATGGCGGTCATGAGCTCGTAGGCGTTGAGGGGTCCGCCGAATCCAGCCTCGGCGTCGGCGACGATCGGCGCCTGCCAGTCGCGGCTCGTGGTGCCGGTCTCGGCGAACTCGATCTGGCCCGCGCGCAGCAGGGCGTTGTTGACGCGGCGCACAACCGACGGCACTGAGTTGGCGGGGTAGAGGCTCTGGTCGGGGTAGGTGTGGCCTGAGAGGTTCGCGTCGGCCGCGACCTGCCAGCCCGAGAGATAGATGGCTTGCAGGCCCGCGCGCACCTGCTGCACGGCCTGGTTGCCGGTGAGCGCGCCGAGCGCGTACACCCAGCTTTCGGGGTTGTCGGAGTTCTCCTGGATCTTGGTCCACAGCTTCTCGGCGCCGAGACGGGCGAGCGTCGACTCCTCGACGATCGGGCCGCGCAGCGCGACGACGTCGTCGGCGGTGTAGTCGCGGCGCACGTTCGCCCACCGGGGGTTCGTGTTCCACTCGGCCTGCAGGTCGGCTGCAGTCTCGAGGCGGGGGTCGGTGGCGGTGGTGCTCATGGAGTCTCCTTCGTCGGTGGGTGGATACGCGCCTGGCGGGATGCTCCGGTTGCGGCGGCGTCGCGGTTCCCGGGTGCTTCGAGCTTGCGGCAATCTCGGCGCTTCTTCGCGTGGAAGGCGAGCAGAAAAAGAGGTGGTCTTCTGATCTGCAGAAGTACCTGGTGTGCGAGACTCCGTGCATGACCCGAGGAGCGCACGTAGACGTGGACGATGAAGAGATGCTCGACACGTTGACGATCGGCCGCCGCATTCGGCAATTGCGGCGCTCACGAGGCATGACGGTTGACGATCTCGGGGCCGCGATCGGCCGCGCCGCCTCACAGGTGTCGGTGATCGAGAACGGCAAGCGCGAACTGAAGGTGGCGGAGCTGCAGCGCATCGCCCGCGTGCTCGGCGCATCCTTCGACGCCCTCCTCGAGCCCGCGGGGCTGTCGAGGCGCGACGAACTCGAGATCGCGCTCGAGCGCGTGCAGCGCGGCCCGATCTTCGCGTCGTTGCAGCTCCCGCCCGTCGCGGTGCGCAAGTCGCTGAGCGACGAGGCGATCGAGACCATTCTGCGGCTGCACGATGAGCTCGAACGCCTGCACCGGCAGCGCGCGTCGACGCCCGAGGAGGCCCGCATCGCCAACACCGAGCTCCGGGGGCAGCAGCGAAAGCGCAACAACTCCTACGAGGAGCTCGAACGCGCGGCGGCCGAGCTGCTCGCGGCGATCAACCACCGAGGCGGCCCGCTCTCGCAGCGGGCGACGTCGCAGCTCGCCGACCACCTCGGCTTCACGCTCCACTACGTCAACGACCTGCCGATCACGACGCGCAGCATCACCGACCACCGCAACGGCCGCATCTATCTGGCCGTGCGGCAGCCGGGCACCGACCCGCGTTCGGCCCTGCTGCAGGCGCTCGCCGCGCACGTGCTTCGTCAGCCCGCGCCGAAGGACTACGGGGACCTGCTGCGTCAGCGGGTCGAGACCAACTACCTCGCGGGCGCCCTGATGATCCCAGAGGCGAGCGCTGTCGAGTTTCTCAAGGCGGCGAAGGATGCGCGCGAGCTTTCGGTCGAAGACCTGCGCGACCACTTCGCGGTCACGTACGAGACGGCAGCGCACCGATTCACCACGCTCGCGACGGCGCACCTCGGCATCCCCGTGCACTTCCTCAAGGTCAACTCGAGCGGCGTGCTGTCGAAGGCGTACGAGAACGACGCCGTGCAATTCCCGGTCGACGCGCTCGGGTCGGTCGAGGGGCAGACCGTCTGCCGCTGGTGGAGCGCGCGGCAGGTCTTCGAGGTCGAGGACCGGCTGAGCCCGTACCACCAGTACACCGACAAGCCGGCCGGCACCTACTGGTGCACCTCGAGCATCCAGTCGTCGGCGAACGGCGAGTTCTCGGTGAGCCTCGGCACGTCGTTCGCGCACGCGAAGTGGTTCCGGGGGCGCGATACGAAACGGCGGTTGACGTCGACGTGCCCCGACCCGGCCTGCTGCCGCGAGCCCGACCCCGACCGCTCGGCGTACTGGGGCGACCACGTGATGCCGAGCGCGAGGCTCACGACGTCACTGCTCGCCGCGATGCCCGACGGATCGACGGATGGCGTCGACAAGGTCGACGTGTACGAGTTCCTCGAGCGTCACGCGCCGCGGTAGACGCTGCGGATGACGGTGCGCTGGGCACGTCGCTACCGCAACGGACACCCTCGACCCGACGTTCGGTAGCGAGTGTCCGGTCGGGTAGTCGCGGCAAGAATGCCGAGGAGCGGACGTCCGGTCACGTAGCCGCCGCACGATCGTCGAGGTGCCGACGGGGGAGGCGTCGATCCCGGTGCCGACGGGGAGGCGTCGGTCCCGGTGCCGAAGGGCCGCTACATGGCCTCGAGCAGCGCTCGCGCTCCGGCCGCTGCCGCTTCGGCCGCCGCCTCGGCCTTCGCCGTGAGCTGCCGCGACGACCCGTCGCCCGTCGCGACCGCGTCGATGTACACCTTGATCTTCGGCTCGGTGCCGCTCGGGCGGATCATGACGCGCGTGCCGTCGGCCAACCACAGCCGAAGGATGTCGCTCGGCGGGATGCCGTCGAGGCCCGCGGCGAAATCGTCGCGCCGCGAGACCGCGACGTCGCCGATCGCCGCGGGAGGGGCATCCCGCAACGCCCGCATGACGCGGGGGATCTCGCTCAGCACCGCGAATCGCGTCGACACCTGGCGCGAAGCGAACGCGCCGAATCTCTCGGCGAACTCGGCTTCGAGATCAAGCAGCGTGCGGTTCTCGGCGGCGAGCCGCATGGCCAGCTCGAGCACCGCGAGCGCGGCCGAGATGCCGTCTTTGTCGCGCACCTTCTCGGGGTCGACGAGATAGCCAAGCGCCTCTTCGTAGCCGAAGGCGATGCCCTCCGCCCGAGAGATCCACTTGAAGCCCGTCGGCGTCTCGGCATAGCCAAGCCCGTAGGCATCGGCGACGGCGCGCAGGGCCGGCGATGACACGAGCGACGTCGCGAGCGTGCCGGTCTCACCCGTCGCGGCGAGGTGCTCGGCGGCGCGCCAGCCGAGCAGGCGCCCGATCTCGTTGCCGCCGAAGCGGTGCCATCCGTGCGCCGTGGGGATCGCAACCGCGAGCCGGTCGGCGTCGGGGTCGTGGGCGATCACAAGGTCAGCCAGCACCGTGTCGCCCGCGGCGTACGCGAGATCGAGGGCGCCCGGCTCCTCGGGGTTGGGGAAGTCAAGGGTCGGGAAGGCGCCGTCGGGCTCCGTCTGATGGTGCACGAGGGTCGGATGCGGCAGGCCCGCGGCGTCGAGCACATCGCGGAACGTGGCCCAGCCGACGCCGTGCATCGGCGTGTAGACGACCCGCAGCGGGGCGACGGTGCCGCGGAAGGATGCGGCGGTCGCCGCGACGTATCGCTCGACGAGGTCTTCGCCAGCGATCTCGTAGTCGCCGCTGCGGGGGAGCTCGGTCACGAGGCTGCCGTGCGCGACCTCGCCGATCGCGGCCGCGATCTCGGCGTCGGCTGGCGCAATGATCTGCGAGCCGCCATCGGCCCCGCCGAGGAACACCTTGTAACCGTTGTCGCGCTTGGGGTTGTGCGAGGCCGTCACCATGACGCCGGCGTCGGCACCCAGGTCGCGCACGGCAAAGGCCAGCACCGGTGTCGGCAGCGGGCGGGGGAGCAGCGTGGCCCGCACGCCGGCGCCCTGCATGAGCTCGGCCGTGTCGCGCGCGAACACGTCGGAGTTGATGCGCGCGTCATAGCCGATCACGATCGACGGCTGCTCCCCGCGGGCAAGCAGGTAGTCGGCGAACCCCCGTGCCGTCTGGGCCACGAGAACGCGATTCATGCGCGCGGGGCCCGCGCCCAGCTCGCCTCGGAGCCCCGCCGTTCCGAAGGCGAGCCGGCTGCGGAATCGGTCGCGCAGTCCGCGCCAGGCGACCGCCGTGTCGGAGGTGTCATCGGGCGGGATGCCGGCGGGATTCGGGTCGGGGTCGCCCGCCCGTTGGAGCAGCTCCTCGAGCTCGGCCCTGGTCACGGGGTCCGGGTCCTGTTCGGCCCACCGGCTCGCGGCGAAGCGCAGCGAAACCTGCAGCTGGCGCGAGAGGGTTTCGCCCGCGACCGGCATTCCCGCCGGGGCTCCGGTCGCGCCCGGGCCGGTCGTCCCGACGCCGGCGGTCCCCGCGCCTGAGCCTGCGCCGAGGAGACGGCCATTGGCGTCGCCACCGCGAGTGCCGGAGCCCTCGCCCCGCCGCACCTCGTGGGTCAGACACTCGTCACGGTTCCCGCCGCCGCCGAGCTCCGTGCCGCTCACGAGAGCCTCCCGACGATGCCGGCCAGCAGCCGGGCGAGCTCGCCCTCGGCGGCACGCCCGGCCTCGATGACCTCCTCGTGGCTGAGCGGGTGCGGCGAAACGCCGGCGGCTGCGTTCGTGATGAGCGAGAGGCCGAGCACCTCCATGCCGGCCTCCCGCGCCGCGATCGCCTCGAGCGCGGTCGACATGCCGACGATGTCGCCGCCGATCGCGCGAGCCATGCGCACCTCGGCCGGTGTTTCGTAGTGGGGGCCGCGATTCTGGACGTAGACGCCCTCGTCGAGATCGCGCACCTCGCGGGCGATCGCCCGGAGCCGGGCCGAGTACAGGTCGGTGAGATCGATGAAGGTGGCGCCCTCGAGCGGCGATGCCGCGGTCAGGTTGATGTGGTCCGAGATCAGCACGGGCGTGCCGGGCGCCCACTCGGGACGCACCCCTCCCGCGCCGTTCGTCAGCACCATGATGGAGCATCCGGCCGCCGCGGCCGTGCGCACCGAATGCACGACGCGCCGCACGCCGAGCCCCTCGTAGAGGTGCGTTCGCGCCCCGATGACGAGCGCGTGGCCGCCGCGTTCGAGGCGCACCGAGCGGATCGTTCCCGGGTGTCCGGCGACGGCCGATCTCGAGAACCCGGGGATCTCGTGGGCCGGGATGCTCGCGACCGTTTCGCCGAGCACGTCGGCGGTCTGCCCCCATCCGCTGCCGAGCGTGAGGGCGATGTCGTGGCGCTCCACACCGGTGGCCTCCGCGATCGAACGTGCGGCCGCTGCGGCGACGTCGACGGGGGAAGCGGCCGGGTCGTCAAGGTCGAGTGACGGCAACGTGGTCATATCTGGAAGCGTACGTGAGGTGAAGGTCAGGTGGCCGGTGCGGGCGGTCGTGCCATCGCCGGTGCCGAGCACTGGCAGGATTGGCGCATGGCCACAACCTTCGACCGCAAGCACCGCATCGTCGTTCTGGGCGGAGGACCCGGCGGATATGAAGCGGCGCTCTCCGGCGCCCAGCTCGGCGCCGACGTCACGCTCATCGAACGCTCCGGCATCGGCGGCTCGGCAGTGCTGACCGACGTCGTTCCCTCGAAGACCCTGATCGCGACCGCGGAGGCTGCGAACGAGATCGCGGGCTCGGGTGAACTCGGCCTGCAGTTCTACACGCGCGGCGACGACGGCAAGGCCCAGCGCCCCGAGATCGCCGTCAACCTCCGCAAGATGAACCAGCGCCTGCTGCGTCTCGCGCGCAGCCAGTCCGACGACATGCACGGCACCCTCGAGGAGGCGGGCGTGCGCATCGTCGAGGGCGAGGGGCACTTCGAGAGCGCCTCGACCCTCTCGGTGCGCACCGACGCGAAGGGCACCGACTTCGACTCGTTCGACTTCGACACGGCCGTCGTCTCGGTCGGCGCAACGCCGCGCACCCTGCCGACGGCCAAGCCGGACGGCGAGCGCATTCTCACGTGGACGCAGCTCTACGGCATCTCGGAACTGCCGAGCCACCTCATCGTCGTCGGATCGGGCGTCACTGGCGCCGAGTTCGCCTCGGCCTATCTCGCGCTCGGCACGAAGGTCACGCTCGTCTCGAGCCGCGACCGAGTGCTGCCCGGCGAAGACGCCGACGCCGCCGACGTCATCGAGAACGTGTTCAAGCGAAACGGCATGAACGTGCTGTCCAAGTCGCGGGCCGAGTCCGCCGTGCGCGACGGCGACGAGGTCGTCGTCACGCTCGAGGGCGGCAGACAGGTGCGCGGCTCGCACGTGCTCATCGCCGTGGGGTCGACCCCCAATACTGGCGGCATCGGCCTCGACAAGATCGGTGTCGAGACGACGGCGTCCGGTCACATCCGCGTCAACCGTGTCGCGCGCACCTCGGTGCCGAACATCTACGCGGCCGGCGACTGCACCGACTTCCTGCCGCTCGCGTCGGTCGCGTCGGTCCAGGGGCGCACGGGTGTGTTCCACGCGCTCGGCGACGAGGTGCGCCCGATCATCCGGCGCAACGTGGCATCGAATATCTTCACCTACCCCGAGATCGCCACCGTCGGCTGGCAGCAGAACGCGATCGAGGAGGGCCTTCGCGGCGGGCGCGTCTTCAAACTGCCGCTCGCGCACAACGCGCGCGCGAAGATGCACGGCTTCAAAGACGGCTTCGTGAAGCTCATCGCCGGCAAGGACACGCCGACCATCGTCGGCGGCGTCATCGTCGCCCCCAAGGCATCCGAACTGCTGCTCGCGCTGTCGATCGCGATCGAGCAGCGATTGACGGTCGACCAGTTCGCACGCGCCTGGGCCGTGTACCCGTCGCTGTCGGGCTCGCTCACCGACGCGGCGCGGGCCATGCACATCCCGCAGATCGACAACGAGTAGCGCGAACGACGTTCGCCACTGATCGGTTTGGCCCGGGCGAGGGTGACCGATTCGGTTGGCCATTCCACCGCTGGGCCGCAGTGCGCGATGGCGGTGGCAACATCACGGTTTCGATCACGCGTGCGCGACGCCGGCCTACGCGTCGACGAGCTCCAACAGCTTGGTGCCGCTCGGGACGGTCTGGCCGGGCGCGCCGGTGAGCCCGCGCACGACGCCGTCGCGATCGGCGTGGATCGGCTGCTCCATCTTCATGGCCTCGAGCACCACCAACAGGTCGCCCTTGACGACCGACTGACCCTCTTCGACCGAGAACGTCACGATCGTGGCCTGCATGGGAGCCTGCACCGAGCCCGCCCCCTCGGTCGTGACCGACTGCGGGGTGCGGCGGCGCGGCGGGTGCCCCTGCATGGTGCGGCCGACGCCGCCGTGCTGGATCCCGGCCGCGATGAGCAGGCGCTCGGGCAGTGACACCTCGATGCGCTTGTCGTTGACCTCGACGACCACGTTGCGTCGCAGCGCCGGCCCGGGAGGCTCGTCCGCCTCCCCCGACCAGGGTTCGATGGTGTTGTCGTACTCGGTTTCGATCCAGCGCGTGAACACCTCGAACGAGCCGTTCTCGGCCGTGAACGCCGGCTGGCGCACGACGTCACGGTGGAACGGGATCACCGTCGGCATGCCGCTGATCTCGAAGTCGTCGAGCGCGCGGCGGGCCCGGGCGAGGGCCTCCTCCCGCGTCGTGCCGGTCACGATGAGCTTCGCGAGCAGCGAGTCGAACGCGCCAGTGATGACGTCGCCGGTGCGCACGCCGGAGTCGACCCGCACGCCGGGGCCGCCGGGCAGCTTGTACATCTGGATGTGGCCGGGAGCGGGGAAGAAGCCGCGGCCGGCGTCTTCGCCGTTGATGCGGAACTCGATCGAGTGTCCCCGCACCTCGGGGTCGTCATACCCGAGCTCGTGCCCCTCGGCAATGCGGAACTGCTCGCGCACGAGGTCGAGGCCGGTCACCTCTTCCGACACGGGATGCTCGACCTGCAGCCGCGTATTGACCTCGAGGAAGGCGATGGTGCCGTCGGCGGCGAGGAGGAACTCGCACGTGCCGGCGCCGACATAGCCGACCTCTCTCAGGATCGCCTTGGACGACCGGTAGAGCTCGTCGCGCTGCGCGTCGGTCAGGAAGGGAGCCGGCGCCTCTTCCACGAGCTTCTGGTGACGGCGCTGGAGCGAGCAGTCGCGCGTCGAGACGACGACGACGTTGCCGTGCGCGTCGGCCAGGCACTGCGTCTCGACGTGTCTGGGACGGTCGAGGTACTTCTCGACGAAGCACTCACCGCGGCCGAACGCCGCAACGGCCTCGCGCTGCGCCGACGCCAGCAGCTCGGCGATCTCGTCGCGCTCGCGGGCGACCTTCAGGCCGCGGCCACCGCCACCGTATGCGGCCTTGATCGCGATGGGCAGGCCGTGCTCGTCGGCGAACGCGACGACCTCGTCGGCGCTCGAGACGGGTTCGAGGGTGCCGGGCGCTAGGGGGGCGCCCACCTGCTCGGCGACGTGGCGGGCCGTGACCTTGTCACCGAGCGCGTCGATGGCCTCGGGCGACGGGCCGATCCAGACGAGACCGGCGTCGATGACCGCGCGGGCGAAATCGCTGTTCTCGGCGAGGAACCCGTACCCCGGGTGCACCGCGTTCGCGCCCGAACGGCGGGCGACCGACATGAGCTTGTCGATCACGAGGTACGTCTCGGCACTCGTCGTGCCCCGGAGCGCGTAGGCCTCGTCGGCGTGCCGCACGTGCATGGCGTCGCGGTCCTGGTCCGCGTAAACGGCGACGGTGGCGATGCCGGCGTCTTTGGCTGCGCGGACGATGCGAACGGCGATCTCGCCGCGGTTGGCAACGAGCAGCTTTTCGATTCGGGCCATAACTCCTCAGCTTAGGGCCACTCGGTTGGCTCCCTTTGGCGGGGGGCGACAAACCTGGCGGGGGAACGTTGCCGAGACATGCCAATGTCGCGGCCGTCCCAGCCATGCATGGTGCGCGGGAACCGCCGATGCCGGCGCAGGAGCATCGGGCCATGCGACGTCGCACCTCCGTCGCGTGACGCCGATAGCCTTGCGCGCATGTCTGCGCCGCCGTCGGGAGCCTCGGGGCCGGGCGTACCGCCGGAGCGGACGCCGCGGCGCGCGCTGCTCGTCGCCGTGCTCGGCGCCATGAGCGCCTTCGGCCCGATGTCGATGGATTTCTACCTGCCCGGCATGCCCCGGCTCGCCGACGAGCTCGGCGCGGGCGACTCGCTCGCGCAGGCGACCATGGCCGTGTGCATGCTCGGGCTCGCGGTGGGCCAGCTCGTCGTCGGCCCGTGGAGCGATCGCGTCGGCCGCCGCCTGCCGTTGCTGATCGGCGTCGCGCTCTTCGCCGTCGCCTCGGTCGGATGCGCTTTCGCCCCCACCATTGAGGTGCTGCTCGCCGTGCGATTCGTGCAGGGGGTCGGCGGCGCCGCGGGGCTCGTCGTCGCACGGGCGATCGTGCGCGACCTCTACAGCGGCGCCGCAGCCGCCAGGACGTTCTCGCGGCTCATGCTCGTGATCGGCATCTCGCCAATCCTCGCGCCGGTGCTCGGCGGGGCGCTCCTCGCCTGGACCGACTGGCGCGGTCTCTTCCTGATCCTCGGAGCCGTCGGCGTGCTGCTGTTCGTGCTCGCGATGCTCGTCGTGCCCGACACCCTCGGCGCCGCTCGGCATGAGGCCGGCGGTGTCCGCGCACTGCGCCGGCAGGTCGCCTCGGTGCTCGCGCACCGGCAGTTCATGCTGCTCGTGCTCGCGACCGGCGTGAACCAGGGCGTGCTGTTCGCCTTCATCCAGATGAGCTCGCTCGTGTACCAGCGCGAGTACGGGCTCGACGAGCAGACGTTCGCGCTGGCCTTCGCGATCAATTCCGTCGGGATGCTCATCGTGAGCCAGATCAACGGATCGATCGTCAGCCGCTTCGCGCCGGCCAGGATCATGGTCGTCTCGGTGTCGACGGCCCTCGTCAGCAGCGCGCTCGTGGTGGTGGGAGCGGCGCTCGCACTTCCCCTGCTGGCGATCGCGGTCGTGCTGTTCGTGGCCGTGTCGATGCACGGCGCCTCCATGCCCAACCTCAGCGCGCTCGCCCTCGAACCGTTCGCCCGGGGAGCGGGGCTCGCGTCGGCGTTCATCGGCTGCGCACAGTTCTTCATCGGCGGGCTCGTGCCGGTCGTCGCCTCGCTCGCGGGAACCTCGATGCTCACGATGGGCGTCACGATGACCGCCTGCGCCGTGCTCGCCCTCGCACTGGCGCTCCTCGCGCGCCGCGTGGGGCCGGCCGGGGAGCCGGCTGCGCCCTGAACCGGTCGCCTCGTGCGGGAAACTGATGGGATGACTCGGGCGCCCGCGACCTTCGACCTCGACGCGATCGGCGCCGGGCTGCCGTTCGCCGAGGTGGTGTCGAGGCTGGGCGCGGCACTCCGCGACCGCGGTGCTGCCGCGGTCGTGCAGGCGCCGCCAGGCAGCGGCAAAACCACGCTCGTCCCGCCGCTCGTGGCGAACGCGCTCGCGGGCTCCCGCGAGCGGCAGGGGCGCGTCGTGGTGACGCAGCCCCGTCGGATCGCCGCGCGGGCGGCGGCCCGTCGGCTCGCGCACCTCGACGGTTCGAGGCTCGGCGACCGCGTCGGGTTCTCGATCGGCGGCGAACGGGTCGCGAGCGAGACGACGGTCGTCGAGTTCGTCACGCCCGGCGTGCTCGTGCGGCGGCTGCTGTCCGACCCGGAGCTCGCCGAAGTCGGCGCGGTCGTCCTCGACGAGGTCCACGAGCGGAGCCTCGAGACGGACCTGCTCGTCGGCATGCTGGCCGAGGTGCGGCAGCTGCGCGACGACCTCGCGCTCGTCGCGATGTCGGCGACCCTCGACGCGGGCCGGTTCGCCGCGTTGCTCGGCGGCCGGGACCGCGACCAGGCGCGGGAGGAGACGGACGCCCCTGGCGCGGAGGGCGCATCCGCCGCCGCCACCTCCCGGGAGGTCGCCGGGGTTCCGGTCATCGAGAGCCCGGCGGTCTCGCATCCGCTCGACATCCGCTGGACACCGAGCGCGGCGCCGAGGCTCGACGACCGCGGCGTCACGCGCGCGTTCCTCGACCACGTCGCCGCTACGGCGGCGAGTGCCCACGAGGAGCTGCTCGCCGGCGCGCCGGAGGCCGATGCACTCGTCTTCCTGCCGGGGGGCCGCGAGGTCGCGCACGTCGCCGACCGGCTGCGCGAGCTCGCGCCCGGGGCCGACGTGCTCCGACTGGAGGGGCGCGCCCCGGCGCGCGAGCAGGATGCCGCGGTCTCGGGGCGGGCCGCGGGCGGGCGCCCCCGCATCGTCGTGTCGACCGCGCTCGCCGAATCGTCGCTGACCGTGCCCGGCGTGCGTCTCGTCGTCGACGCGGGGCTCGCCCGCGTTCCCAAACGGGATGCTGCGCGCGGCATGACCGGTCTCGTCACCGTCTCGGCGTCGCGCGCCTCGTGCGATCAGCGAGCCGGGCGGGCGGCCAGGCTGGGGCCCGGTCGTGTCGTGCGCTGCTACGACGAGCGCGCCTACGCGGCGGCACCGGCGCATCCGGCGCCCGAGATCGCCTCGGCCGACCTCGTCGAGGCCGCGCTCGTGCTCGCCTGCTGGGGCGCACCGGGCGGCAAGGGGCTCGCGCTGCCCGATCCGCCGCCTCGCGCGGCGTTGGCGGACGCGATCGAGGAGCTTCGCGCGATCGGTGCCGTTGACGCACGAGGGCGGGCGACGGCCGCCGGTCATCGGCTCGCCGCCGTGCCAACCGACCCGCGGCTCGCGAGGGCGCTGCTCGACGCCGCACCCGAGTGCGGCGCCCGGGCCGCGGCAGAGGCGGTGGCGCTCGCGAGCGGCGAGGTTCGGCTCGCCGGGGGAGATCTCGACCGTGCCTTCGCCGACCTGGGGCGGGGAACCCTGCGGCTCGACGACCGCGTGCGGGCGCTGGTGGAACGGCTCGAGCGGCATGCGGCGCGCGCATCGGGGGCGGCCGGTGTCGATGCGGGTGTGGAGGCCGCACGGCGTGCGCCGGGGCTCGTCGCCGCGCTCGCGTTCCCCGGCCGGATCGCTCGACTCGCCGACGCGGCCGCAGGGACCTACCTGCTCGCCTCGGGCACGCGCGCCGCGCTGCCCGCCGGCAGCGCGCTGCGCGGTGAATCGTGGCTCGCCGTCGCGGAGGTGACGCGCGCCGAGGGCCGCGCCGCCGCCGGCACGGGGGCCGTGATCCGCTCGGCGGCGCGTCTGAGCGAGGCGGCTGCCGAGCGAGCCGCGAGTCACGTGGCGACCGATCGCGTCGAGGTCGACTTCGTCGATGGTCGGGTCGTGGCTCGCCGCGAGCGGCGACTCGGCGCGATCGTGCGATCGTCGACGCCGGTCGCGGTGGGCGGCGCGGGTGGCGCGGGTGGCGCGGGTTCGATGGGCGCGGCTCGCACCGACGCGCACGAAGCGGTCGCCAGGGCCCTCGCCCGCGACGGCCTCGGCGTGCTCGCGTGGTCGGACTCGGCTGCGGCCCTGCGGCGCCGCCTCGCCCTGCTGCACCGCGAGCTCGGTGCGCCGTGGCCCGACGTCGCCGACGCCGCCCTCCTTTCACGGCTGGATGAGTGGCTCGCCTCCGAGATCGACGCGCTCGCCGGCGGCACCCGCGCGTCGCGCATCGAGCTGCTCGAGCCGCTGCGACGCCTCCTGCCGTGGCCGGAGGCGGCCCGGCTCGACGCGCTCGTCCCGGAGCGCCTCGTCGTGCCGAGCGGCTCCCGCGTGCGTATCGACTACCCCGCGCCGGGCGACGACGCGCGGCCGGTCATCGCCGTCAAGCTCCAGGAGTGCTTCGGCTGGGCCGAGACGCCCAGTCTCGTCGACGGGCGCGTGCACGTCGTGTTCCACCTGCTTTCGCCCGCCGGCCGCCCGCTCGCCGTCACCGACGACCTCGCGTCGTTCTGGTCGGGGCCGTACGCGCAGGTGCGCGCCGAGATGCGCGGTCGCTACCCGAGGCATCCGTGGCCGGAAGACCCGTGGGCGGCGGCGCCCACCGCGCGCACGAAGGGGAGACGGTGACGATCCGGCCGATCACGTTGCGCATCGCACGGCTGGCGGCCCTTGCGGCCCAGCTGTGCAAGACGCACTCCGAAGCGCCACTCACCCGGCCTGCCAGGATGGAACCATGACGATCACGGCGGCGGCAGACGGCTCATCGCTCGGGAATCCCGGGCCGACGGGGTGGGCGTGGTACATCGACGACGACCGGTGGGCCGCGGGAGGCTTCGCGAACGGTACCAACAACATCGGCGAGCTCACGGCCGTCGCGGAGCTGCTCGACGCGACGGCGCACGTTGACGAGCCGCTGCACGTGCTGTGCGACTCGAGGTACGTCATCGACTCGTGCACCAAGTGGATGCGCGGGTGGAAGTACAACGGGTGGAAGAAGAAGGACGGCAAGCCGGTCCAGAACGTCGAGCTCATGCAGCGCATCGACGCGGCGCTGAAGGGGCGGCGGGTGACCTTCCAGTGGGTGAAGGGGCACTCGGGGCACCCCGAGAACGAAGCGGCCGACGAGCGCGCGCACGCTGCCGCGACGGCGTACCAGCTCAGGCGGGAACCGCTGGCCGGTCCCGGCTTCGGGGGCGGTGATGTGGATGCACCGCATGCCTCGGGCGGCTCGGATGCAGACGGCGTGCGGGCTCCCGCCGCCGGGATGGTCGCGACGGCGCGCGGAGGAGCGGGTGGCGACGGCGCGCCCGCGGCGACGGATGTGGATGCGGGCGGTCGCGCGGAGGCAATCGCGGACGCGGACGACGACGCGGCAGAGCTCGACGTGCGCGGCGATGGCACGGTGAGGCCGTGGGATGACGAGCCGGCCGGGCCGACCGGGCCGACCGACGGCGAGCTTGTCGCACGCCTCGAGCGCGAGCGGCTCGAGGCCGCCGCGCGGGGCAACGCGGCGCGACTCGACGAGCTCCTTCACGACGACTTCGAGTCGATCGACGCGACCGGCCGCCTGGTCGGGCGCGCCGACCTGATCGCGGCGGCGACGGCCGGGGCACGCACGGGCGGGGTGACCGCGGGCTCGTCCGAGGGCTCGGTGCCGAAGGTACGCGCGCGCACGCTCGCCGCCGGCGTGCAGCTCGTGCAGTTCGAGGCAGAGGCGTCGCCGGGGACCGGGGTCGACGGGTCCCGCGTTCGCGGAACGACGACGTGGGTGTTCGAGGCGACCGGCCCGCTCGAGGGGCAGTGGCGGGCGGCGTTCGAGCAGCTCACGCCGCTCGCCTGACGGCGCGGCGACGGTTCGCACCGACAGGGGGGGCACCCGGGTTGACCTTGCCCGTACGGCAAGGTGGAAGATCGTGCGCGTGTCCAACCGTGCAGCGCGGTACCGCGATGTCGTGGGGTGGGAATACGCTTCGTCCCGAAGCACTTCCATCAGCCTGACGGCGCCGTGCCCTGATGAGCCCCGGTGCCGCGCAGCCTGCCATTGCTCGGCCGCCGTGGCGCGCCGACCCTTCGCGAGGAGAATTCCATGCTCGCCAAGCTCCTGTTCAGGGCATTGCGGCCGTACCGGCTCCTGCTTGCCGGGGTGCTTGTCTTCCAGTTCCTGCAGGCGCTCGCGGCGCTCGCGCTGCCGAGCATCAACGCCGACATCGTCGACAACGGCGTCGCCGACGGCGACACCGCCTATATCTGGCAGCAGGGATCGCTCATGCTGATCGTCTCGTTCGGTCAGATCGTCGGGTCGGTCATCGCCACGTTCTTCGCCGCGCAGGCGGCGATGCGGGCCGGCCGCGACATCCGCGCCGGCATCTTCGCGCGCGTGAGCGGCTTCTCCGAGCGAGAGGTGTCGCAGTTCGGCCCCGGCTCGCTCATCACGCGCAACACCAACGACGTGCAGCAGGTGCAGATGCTCGTCATGATGGGCTGCACGATGCTCGTCTCGGCCCCCATGCTGGCGATCGGTGGCATCATCATGGCGCTGCGCCAAGACCTGGGGCTGAGCTGGCTCATCGCGGTCGCCGTGCCGCTGCTGCTCTTCCTGGCGGGGCTCATCATCGCGCGCATGGTGCCGCTGTTCCGTGCGTACCAGGGCAGGATCGATGCGGTCAATCGCATTCTGCGTGAACAGCTCACCGGCATCCGCGTGGTGCGTGCGTTTGTGCGCGAAGACATCGAACGCGAGCGCTTCGACGGCGCGAGCGTCGACCTGATGGTCGTCGGGCGCAAGGTCGGCGAGCTGTTCGTCCTCCTCTTTCCGCTCGCCATGCTGGTGCTCAACGTGACGGTCGTCGCGGTCGTCTGGTTTGGCGGAATCCGGGTGGGCGACGGCGAAATCGAGGTCGGCACGATCTTCGCGTTCATGCAATACGTCATGCAGATCCTGATGGGCGTGCTGATGGCCTCGTTCATGACCGTGATGATTCCGCGTGCCGCGGTGTGCGCGGAGCGCATCTCCGAGGTGCTCGCGACCGATACGTCGGTCACGACCGTCGCGCATCCCGTCACTGACTTCCCAGAGGTCGGCACGGTCGAGTTCCGAGACGCCGGATTCACCTACCCGGGCGCCGACGCGCCCGTGCTGACCGGTCTCTCGTTCACGGCGAAGCGGGGCGAGACCGTCGCGGTCGTCGGCTCGACCGGTGCGGGCAAGACGACGCTCGTGGGGCTGATCCCTCGACTCTTCGACGCCACCGAGGGCAGCGTGCTCGTCGGCGGCGTCGACGTTCGTGAAGCCGACCCCGAGCTGTTGTGGAAACAGATCGGCCTCGTGCCGCAACGGCCGTTCCTCTTCGCCGGTACGATCCGCTCCAATCTCCGGTTCGGCAACGAGCGGGCGAATGAGGACGACATGTGGCGCGCCCTCGAGATCGCCCAGGCCCGCGATTTCGTCGAGAAGAAAGACGGCGGGCTCGATTCGCGCGTCTCACAGGGAGGAACCAACGTGTCGGGTGGGCAGCGACAACGACTGTCGATCGCGCGGGCGATCATTCACGAACCCGACATCCTCGTCTTCGACGACTCGTTCTCCGCGCTCGACCTCACGACCGATGCGAAGCTGCGGCGGGCGCTGTGGAGCGAGCTTCCCGACGTGACGAAGATCGTGGTCGCGCAGCGCGTCTCGACGGTCGCGGATGCCGACCGCATCGTCGTCCTCGACGGCGGGCGCGCCGTCGGCATCGGCACGCACGACGAGTTGCTCGAAACGTGCGACACCTACCGCGAGATCGTGGAATCCCAGCTCGGAGCGGAGGCGGCACGATGAGCGCGATCGAGCACGCGAGCGCTGACGGGGGCCTTTCCGAGGAGGAGGCGGAAGAGCTCGAGCGCGCCCAAGAGGCCATGCGTCAGGCCGGCGGCGGCGACGGGGGCATGGCGGGCGGCAAGCCCAAGCGGTTCTGGCCGAACTTCAAGCGCCTGCTCGGGCTGCTCGCGCCGTTCAAGGTCGTGCTGTGGTCGGTTGTCGTCATGGGCGCCGTCGCGGTGATCCTGCAGGTCGCGACCCCCAAGATCCTCGGTGAGGCGACCAACGTCATCTTCGAGGGCGCCATCTCGGCCCAGCTCCCGGAGGGGCTGACGCAGGACATGGTCGTCGAGAGCCTGCGCGCGCAGGGTGAGGACGACTTCGCCAACATGGTCGGCGCCATGAACATCACGCCGGGTCAGGGCATCGACTTCGAGCGGCTCGGCATGATCGTGTTGTTCGTGCTCGCGCTGTATCTCGCGGCCGAGTTCTTGATGTGGCTGCAGGGCTATCTGATGAACCTGATCATGGTGAAGGCCATGTACAGGCTTCGCGGCCGCGTCGAGGAGAAGATCCACCGCCTGCCCCTGAGCTACTTCGACCGAGTCCAGCGCGGGGAGCTGCTGAGCCGCGTCACGAACGACATCGACAACATGACGCAGGCGCTGCAGCAGTCGCTCTCGGGAGCCGTGACGAGCATCCTCACCGTCTTCGGGGTGCTCATCATGATGTTCTCGATCTCGTGGCGGCTCGCGCTCGTCGCCCTCTGCATCGTGCCGCTGACGGGCATCGTGATCGGTGTCATCGGCCCCCGCTCGCAGAAGGCCTTCACGGAGCAGTGGCGGCGCACCGGTCGCCTGAATGCCCGCGTCGAGGAGTCGTTCTCGGGTCACGCCCTCGTCCGCGTCTTCGGGCGCGAACGCGACGCGAGGGACGCCTTCGAGGCCGAGAACGAGCAGCTGTTCAAGGCCAGCTTCAAAGCGCAGTTCCTGAGCGGCATCATCATGCCGGCGATGATGTACATCGGGAACCTCTCGTATGTCGCCCTTGCGGTCGTCGGAGGCCTGCTCGTCGCGAGCGGCAATCTGCGGCTCGGCGATGTGCAGGCATTCATCCAGTACTCCCAGCAGTTCACGCAGCCCTTGACGCAACTCGGCGGCATGGCGGCCGTTGTGCAGTCGGCCACGGCGTCGGCCGAGCGGGTATTCGAACTGCTCGACGCCGACGAAGAAGAGGCCGACGCGGCCGACGCACCCGAGCCGGCCCGCGGCGACGGCACGATCGAGTTCCGAGACGTCGCGTTCAGCTACGACCCCGAGACCACCCTCATCCACGACCTGAACTTCACGGTGAAACCGGGTCAGACGGTCGCCATCGTCGGCCCGACAGGGGCGGGGAAGACGACGCTCGTCAATCTCGTGATGCGCTTCTACGAACTCGACTCCGGCTCGATCGTGCTCAACGGGCAGGACACGGCGGCACTGCGCCGCCACGACGTTCGTGCACGCACGGGCATGGTGCTCCAAGATCCGTGGCTGTTCCAGGGCACGATCCGCGACAACATTCGGTACGGAAACGAAGACGCCGGTGAGGAAGAGATTCTCGTCGCCGCTGAGGCGACCTACGTCGACCGATTCGTGCGGACCCTGCCTGACGGCTACGAGACGGTGCTCGACGAGGAAGCCTCGAACGTGTCGGCCGGCGAAAAGCAGCTGATCACGATCGCGCGCGCATTCATCGCCGACCCGGAGGTGCTGATTCTCGACGAGGCGACGAGCTCGGTCGACACCCGCACGGAGCTGTTGCTGCAGAAGGCCATGGCCGCGCTCCGGCAGGGCCGCACGAGCTTCGTCATCGCGCACCGGCTGTCGACCATCCGCGATGCCGACCTCATCCTCGTGATGGAGAACGGCGGCATCGTCGAGCAGGGCACGCACGATGAACTGCTTGACGCGAAGGGCGCCTATTGGCGGCTCTATAACTCGCAGTTCGAGCAGGCGGCGGTCGAGGTCGATGACACGCCGGTCACAACCGGAGCGGTATCGATTCCCGCGCCTCCGCCGGGCGGCGGCATGATGGGGTGACGCGTCGGGGCCCGGGACGGATCGGACGCGCGAGGGTACCCGAGCACGGCCGGAACGGGTACCCTCCCGGGAAGGACGGGCGCCACGAGGAGGTGGTTGCGTGCATCACGCCTCCGTGCCGGGGCTTCCGGCGCCGCTTCGCGCGTTCCCCGCGATCCGTTCGCGAGATCCTGCGGAAACGCACGCCGCCGCGACCAGGCTCATGAATCAGCACAGGATGCGCGTGCTCGGCAGCGCCGAGGCCTTCGACGCCGATATTCGCCGGGCCGAGGTCGGCAACCTCGGCCTCCTCTCGTTCGCCTACGGCGCCCCCGTCGAGATCACGCCCGCTCCGCTCGAGTCGTTCGTCGCCGTGCACGTGCCGCTCGCGGGTCGTCTCGACATCACCGCCCAGCGGGGTGAGCCGCGGACCGCGAGTGTCGGCCCGGGTGCGGGAGCCATCATCTCTTCGACCGACCGGGTCCGCATGCGTTGGTCACGGAACCTCCGACTGCTCGTGCTGCGCATCGATCGCGAGCGGCTCGAAGCCAAACTGCGCGACGATTCGGGTGCGTCGCGACCCGGCGACCTCGTCTTCGAGCCGGTCGTCGGGCATGGCGCGGCGGACCGCGCCATCGCGAACGCGATCCGAACCGTGCATTCGACGGCCGAGCACTTCGGGGCGGCCGGCGTGCCAGCGGAGCTCGCGGGCGAGCTCGAAGAGCTCATCGTTTCGCTCCTCGTCCTCGAGCACCGTCACAGTCGGCGCGAGGCGACCGATGGGCGGCGCTCCGGGACACCGCGGGTCCTCCCTGCCGCGCGTGAGGCGCTGCGAGCGTCGGGCGCGGAGCGCGTGACGGTGGCCGACCTGGCCCGCGCCGCGCACGTCAGCGAGCGCACGCTCTACGAGGCGTTCCGTCGCGAGGCGGGATGCAGCCCGATGGCGTGGGTGCGGCGGTACCGGCTGGAGGCGGCGCGACGGGTGCTCGCTGCCGCCGGACCGGCCGACGGCACGACCGTCATCGCCGTCGCTCGAGCGCACGGATTCGGCCACGCTGGTCGGTTTGCCGCCGAGTACCGTGCGCGCTACGGTGAACCGCCGTCGGCCACCCTGCGCGCCTAAGGCTCAGCGCACCCACCGCCGGAGAGGCACGCTCGCGATCCGAATCCCGCGGGTGCCAGCCGGTTTCCGCGGAAATCGATCCTCACGCCCGCGCGCACCGCAGCGCACCCGTACGGTGTTCGCACCGCGCGCGCCAAGGACGGCGCATCGCATCTGCCAGGCATCAAAGGAGATCCAGGCCATGACGAACTCCGACACCGCAACCCCGACCGAGGCTGCACCGGCTGCGCCATCCGCAGCATCCCACCCGCCGCGCCCCCACGAGACGGCCAGTCCCGCCGGTGCATCCGGGAACGGCGACGAGCGCGCGGCGGAGCTCCTCGCCCGCGCCCGTGAGCTGGGGCCGATCTTCGAGGGCGCAGCGCGCGACGCCGAACTCGAGCGGCGCCTGCCCGATCGGGTTGCGCAGGCCATGCGCGACGCCGGCATCTTCTGGATGAAGTCGCCCGTCGAGCTCGGCGGCAGCGAGCTCGATCCGATCGGCTTCAGCGACGTGCTCGAGGAGATCGCCTATCACGATGCCTCGGCCGCATGGGCGACGATGGTCGGCAACGGCACGACCGGCACGATGGCCGGCTGGCTGCCCGCCGAGGGAGTCGCCGAGCTGTTCGGCGGCGAGCGCCTCCCCATCGTCGCCGGGCAGTTCACGCCGCGCGGGACGGCCGTGCCCGTTGACGGGGGCTACCGCGTGACGGGCAAATGGGGCTTCGGCAGCGGCATCGATCACGCCGACTGGGTGGTCGGGGGCTGCATCGTCGAGGGGACGGGCGCGCCGATCTTCGCCGTCGTACCGAAGGCGGAGGCGAACGTGCTCGGAAACTGGAACGCCGCCGCATTGCAGGGCACGGGCAGTCACGACTTCACGCTCGAGGAGGTGTTCGTGCCGGCCTCGCGAGCGATGCCGGCCTATGGCGGAATCCCGCAGCGCGGCGGCGCAATCTTCCGCCAGCCCATCATGATCTTCATCTCGAACGAGCTCTCGCCCATCGTTGTCGGCATCGCCCGCCGGGCGATCGACGACATGATCGCGCTCGCGGAGACCACGACTCGCTCACTCGCCGGCGGCCTGCCGAGTCGGGCATCGTTCCTCAAGGCCCTCGGCAAGGCCGAGGCGATGTGGCAGGCCGCCCGGGCCGTGTATCGCGGGGCCGCGCAGGACGGATACGGCGTCGTCGCCGCCGGCGGGGAGATCGACGAAGACACCGTCGCTGAACTTCGCGCGCGGCACACGCTGGCGGCCGAGCTCTGCGACGAGCTCGTGCGCGACTTGTTCAGATATGGCGGCGGGCGCGTGCTGTCAGTGGAGGCGCCCATGCAGCGACACCTGCGCAATCTGCTCGGCGTGCTGCAGCACATCTATCTGTCGGAGGAGAACTACGAGCTCGCCGGGGCCGCACGCCTCAAGCGGTAGGAGGCGTGGGAGTGGCGGTGGCAGCCTGGTCAATCGAGCGTGTCGGGCCGGTGCGGGCGCAGCAGCGGAGCAGCGCAGCCGCGGTCGCCGCGGATCGGCCACGGCACATCAGGACCTCTGGGTCCACAGGTCCGTCCAGCGCACGCCGAGGTCGCGCGCGAGTCGGCGCACGGTCGGCAGCGACATGCCCACGACCGTCGAAGGATCGCCCTCGATGCGCTCGATGAAGGCGCCGCCGAGCGAGTCGATGGTGAAGGCGCCCGCAACCTTGAGGGGCTCACCGCTCGCGATGTACGCGTCGAGTTCGTCATCGCCCAGGTCGTCGACAAAGGTGACGGTGGCGCTTGCAACGGCGCCGACGCCCCGCCCCGCGTGCCCATCCCGCCGCTCCACGAGCCAGTGGCCGGACCACAGCGTGCCGGTACGGCCGCGCTGCGCCAGCCACCGCGCGCGGGCCACCTCGGGCTCGTGGGGCTTGCCGTGCACGACGCCGTCGAACTCGAACATGGAGTCGCCGCCGAGCACGAGCCCGTTCGCCGGCACATCACCCTTCGGCGATGGGGAGGGCGATGGCGCGGCAGGGACGTCCGACGGACGCCGAGTGGGTTCGCCCGTTGCCGGCCGCTCGGCCACGTCGAGCGCCTTGCGCCGCGCGAGTTCGAGCACGATGTCGGCGGGCGCCAGGTCGGCCACGGTGAGACCGCGGCCCTCCGCGTAGTGCTCAATCGCCCAGTCTTCATCGACGCGCGAGGGCACGATCAGTGGTTGCACGCCCGCCTGTTCGAGCAGCATCTTGCGGGCGGGTGAGGTCGAGGCGAGAGTCAGACGCACCCGGCAAGGCTAGCGTCGCCGGCGCCCGGCGCCCGGCGCCCGGCGCCCGTCGCCGGATGCTCGTCCGGCGGCGGTGCGGAAGTGTCGGAGGCGTGAGGTACCGTCGGCGATGCGATGGAGGGAGCTCGATGGCGGGCAGTGGAAGTGGCGCGGGCGAGGCCGCGGCCGGCGCGACGCGCAGTGCAAGGGACTCGGGCCCGCCCCCGGGGGCGGAGCTCGAACTCGAGCCAACCGGCATCGCCCACGGTGGCTTCGCGGTTGCACGGCACGAGGGGCGCGTCGTGTTCATCGCGGACGGCATTCCCGGTGAGCCGGTCCGCGCCCTCATCACGGAGTCGAAGGCGTCGTTCTCGCGCGCCGTCGCCATTGCTCCCCTCACGCCGAGCGAGCACCGCATCCAGCACGTCTGGCCAGAGGCCGGCATCGATCGTGCCCCCGAGCTTCGCGCCGGCGGCGCCGAGTTCGGCCACATCCGGTTGCCGCATCAGCGGGCCCTCAAGGCCGAGGTCGTCATCGACGCGCTGCAGCGCTTCGGGGGCGTCGAGGGGAGCGACCTTCGTTCGCTCGTCGTCGCGCCGATGCCCGGCGACGACGACACGAGCGGCACGAGGTGGCGTACGCGCGTCACGCTGCACATCGACGACGAGGGCCGGATCGGCCCGTACGCCGCGCGCTCGCACCGCGTCATTCCCGTGACGAGCCTGCCGCTCGCGGTCACCGAGCTCGAGGCGCGCGCTCCGCTCGACGGCACGCTCCCCGAGCTCAGCCACGGCGGCGGGACCGTTCGACTCGGCACGGGAACCGGCGAACGGCGCGGTCCCGGCCGCGTCGACCTCGTGGCATCGGCGGGTGACGGCGCGCACGTCCGCGTGCGGCTCGAGCGCGGCCCGAAGCAAAGGCCGGCCGGCGTGATCACGGAGCGCGCCCGCGGCATCGATTTCGCGGTCGACGAAGACGGCTTCTGGCAGGTGCACCGGCACGCCGCCGATGCGCTGGCCGAGACGGTCGCCGACCTCGCGGGGCCGCGCCTCGATCCCGAAGCTCAGCACCTCGACCTGTACGGCGGCGTCGGCCTCTTCGCGGCGACGTTCGCGAGTCTTGGCGCGCCATACGTGGAGACGGTCGAATCAGCGGCTGGCGCCACCGAGCACGCCCGCCGCAACCTCGCCCCGTGGCGGGGACCCACGGCGGTGACGGCTCGCGTCGACCGCTACCTGCGTGACCTCGAGGGCGAGCTCACCGCAGCAGATCGCACCGACCTCGCCGCCGGCACGATCCTGCTCGACCCGCCGCGAGCCGGCGCGGGCCGAGAAATCGCGAACGCCATCGCCGCCCTTCGCCCGGCCCAGATCATCTACGTGGCCTGCGACCCGGTGGCGCTCGCGCGCGACGTTCGGACGCTCCGCGACGACGGCTACGTGCTCGATGAGGTTCGGGCGCTCGACCTCTTTCCCAACACCCACCACGTCGAGTGCGTGGCACGGCTCGTCCGCGAGGGCACCGCATGACGTCGCCACCGAAGGACGCTTCGGGCGCCGTGCTGTTCGAACAGCGCGGCGGCCTGGGGCTTGTCACGCTCAACCGCCCGCGCGCCATCAACGCGCTGAGCCACGACATGGTGGTGACCATGCACCGCGGGCTCGCCGCGTGGGCGGCCGATGACCGCATCCACGCCGTCGCGATCCGGGGCTCGGGAGATCGCGGCCTGTGCGCGGGCGGCGACGTCGCCGAGCTCGCCACGCTGATGCGCACCGACCCAACCGCGGCCGCGGCGGAAGCGGCGTCGTTCTTCCGAGACGAGTACCGGCTCGACCGCGCCGTGGCCCGCTATCCCAAGCCCTATGTCGCCGTCATGGACGGCATCGTGCTCGGCGGCGGCGTCGGGGTCTCGGCCCATGGTTCGCACCGTGTCGTGACCGAGCGGTCGAAGGTCGGCATGCCCGAAACGGGGATCGGCCTGTTTCCCGACGTCGGCGGCACGTGGCTGCTGTCGCGGGCGCCGCAGGGCGTGGGCGTCCTGATCGCCCTCACGGGCACGCCGGTCGGAGCAGGCGATGCGATTCGGGCGGGCATCGCCGACGCCTTCGTGCCGAGCGAGCGCCTCGACCGGCTGCTCAAGCTCCTCGAGACTCGCTCGGCCGACGACGCCCTCGTCGAGGTGCGCGCGGAGGCGCCGTCCGCCGCGCTCGAGTCGGAGGCGGGATGGACGCAGCGGCTGGGTGAAGCGACGAATGCTGCGACCGCGATCGCGATGATCGAGGCCGCCGCCGATGCCGGGTCCGACGCCGCGGCCGGGGCGCGCGACGTCATCGCGACCCGCTCGCCGCGCTCGCTCGCCGTGTCATTCGAGGCGATCCGCCGGGCCGCCGACCTGCCCGATCTTGAGACCGCGCTCATGCAGGAGTATCGGCTCATGCTGCGAATGGTCGCGGCCCCCGACTTCGCCGAGGGCGTGCGAGCACAGCTCATCGACAAGGACCGCAACCCCTCGTGGACACCGGCGACCCTCGCCGAGGTGACGGCCGACGACGTCGACGCCGTCTTCGCGCCGCTCGCCGACGGCGACCTCACGTTCGCAGAGAACTGATCCTCGCCTGGTCCGCGGTGCGCCGGCACGGTCCGCGCACGTCATCCGGGTGGGATCGCTGGGGGCGTCGATCCGGCGCCCACGAGGCCCGCCTGACGCGGCGTGCTCCGGCCGAAGGGCGCGCTGCGGGCTCAGTGCCCGCCGGGGCGCACCAGCAGGATCTGCTCGGCCCGACCGAAGGGGCCGTCGGCATCGTGCAGCACGCTCGACGTGAGCCCGACCCCTTCGGGGCCGTACTGCTGCCGCACCTCGAGGCCCAGCCACTCACCGGCCGGCTGCCGATGCAGGTGCAACTGCAGGTCGACATTCGGGTAGCTCCAGGCTCCGTCGCCGGGGGAGATCCTCGGCGCGAGGCCGTTCGCCACGTCGACCATCCCGAGTAAGCGGGCGAGCGGGGAAGCGGTGACGCCCTCCAGGAGCTCGACGCCCGTTCGCACCCAGAAGGCACCCGAGCCGGCGCGCCGTCCGGGCAGCGGCCGGTACTCGAGCGAACGCACGAAACCGCCGCCCCAGGCATCCATGTGCCGGGACGGCTCCACCGATTCGGGCGGCACGAGCCGAGCGTCCTCCGTGCCGGCCACGCCCGCGGTGTCTGCCCGCGCGAGACGCCAAGCGCGCGCGATGATCGAGGTGCGGCCGCCCGCGTGCCACTGGGCCTCGAGCAGCTCGACCCGCCGGCCGGGGCGCACCACCGCCGACGTGATCTCACACTCGCCGCGAGGGATCATCCCGAGCACGTCGAGCGAGATGCGGCTCAGCGCCTTGCCCTCGCCACCGGGAATGCGCTCGAGGACGTGCGCGAGCAGGCCTGTCGCCGCCGCGAGATGCTGCTCGTTCGGGTTCCAGGCTCCCTGGGTGTGCTCGGTCGACTCGTACCGGTCACCCCCGAGGTTGCGGAAGAAGACGTCGGTCATCGCCGGAGCTCAGCGACCGAACGTGTCGGCGAACGGATCGTTGCCGGGCGCGCCCCGCATGGCGCGGCGCGAGCGCTCCCACCCGGAGCGGCGCGCGGGGATGTCCCGCGGTCGGTCGGCCTGCCGTCCCGCGTCGAAAACAGCCGCCAGGACGGCGACGACCGCCCCGAGCTCCTCGTCGGTCGGATTGCCCGCGACGACGCGTGCGACGGTCGGGTCGAACTCGTCCGGCAGCGAATCTCCGTTGCCCGGGAACGCCATCTCGGTCACAGCGGGATGTTCCCGTGCTTCTTCGGCGGCAGCGACGCCCGCTTCGAGCGGAGCGTGCGCAGGGCCTTCGTGACGATGACGCGTGTCGCCGCCGGCTCGATGATGCCGTCGAGCTCTCCTCGCTCCGCGGCGAGGAAGGGCGAGGCCACGTTGTAGGTGTAGTCGTTCGCGAGCTTCGTCCGCACCGCCGCGACATCTTCGCCGGCCTCCTCGGCGCGCTTGATCTCACCGCGGTACAGGATGTTCACGGCGCCCTGGCCGCCCATGACCGCGATCTCGGCGGTCGGCCACGCGTAGTTCAGGTCGGCGCCGAGCTGCTTCGAGCCCATGACGATGTAGGCGCCGCCGTAGGCCTTGCGCAGGATCACGGTGACGAGTGGCACGGTCGCCTCGGCGTAGGCGTAGAGCAGCTTGGCACCGCGGCGGATGACGCCGGACCACTCCTGGTCGGTGCCGGGAAGGTACCCCGGAACATCCACGAGGGTGATGATGGGGATCGAGAAGGCGTCGCAGAAGCGCACGAAGCGGGAGGCCTTCTCGCCCGCGGCGATGTTGAGGGTGCCGGCCATCTGGCTCGGCTGATTGGCGATGATGCCGACGGGGCTGCCTTCGACGCGCGCGAAGCCGATGACGATGTTCGGCGCGTACAGGGGCTGCACCTCGAGGAAGTCGCCGTCGTCGACGATGCCCTCGATGACGGTGAGCACGTCGTAGGGCTGGTTGGGGGAATCGGGGATGACCTGGTTGAGCAGCCGGTCGTCGTCGGTGATCTCGAGGTCGGCGTCGGAGTCGTAGGTCGGCAGGTCGGCGAGGTTGTTGTCGGGGATGAAGCTGAGCAGGGCCCGCGCGTAGTCGAGCGCGTCCTCCTCGTCGGCCGCGAGGTAGTGCGCGACGCCGGAGGTGCGATTGTGGGCGAGCGCTCCGCCGAGCTCTTCGAAGCCGACCTCCTCGCCCGTGACGGTCTTGATGACGTCGGGTCCCGTGACGAACATGTGGCTGGTCTTGTCGACCATGATCACGAAGTCGGTGAGCGCCGGGGAGTACACGGCGCCGCCCGCGGCGGGGCCCATGATGATCGAGAGTTGCGGGATGACGCCCGAGGCGGCTGTGTTGCGGCGGAAGATCTCGCCGTACTTGCCGAGTGCGACGACGCCCTCCTGGATGCGCGCGCCGCCCGAGTCGAGGATGCCGATGCAGGGAACACCCGTGCGCAGCGCGAGGTCCATGATCTTGATGATCTTCTCGCCAGCGACCTCGCCGAGGGAGCCCCCGAACACCGTGAAGTTCTGCGAGTACACGGCGACGTTCCTGCCGTGGATCGTGCCCGTTCCGGTGATGACGGCGTCGCCGTACGGTCGCTTCGCATCCATCCCGAACGCGGTCGTGCGGTGGCGCACATACTCGTCGATCTCGACGAAGCTGCCCGGGTCGAGCAGGCCCTCGATGCGTTCGCGGGCGGTCTTCTTGCCCTTGGCGTGCTGCTTGGCGGCGGCTACGGCCTCCGCGTCGGTCACGGCGTCGGCGTAGCGGCCCTTGAGGTCGGCGATCTTGCCTGCCGTCGTGCTGACATCGAGGTCGTCCGGCTGCGAGGCGGCATCGGGAGAGGCATTCACGAGTGTCACTGTACCTTTCCGCGGCACGCCCACTGGCGTGGACGAGAGGGGCGGGGCCGCTCCGGCGGCCGCCGCTCCGCGGGGCTTGAGGTTGCGGATTGCGCAGGCCCCCGCCGGTGCAGCGAGTGGGTGGCCAACCCTGCACCCGAAGGTCCGTGCCGGGTGGTGACCGAGATGCTGCGGGCGCGAGAGCGCGCGAGTACCGTAGGCGCAGGAGCATGCCGAAGGGGGAGCCTGGTGATGCCGAACGGAGATGGCCCGCGCCGAATCAGACCCGGCGACGACCTCGGCGCCGTTTTCGGCACGAGTGCGTCGAACGGTGATGACGCCCCGTCGAGCGTCTGGGCGGGCGCGGCGCCGCCGACGCCGCCGGTGGACGGTGCCCCCCAGGCGCCGGCCGCTTCGCCCGCTCAGGTTGCGCCACCCGCCCTGCCCGCGGCGACACATCCCGCCCCGCCCGCGGCGGCGCAGCCTCGTCCGGCTTCGCCCGGTCTCCAGCCGCCGCAACCCGCCTGGCCCGCCGCGCCTGACGCTCGCCCCGCCCCGTCCCAGGCCGCCCCGTCCCAGGCCGCCCCGGTCCAGGCAGGCCACCCGTTCGGGCTGGACGGCCCCGCGATCGCACCGGCTGCATCCGTTCCGGCACCGACCGTGCCGTCGGCAGGGGCGCTGCCGGCGCATGAGCCGCAACCCGTCTCGGCACTCGCGACGCTCGGTCTCACCCGGCGCCTGGCCTGGGCGCTCGTGCTCGCCGCCGCAGCGGTGCTCGTCGCATTCATGCCCGCGGCGCCCCTCAACGTCGGGGCGAGCGGCGTGCTGGCGCTCGCGGGCATCGTCGTGCTCATCATCGACCGGGTCCGGGAGCCGCACTCGACGCGGGGCCTCGTCGCCGCGCTCGTCGCGCTCGTCGTCCTGCTCGGCAGCGTCGGCCTGGCGATCGCGCTCATCGGGCCGCTCACCTCGTTCGCGGATCTCTTGGCGGGCGCATGACGGGCACGACGAGGGGTGACGCGGGAGGGCGATTCGTGGTCCGCCTCGACGAGTCGCCGTCCACCAACGACGAGGTGCGCCGGCGCTGGGCGGCCGACGACTCCGGCCGCGCCCTGCCGCACCTGTCGAGCGTGACGACCGAATCGCAGACCGCGGGCCGTGGCCGACTCGGGCGGCAGTGGGTGTCGCCCCCAGGGGCGAGCCTCGCCGTGTCGACCATCCTTCGCCTCGACGGGGGAGCGGGGACGTGGCTCGGGTGGATCCCGCTTGTCGCGGGCCTGGCCCTGCGCGACGCGCTCATCGATCTCCTCGGTCACGGCAGCGCGGCGACCGGCGAGCGGGATGCACAGTATGGGGCCGGCGATCGGGTGCGGTTGAAGTGGCCGAATGACGTGCTGGTCGACGGCGGGAAGATCGCCGGCATCCTGGGCGAAGTGCTCGGCGCCCGCGACGACGAGCTCGCCGTCGTGATCGGCTGCGGCATCAACCTGCGGTTCACACGCGAGGAGTTGCCGGTTCCGCACGCGACGTCGCTCCTCCTCGCCGGGGTCGACCCCATCGACGGCACCCGTGTCGAGCGTCGCTACCTGGCGGCGCTCACGCGGCGGATCGACGCGCTGACGCGAGCGGGCGGCGACGCGGTCGAGGCGGGGCTCTTCGACGACTTCACGGCGGCCTGCGAGACGCTCGGCCAGCGCGTGCGTGTGGCGCTGCCCGGCGACACCGCCGTCGTCGGCGCCGCCGAGCGCATCGACGCGCGCGGGCAGCTGGTGGTGCGCGACGACGCCGGCACCGCGCACACGATCGCGGCGGGCGACGTGCAGCGCGTGCGCCCGGCCGAGTCGTGAGCGCCGTGGATGCTCAGGCCGGAGGGCCCGCCAGCGTGAAGTAGACCTCGTGGTGCAGCGAGCAGCCCGGATTGAACGGCGCCGCGCACCGCGGACAGCTCGACGCGTCGACGTACTCGGCGATCGTGAGCTCGTGGCCGCACACGCCGCAGAGCACGGCACGTTCGCCGACCTCGTCGGCGCGCCACCGCTCGATCCGATGGTCGCGCATCTCGGCGTGGCAGTGCAGGCACGGAAAGTACTCGCCGCAGCAGCGGAACCTGATCGCGACGACGTCGAGCGGTGATCGGTAGTGGATGCAGCGGGTCTCGTTGTCGACGACCGGCCCGTGCACGACGGGCCGGCTCACGAGCGACCGTTCCCGGTCACGAGACCGGCGAGCCAGGCGGCCACGCCGTCGTGCCACGACGGCGCGACAGCGACCACGGCGACCGTGACGAGCACGGATACGGCCGCGAACATCCAGTCGGCCGCGGCCAGAGGCACCCGGTGGCGCTCGGTGCGGTGCTCGGAATAGCCGAATGCCCGCGCCTCCATGGCGATGGCGACACGGTCGGCGTGCCGCAGGGCCGCCGCGAGCAGCGGCACGGCCGTCGACAGCTGCGCCCGCAGCCACGCGACGGGCCCGCGCCCACCGATTCCCCGCACGCGGTGCGCCCGCCTGATGGTCTCGAGCTCACCCCGGAAACGCGGCACGAACCGGAACGCCGCGAGCGCCGCGTACCCGAACCGATACGGCACACGCAGCTGCTGCACGAGCGAGCGAACGAAGTCGCCCGCCGAGGTCGTGCTGCCGGCGAGCAGCGCGAGCAGCACGATCGCGACCATGCGCAGGCCGGTCTCGAGCCCGTCGAGCCAGCCCGCGAGGTGGAGCGGCCACGGGCCGAGCTGCGCGAGCAGGGGCGTCGACCCGACGGCGTCCCGGTCTGCCCAAACCCCGAGCGTGATCGACAGCACGAGCGCGACGAGGGGTGCACCGATGACGACGCCGAGCTTCGAGCGGAGCGAAAGCGAGGAACCGGTGACGATGAGCGCGAGGGATGCGGCGATCGCGACGAGCGGCGTCGCAAGATCGCGGACGAGGAACATCGCGACGATCAGCGGGAGCGTCGCAACGAGCTTCGCGAGCGGATGCACCCGGTGGAGCCACGGCAGGCGCGTCGCGCGAGCGGTGGTCAGCGTCGGGCGATCGATGACCGTCACGGGGCCGCTCCCGCGTTGTCGCTCGCGCATGGTCGGCTGAGCGACGCGAACCGGACGGCGTCGCGCAGGCGCGTGAGGCCGCGAAGCCCCGGGGCATCGGCGGCGCGGACGGCCCGTGCGAGCGGCGGGAGGCCGAGCCCGACGCGGTCGAGCGCGTCGCCCGCGAAGACCTCGCCGACGGTTCCCGCGGCTTCGACGCGCCCGTCGGCGAGCACGACGACGTCGCTGGCGTGCTCGGCGACGAGCTGCAGGTCGTGCGTCGCCATGACGACCGTCGTGCCGTCGCGGCGGAGCGCCTCGAGCAGGTCGAGCAGTTCGTCGGCGCGGGCGCGGTCCTGCCCGTACGTCGGCTCGTCGAGCACCAGCAGTTGCGGGCCCTCGACCAAGGCGGTGCCGACCGAGAGGCGCCGTTTGCCGCCGCCCGACAGCAGGTATGGATGCCACGCCCCCTGTTCGAGGAGACCGAACCTCGAGAGGAGGTCGTCGATGCGCGCGGCGACCGTGTCGTCGCCGGCGTCGACACCGAGCTCGAGCTCGTCGCGCACCCGCTGCCGCAGGAACTGGTGCTCGGGGTTCTGGAAGACGACGCCGACGCGCCGGCGCAAGCGCCGCGGCGAGAGCTTCGCGACGTCGACTCCGCCCAGGAACACCGTGCCCTTCGGCGGCCTGACGACCCCGCCGAGTGCGTGCAGCAGGGTCGACTTGCCCGCGCCGTTCGGCCCGACGACCGCGGTGAACGCGCCCGGCCGCACGGTGAGCGAGACGTCGTCGAGGAGCGTGCGCCCGCCGGCCCGGACGGTGAGGGAGGCGACGGCGAGGAGGGGGAGCGTGGCCGGGTGCTCCCCTCGGGGCGCCTGCTTCGTCGGCTCCTCGGGGTGAGAGTTGGGTGTCGGCTCCCCGGGGAGCGGGTGGGGCTGCGCGTGCGGCCGGCCGGGAAGGCCGCCGCCGAGCGACGCGACGAGCTCTGCCGCCGTCAGCGGAGCATCCGTCACCGTCACGCCCTCGGCCGCGAGCATCCGGGATGCCGTCACGCCGATCGGCAGCCACACGCCCGCGGCGGCCAGCTCGGCGGCCCGCCCCGCGAGGACCTCGCGCGGGGGACCGTCGGCGATGATCCGGCCGCTGTCGTCGAGGGCGACGACCCTGGTGGCGATGCGGAGCGCCTCATCGAGGTTGTGCTCGATGAGCAGCACGCCGTGCGTACCCCCGGCGATGAGCGGGGCGAGGGCGTCGTAGACCCCTCGGGCGCCGGCCGGGTCGAGGTTCGCGGTGGGCTCGTCGAGCACGAGCAGCGGCGAGCCGAGCGCGAGCGCGGCCGCGATCGCGAGCCGCTGGCGACCACCGCCGGACAGCACCTCCGGGGCATCCCGTCTTCGGTGCGCCAGCCCAACCGCGGTCAGCGCCTCCGTGACGCGTCGCTCGATCTCTGCCTCGTCGAGACACAGGTTCTCGGGGCCGAAGGCGACCTCGTCGTCGACGGTCGAGGTCACGAGCTGCGCGTCGGGATCTTGGAACACCATCGCCACGTGCGCGGCGGCGTGACCTGCGGGAAGCGTCGTCGCATCGAGGCCGCCGAGCAGCACCCGGCCCTCGACCGCGGCGTCGAGGGCGCGCGGCAGGAGCCCGGCCGCCGCGAGGGCCAGGGTCGACTTGCCGCACCCCGATGGTCCGAGCAGCAGCACCGCCTCGCCGCGGTCGACGGTGAGCGAGACACCGTCGGGCGTCGCCCGGCGCGCGCCCTCGTGCGTGATGCGCAGGCGATCGAGCTGCAGGAGGGGCGCGGCGTCGGCGCGCTTCGTCACTCGGTGCCGTGCGCCACGGGCTCGGCTCGCGGCGGCTCGGTGAGGAGGGGTTCGCGCGGCGCGGGGGTCACCGAGGCGCGATCGGGTCGCAGCCCGCGCCCGACGCCCGCGCGCGCGAGCGCCGTGGCGAGCCAGAGCGCCAGCATCGTGCAGATGAACGGCGAGACGCCGAAACTCACGAAGGCGAGCACGACTCCGGCGGTGCCGAGCGTGTTGTTCGACAGCAGCTGGAACGCCGCGCCCGACGTCACCAGGCCCGCGGCGAGCGACCCGACGGCGAAGAGCCAGGGCCGCCACACGCGATACCGGGCGATGAGGAACGGGAGCTCGTGCAGCACGCCGATGAGCAGCGAGATGAGGAACGCGCCGAAGAAGATGGGCTGGAACGGGCTCGCGATGAGACCCGCGAACGCGGCCGTCAGGAGCCCGGCGCCCGGTCGTTGGATGAGTCGCTGCGCCACGACGCCGGGAATGAAGTAGAGCCCGATCGTAAGCCCGTACGCGAGGGGCAGCAGGTTCGACAACGTGCCGCCGAGCCACGCATTGACGGTGAAGATGACGGCGCCCGCGACGCCGATCGCGGCGCAGCTCATGAGAACGCGGGTGCTGACGTGCTGCATGTGGGCGGGCTCCGGTCGGGAACGGCCAGCAGATCGGCCGTAAGTGAGGTAAGCCTAAGTGTATCGAACGGGTCCGGATGCGCGACCGCGTCGGTGATTCGGCCGGGCAGCCGATCCGCGGCGGCCCGGGGCTGCGTACCGTGAGGTCATGGCAACAGCACAATCGACCGGAACGGACCTGCATGACGAGCCACAGGCATCCGGCCCAGTCGCGTCGCGACCCGAGCCGGCCTTAGCGTCGGGCGCGGCACCTCTCGATGGCGTCGACCCGCCCCGGCTGACGCTCTGGCATCGCATCGCCGGCATCGATCCGAGGCACCTCGACGGCTGGAGGCGACGGTCGCCCGGGTTGCGCGGACTCAAGGTCGACCTGCCGATCGCGGCCCTCGTGGTCGGCATGATGGTGCTCACGGAGCGCTACAACGTGGCCATCGTGAGCACCGCAGACGTGCCCGAAGAATCGGTGGCCATGTACCTCTCGGAGCCTTGGACGGTGTGGGTCATTCCGGCGATGTTCTTCGCCGCGTTCGCCCTGCGCCGAGTGCTGCCGATCGTGACGGTCATCATCGGCGTCGTCGCGTTCCTCGCGGGCCAGGTCGCGCCGTACGGCGAGCACCTCTTCACCCAGATCGCGTGCTTCGTGCTCATTTTCTCGGGCGCGGCGTGGTCGCCGAGGCGGGTGCTCGTGAGCGCCGTGAACCTCGTGATCCTGCTGGTCTTCCTCGCGTCCGGACTGATGAGCGTCGTCGCCTACCTGCGCCTTGGCGAGGTGACGGGCGAAGCGACCGCGCTGTCATTCGTGTTCTCGCTGTTCGCCAACCTGCTCTACGTGCTCGCGGCGGCCGTGCTCGGCTCGAACGAGTACCGGCGCGCCGGCAACGAGGACCTGCTTGCCGTGCGCACGGCCGAACTCCGCGAGCGCACCGAGGCGCTCGAGGCGGAGCGGCGCGTGGTCGCGGAGCAGGCGGTTCGACTCGACCGCATCGAGATCGCGAGGGAGTTGCACGACGTCGTCGCGCATCATGTCTCACTCATGGGCCTGCAGGCGGCCGCTGCGCGCCGCTCGCTCGCCTCGGCGCCCGAGCGCCCCGAGCGGGCCGTGCAGGCGCTGCTCGCCGTCGAGGAGTCGGCGCGTTCCGCGATTACCGAACTGCAGCTCGTCCTGACGACGCTGCGCTCGCCCGCGAGCGAGATGAGTGACCGCGTCGCGGGCGCGGGCGCGGGCGGATCCGGCACCTCGGCCGCCCATGGCAACGCCGCGGCCCCGGCGGCGGGGTCGTCGGTCGCACCCTCGACGCTGTCGGTCGAGGAGATTCCCGCGCTCATCGACTCGGTGCGCGCTGCCGGGATGTCGGTGAGCTATCGCGAGATCGGCGACGCGCGGCCGATGTCGGGCGTCACGGGCCTCACGCTGTATCGCATCCTGCAGGAGGCCCTCACCAATGCGCAGAAGCACGCCGGCCCCGGGGCCGACGTCGATGTCCGGGTGCGCCATCTGGGCCGCGAGGTCGAGCTCGATGTCACCAATGGGCCCCGAGCGCCGGGGCATCGCGCGCCCCGCGGGGGAGGGCGCGGCATCGTCGGGATGCGCGAGCGCGCGACCGCGATCGGCGGCACGCTCGAGGCCGGACCGCGGTCGGCGGAGCTCGGCGGCGGGTTCCGTGTCGTCGCCCGACTTCCCCTCGCGGCCTAGGTTCGCCGCCCGAGCCGGTCGATACGATGGCCTGCGCCGGTGACGTCGCCGCCGCGAGACCGCGGCGCCCGCCCCGCGCCGCTGCATGAGGGGAAACCATGACCGACCCGATCCGGGTGCTGCTCGTCGACGACCACAAGCTCGTGCGGGCGGGGCTGCAGCTCATCCTCGAGGCCGAGAGCGATATCGAGGTCGCCGGTGAGGCCGAGAACGGCGCCGACGCGATCGCGATGGCGGCCGAGTCGCGCCCGGACGTCGTGTGCATGGACGTGCAGATGCCCGTCATGGGCGGCATCGACGCCACGTCGCGCATCGTGGCGTCGCACGGCGGGGCCGTGCGCGTGCTCATGCTGACGACGTTCCGCGACGACGCTGCCGTGCGCGACGCGCTCCAGGCGGGCGCGAGCGGCTTCGTCCTCAAGAACTCGCCGCCTGAGACGCTCATCGAGGCGATCCGGGTCGTGCACCAGGGCGACGCGCTGCTCGATCCGCAGATCACGCGTTCGGTCATCGCGGCGGCCGTCACGGCACGGGCCCCGCATTCGCAGGATGCCGCGGCGGCGTCGGGCTCGCCCGCGGCGGCTGCGGCATCCGGTGCGTCTGGCGCGGTCGCGCCGGAGCCTCCCGCCCTCGCGCAGCTCACGGAGCGCGAGCGCGAGGTGCTGCTGCTGCTCGCCGAGGGGCTGAGCAACGCCGAGATCGCGCAGCAGATGTTCGTGTCGGGGGCGACGATCAAGACGCACGTGTCGAACCTGCTCGCGAAGCTCGGCGTGCACGACCGCATCCACGCCGTGATCTTCGCCTACGAGCAGGGTCTCGTCGGCCCGGCGGCGGAAGCCCCGAGAAGCCCCGAGTAGCGGCGACCTGGCGCCGCGCCGCCACCGGCTACCCGACGGGACAATCGCTCCCGAACGGCTGGTAGCAGATGTCCGATCGGGTAGCTCCTTCGCCGCACGGCCACCCGCGGCTCCGCACGGCTACCCGCGGCTCCGTCCGTGGCTACCCGCGGCTCCGAACGGCTACCCGACGGGACAATCGCTCCCGAACGGCTGGTAGCGGATGTCCGGCCCGGTAGCGGATGTCCGGCCCGGTAGCCCCTCCGCCGTGCGGCCGAGCCTCCGGGGCGCCAAGACACCGGCAGTTCGCCCACGCGGCCGATCCGCCGCGCCGGCCGGCTGCGTAGCGTTTCGGGCATGCTCGACATTCAGCATCTCAGCAAGCGCTACGGCAGCAGACAGGTCCTCGACGACGTTTCATTCGACGTGCGCGATGGCATGCTCACGGGATTCGTGGGCGGTAACGGGGCGGGCAAGACGACGACGATGCGCAGCATCCTCGGCGTCGTCCGGCCGGAGCAGGGAGAGGTGAGATTCAACGGTCACCCCCTCACGCCCGCCGACCGGGCCCGCTTCGGCTACATGCCAGAGGAGCGCGGGCTGTACCCGAAGATGAAGGTGCTCGAGCAGATCATCTACTTCGGGCAGCTGCACGGTCTCGCCGTCGAGCGAGCCAAGCGCAACGGCCTGTCGCTGCTCGAAGAGCTCGGGCTCGACATCCGCGCGAACGACCGGGTCGAGGAGCTCTCACTCGGCAACCAGCAACGCGCCCAGATCGCCACGGCGCTCGTGCACGAGCCCGACGTGCTCATGCTCGACGAACCCTTCTCCGGCCTCGACCCGGTCGCCGTCGAGTCGGTGCTCACCGTCCTGCAGCGATTCGCGGCGTCGGGCGCGCCGGTGCTGTTCTCGTCGCACCAGCTCGACGTGGTCGAGCGGCTCAGCGACCGGCTCGTGATCATCGCCGAGGGCCGCATCCGCGCAGCGGGCGACCGCCGCGAAATGCAAGCCGAGCACTCGCGCGGCCTGCACCGCATCGCCGTCGCCGACGATGCCGGCTGGCTGCGCGACGTGCCGGGTGTCGAGGTGCTCGAGTTCGAGCGCGGCTTCGCGACCTTCAGGGCCGAAGACGAGACCGCGCAGCGGGTGCTGCGCGCCGCCCTCGACCGCGGGCCGGTCACGGAGTTCGGCCCTCACCTCGTCAAGCTCGCCACCATCTACCAGGAAGTGATCTGATGACCTCGACCACATCGGGCAACGCGGCAACGGGCGCGGGCGCCGGGCACGGCGACGCGAGCGGAGCATCCCCCCAACCGCCGAGCGGCGGCCCCGGCACGGGCAGCGGGCCGAGCCGGGCGATCTCGTTCTGGGAGGGCGTGAAGCTCGTCGCGAAACGCGACATGCTCATGCAGGTGCGCTCCCGGGCGTTCCAGGTGAGCTTCATCCTCACGCTCGTGCTCGTCGGCGGCGGCATCATCGCCTTCGGCATCTTCGGGCAGCAGTCGTTCGGTGGCGACGATGCCCCGACGGTCGCCGTCACGGAGGAGACCGCGCCCATCGTGGCCGACGCGGGCCTCGAGGCGACCGAGTTCAGTTCGGTGCAGGATGCCGTTGCCGCCGTCGAGAGCGGCGAAGCCGACTCCGCGGTCCTGCCGGCCACATCGATCGGTGAGATCGAGGCCTACAACAGCGACGGGACGCCGGCGGAAACGCCGAGCGGCGGCGGATTCGTCATCGTGGGCCTCGAGGAGCCGAGCAGCGGGGTCACAAGCGCGCTGACGATCACGCCGGAAGGATTCGCCCTCGAGCAGCCGACGGCGCCCTCTGGGCTCGTCTACCTGCTCACGGTCTTCTTCGGCATCATGTTCTTCATGTCGGCGATCACCTATTGCTCGACCATCGCCCAGTCTGTCGTTGAAGAGAAGCAGACCCGCATCGTCGAACTGCTGCTCGCGACGGTCTCGCCCCGCACGATCATGGCGGGCAAGGTGCTCGGCAATAGCCTGCTCGCACTTGCACAGGTCGCCGCGATCGGCCTCGTCTCGGTGCTCGCGCTCGCCGCGACCGGCCAGGCGGCGCTCTTCACCATGGTCGGCCCCGCCATCGTGTGGTTTGCGGTGCTGTTCGTCGTCGGGTTCGTGCTGCTCGCCGCCCTCTACGCCGGCGTCGCGGCGACGGTCTCGCGTCAGGAGGACGTCGGCACGGCTACGACGCCGCTCATGTTCGTGATCATGATCCCGTACATCCTGTCGTTCTTCGCGAGCGAGAACCCCGTGCTCATGACCGTCATGAGCTACGTGCCGTTCTCGGCGCCGATCGCCATGCCGGTGCGCGTCTTCACGGGCGACGCGATGTGGTGGGAGCCCGTCGCCTCGCTGGTGCTGCTCGTCCTCGCGGCCGCGGTTGCGATCTGGATCGGCTCGAAGATCTACGAGAACGCCGTGCTCCGCACTGGCGGACGGGTAAAGCTGAGTGAGGCGCTGAGGGGCTGAGCGCCGCCGCTTCGGGCCCTTGAGGGTGCCGGAGCGGGCAGGGGCGCCGCGCGACGAGTGCGGCGCCCCTCTTCTGCGCCCCGAAGGAGGAGTCCACGTAGGGCGACGAATAACCGACGGGCACATCTGCGACGCTGCCGGCTCACGCCGTGCGGCCGCGTCTGATCGCCATGAACAAGCCGGTCGCAAAGAGCGAAGTGATCGTCATCGTGATGCCGAGCGCCAGCGTCGATTCGCTCCCGCCGATTCCGACCAGGGGACTCACGATCGCCCCCACGGTGAACTGCAGGGCGCCGAGCACCGCCGAGGCGGTTCCCGCGAACTGCCGGACCCTCCCCAGGGCGAGGGCCGTCGCATTCCCGAAGACGAGGCCGACTCCGATGCTCGCGGTCCCGAGTGGCACGAACGTCCACCAGGCATATCCGCTGGAAGCGAGGACGAGGACGGCGATGCTGCTGGCGGAGAGGATCCCGAGGCCGACTCCGAGGAGGCGGTGCGGGCCGAGCCGCATCACCAACCGGGCCGAGAGGAGCCCCCCGGAGATCGCGAGCAGAGAGTTGAAGCCGAAGGCGACGCCGAAGGCGGTGGCGCTCAGCCCCATGATCTCCTGATAGACGAATGGCGACGCGGAGATGTATCCCATGAGCGCGCCGAATGAAAAGACGAACATGCCCGTATAGGCCAGGTAATGCGGGTCCAAGACTGCCCGCACGGCGCCAACTGGGCGCTTGAGGGGCGTGGCCGCTGCACGGACGCGAGTCTCCGGAACGAAGAGGATGCTGACGACGAACATCGCGGCGGCGATCCCGAACAAGACCCAGAGGATCCCGCGCCACTCCAGGAGAGGGGTGAGGATGCCGCCAATCAGTGGCGCGACCACGGGAGCGGCGCCCCCGATCGCGGTCATGAGAGAGAGGTGACGGGCGGCTCTGCTGCCGGTGCTCGTGTCGGCGATCACCGCTCGACCGATGACGACGCCCGCTGCACCGCTCAGCCCCTGAACGAAGCGGGCGATGACGAGCACCTCGATGGTGGGGGCGGTCGCCGTGACAACGCTCGCGGCGACGCACAGGGCGGATCCGAGCAAGAGCGGCCCCCTGCGACCGAACCGGTCCGACAGTGAGCCGAAGACCAGCTGGCCGACGGCGATGCCGAGCAGGCAGCTCGTCAGCGTGAGCTGGACGCCGGTCGCGGTCGTCTCGAGGTCACTCATCATTCCGGGGAACGCCGGGAGGTAGAGGTCGATCCCGAACGGTGCCATGGCCGCCAGGAGGGCGAGTGAGAACAGCAGCGTCGCGGGGAGCGCGCCACTGGAACCCGGAGGCGGCTGAGGACCGGCCAAAGGAGTCATCCCTTCCTGAGCGCCGGGAGCTGGGGTTCGCGTCGGGAGAGCTCCGCGCCGCCAGGATGGCACCTGAGACGACGACGCGGAGCGGACGTGAGGCGTGGCTCGCCCTCGGACTGATTGCATCGGGCTTGTGTTTACTACAATACTACGTGCAATACACTAAAGTGAGTACGGAAGGGGTTGCCATGGAGCGCACGGAGTCGATCGCCGCACTCCCTGTCCCGTTGAGTCGACCCGACCGTGCCGAGCTGCCCCGCCGAGTCGACGTCGTGGTCGTCGGGGGTGGCCTCACGGGCCTCTTCACCGCACTGCGGCTTCGAGAGACCGGGCGGCGGGTGGTCGTTCTCGAGGCGTGCCGGGCTGGTTGGGCGCAATCCAGCCGGAGTCTCGGTCTTATTCGGGAGCAAGGGCGCGAGGCGATCGAGGCGGCCGCGATGCGCCGCGCGAATCGGAGCTGGCAGACCCTCGCGGGCGCGCTCGGGCCGGATCTCGGTTGGATCCGTGGCGGCCATGTGTCTGTCGCCCGAGACGATGCGGCGATGCAGCGAGTCCGCGACTGGGGCGAGGTGGCACGTGAGCATGATGTCCGCTTCGAGGTGCTCACGCGGGAGGCGCTGCGGGAGCGCATGCCTTGGCTCAGCGTCGACGTCGTCGGCGCCGGCTATACCCCCGACGACGGGCATGTCGATCCGTCGCGGGCGACGGCGTCGCTCCTGATGCTCTGCCGTCGGGCGGGCGTTGAGGTTTTCGAGGGTGCCGAGGTGCAGGGCATCGATGTCGCCGCCGGGCGGGTGACTGGCGTGTCACTTCCGGGGGCGGAGATCCGTGCCTCTGACATCGTGGTGGCGGCTGGCGCATGGTCATCGCGCCTGTTGCGAACGTGCGGTGTTCATCTGCCGATACACGTCGGCCGCGGGACTGTTGGTCTCACCGTGCCCGCTCCTCCGATCACGCGGGCATCGGTATGGGATGTCGGAGGCGTGGGATTCCGGCAGTCCGCTGATGGTCGGATCGTGTTCGGGCTCGGGGGATACGTCGACGTCGATGTTCACTGGGAGGACGTCGCAGAAGCCTGGAAGCTCCTGCCGACCCTGGTGAAGAGCCGCGGGCAGATGTCCGTTCGCATCGGACGGGAGCTCGTGCGTGATGTCGGAGGGCTGCTGGCGAGGCGCGAGCTCCCATCGCTGCCGTTCGAAACCCCCCGCGTGAACGGCCGGCAGGTCACCGAGGGGAGCCGCAGGCTGGCCGAGCTTGTGCCGGAACTGGAGGGCGTGGACTGCAACCTGAGCTGGGGCGGGGTGATCGATGCCACGCCGGACTTCCTGCCCATCGTCGGTGGCGCATCCATCGATGGTCTCGCCCTGATCGTGGGGACGAGCGGGCATGGTCTTGGTTTGGCCCCGGCGCTTGGCGACGGAGTCGCTCGGCTCATCGACACGGGTTCGTCGCCCGCATACTTGGACGCCTTTGCTTCGTCCCGATTCGATCGTTGACCAAGGGTTGTTTTAGGGATACAGTAGTATTCGTAAAATAACCAAAGTCGTCAGGAGTCGCACAAGATGAGTAGCGAACTGCCATGGCCGTTCTACACGGAGCCGCGGAAGATAACCGTTCGAGATCTCGACGTTGCCTACCGGAGGGAGGGTTCCGGTGAGCCGGTGGTGTACTTCCATGGGGCGGGCCTCACTCGCAGGTGGATACCGTTCTATGAGGAGATGGCCAAGCGCGTTGATTTCATCGCGCCGGAGCACCCGGGGTTCGGTGATACCCCGTTCCCCGACTGGCTTGATGGATTCGATGATCTCGTCCTCCACTACGCGGAGCTTTTCGACGCCATGGGCCTCAAAACCTTCCATCTGGTCGGACACTCGTTGGGCGGATGGATCGCCGCCGAGTTCGCGACGTTCTTCCCCGAGCGCCTGCGTTCGCTGCAACTGGTGACGCCCGCTGGGCTCAAGGGTGCCGATCTGCACGATGCGTTCCGGCAGGACGGTGACGAGGCGCTCGAGCGCCTCTTCAACGGGCACGCCGACGCGTTCCCGGAGTACACCGACGACGGTGATCCGGTCGAGGCGCTCGTGCACAACTACAAGGAGCTGACCACTCGCGCTCGCCTCGCGTGGCAGCCTCGCTATGATCCCAAGCTCGAACGCCGTCTCGGGCGCGTGCACGTGCCGGCGAGGGTGCTGCTTGCGGAAGACGACCGTGTGCTCGACAGCGACGTCGGCGCGCGGTATGCGGACTTCATTCCGGGGGCAACGGTCGACGTTGTGCGTTCGACGCCGATCCCGACGTCGCACCTGCCGTTCGTCCAAGCGCCCGAGGGGCTGGCCACGACGCTGGTTGATTTTGTCGAGAAAAGCACGAAGGGCTGAATGAGCATGCCGAACAATCTAGAGTTCTACATCAATTTCGGTGGCAAGTTCCCATACATCCCGCGGCGGGATCAGCTAGGGAAATCCATCTTCATCTCCACCCCCAACGACCACTACGACGACGTGCGCGGTCAGCGGATCATCGAAGACTTCCTCGGCAACTTCGCGCAGGCCGAAAAGCTCGGATATGACGGTGCGGTCATCCTCGAGCAGCACAGCGGCCCCAATGCCATCGCGGGACAGTCCATCGTCATGGCGGCGGCTGCCATCTCGCGGACGACGAACATGCGGATCGGCACGGTCGGCGCGATCCTCAACAGCTACCTGACGCCGATGCGGTATGCCGAGGAGATCGCGACGCTCGACATCCTCTCGAACGGCCGGTATTTCTTCGGTCTCCCCATGGGCATCGGCGCCAACTACCACGGCCTCGGCATGATGAACCCGACCTACGCACGTGAACGGTTCCGCGAGGCGCATGACTTCCTGAAGCGGGCGTTCACCGAGGACGGCCCCTTCAAGTTCGATGGAAAGTTCTTCAACGCGGAGTACGTCAACCTCTGGCCGAAACCACTCCAGAAACCGTATCCGGAGGCGTGGGTTCCGGCGGCCGGGTCGAAGGAATCGCTCGCGTTCGCGGCACAGAACGGCTACTCCTACCTCGCGGTCCTCGTGCCGTGGCCGATTCTGCTGAAGAACTGCCGGACGTTCCGCGAGCAGGTCGAGGAAGCCGGGCAGGAGTGGGATCCTCGCCGTATCGTGTCCACCCCGCACGTCTACGTGGCCGAGACCGACCGTCAGGCTCGCAAAGAGGCGGAGGCGCACGTGATGTCCCTCCTGCAGAATTCGCTCGGGTCTCCCTTCCACGATTCTTTCCCGCCGGGACATGTCACGGAGGGGTCTCTGCGGGGAATGGCCGCCGGCGGCGGGTATCGCAGCAAAGACGTGAGCGAGACCACCTATGAGGACGCCCTTGAGTCAGGGCAGTTCATCGTCGGATCACCCGACACCGTCGCCGAGCGTCTCGAGGAGATCACCACGGAGATGGACGCTGGGCGGGTCTGCATCACGGGCGACACGTGGACGATGCCCTCATGGATGACGACGAAGAACATGACGCTGTTCGCCGAGGAGGTCATGCCCAGGTTCCGCCCGGCCGGCGGGCGCCCGATCTGGGACCGCACTGAGCGCGCCGGCTACCGCACGGTGAGCGAGTACGGGGCGATCGCGGGCGAGCCGAAGTTCATCCCGCAGTCGATCATCGAAGGCGTCGGCGCAGTCGACATCCGCACCGCGCACGTCGATGAGTTGCGCGTCCCGATCGAAGAAGCGGGACGAGTCGAGTCGAGCTGACGCCACAGGCACAGCTCTCCAGTAATGAAGGAGGAAACATGACAATTGTCGTCACGGTTCGAATCCCAGACGTGGACATCGAACGGGTGCGCCAGGTCGAGCGGGACTATCCGGAGCTGCACGAACAGCTTCGGGAGTCAATCACTCGACACGGCTGCAAGGGACACCGCCGCCTGTACCGCGAGAACGAGATCCTCGACATTGATGAGTGGGAGTCCGAGGACGACCTGAAGGCGTTCCTCGAAGAGTCCGGGCCCGTCATCCGTCAGCTGGCGGAGCTGCGGGGGACCGGAAAGCCCTCTGACACCATCTGGAACATCTACTGAGATACGACGGTGGGGCCGGTCATTGCCGGCCCCACCCCTCATTCCACGGGAATTTCCGAATCTGGAGACGCAATGATCATGTCTACCGACCACCCGGCCTTGGACACGGAGGTCATCTCGAGGCTGCACGAAGTCGTCGCCGACCTCGGCCGCGTCGGCGCCTTGTGGGGGCCGGAGCAGCTCCAGAGCAACCGTGATGCGGAGGCGCTGGCCAAGGTCGTCGAGCGCCTGCGGAACATGTACCCGTACGGTGACCCTCGCTATATCGGCCAGATTCTCAAGCCGCCGCATCCGGTGGCCTGGGCCGCGTACGCGGCCACCGCCCTCATCAATCCGAACAACCACGCACTTGACGGCGGCCCTGCGACCGCGCAAATGGAGAAGGAGGCCGTCGAGGAGCTGGCGCGAATGTTCGGGATGCCGCGGCATCTCGGCCATCTCACGTCGTCCGGCACGATCGCCAATCTCGAAGCGCTTTATGTGTCGCGCGAACTGCAACCTGATGGTGTGGTCCTCTCGAGTGAGGCAGCGCACTATACGCACAAGCGGATGTGCGACCTGCTCGGCGTTCGGCACGAGACCGTCGCACAGGACGGGTCGGGGCGCATGGATGTCGAGGCCCTCGCCCAACGGCTGGAGAAGGGCGGCGTCTCCGTCGTCGTCGCCACGCTCGGGACGACGAGTCTCGGCGCGCTCGACCCGGTCCATGAGATCGTCGAGCTGGCGCGCGAGCACGGCGTACGGGTCCACGTGGATGCTGCCTACGGCGGCTTCCATACGCTCCTGGCTGGAGCGTCGCCCGCGGTCGACCCGAGCCCCTTCGCCGCGCTCCCGCACGTCGACTCAATCGTGGTCGACCCGCACAAGCACGGTCTCCAGCCGTACGGGTGCGGCAGCGTACTGTTCGCCGACCCGGGCGTTGGGCGGCTGTACGCACATGATTCGCCGTACACGTATTTCACGTCGGACGAACTGCACTTGGGCGAAATCAGCCTTGAATGCTCTCGAGCCGGGGCCTCCGCGGCGGCGTTCTGGGCGACGATCCAAGCCTTGCCGCTGAACGCCGACGGACTCGGCCGAGGTCTCCGTGATGGACGCCGTGCGGCGCTACGGGTCGCGGAGCGCCTCAACGAGGACCCGTCTGTTCGGCTGGTCGTGCAACCGGACCTCGACATCGTCTGCTACTACCCGTCGTTGTCCAGCGCATCGGCCGTCACTGCGGCGTCGGATGCGGTCTTCGACTCGCTGGCCCGGGACGGCTGGCACGTTGCAAAGCTCACCGTGGACGTGTCGTGGCTCAACGCCGCCGGCGGCGAACTGCAGCCGGATGCCGACAGCGTCACGGTGCTGCGAAGCTGCATCATGAAGCCGGAACACGTCGAGGTGGCCGATGATTTCGCAGACGCGGTGATCGGCGCCTTCCGTGGTGTTCGCTCGCCGTGACGTCGTGAGTTTTTCGTCACGACGACAGCTGACCCCGACGACCGCGATCGCGGTCGTCGGGGTCAGCTGTCGGTCATGCGGTGAGCGTGAGGCGCTGACCGACCTGTCGGCGATTCGCGGCCTCAACGAGCTTCGTCACGAGTGCCAGGTCCTGGACGGGGACACCGACGGACTTGAAGACCGTTCGACCGTTCCAGGACTCATCGAACCGACCGGGGTCAGCGAGGACTTCGCCGAGGGGCGTCATGTGCGGCAGGGGCGGACCGAGACGCTGCATCTCTCCCGAGAGCGTGGAGACGGCCTCGACATCATCGACAAAGATCCGGGCACCGTGCAGCACTTCGGCCGGCACCTCGTTCACGCGGGGCGTGCTCGAGCCGATCGCGTTCCAGTGCGCGTCCGGCCGAAGCCAGTCGGCGTGGATGAACGGCTCAGCGGTGCCGGTTGTCGTGGTGACGACGGCGGCCTGCCGAACGCCCGACTCGAGGTCGTCGACGACCTCGACCACGATGCCTTCCGCAGCGAGCTGCTGTGCCAGCGCTTCGGCGCGCGCGACTCTCCGCGCCCAGAGGGACAACCGCCAGCCGAGACCGCTCAGCGCGCGAGCGTGGGCTGCGGCCTGGTGCCCCGCGCCGACGATCAGTAGTCGGCCGGAACCAATGCGGGCCAGTGTGCGCGTCGCCAAGGCTGTCTGCGCGGCCGTGCGGATCTCCGTCACTGCACCGGCATCGGCGAACCCCCTGAGATGACCGTCGGATGCGTCGAAGAGCAACACCATGCCCTGGTGGGCCGGCAGACCGCGCTCGGGATTCGACGGGATGACGCAGACGACCTTGGCCGAGAACACCGGGTCGTCTTCAGCACGGAACGCCGGCATGATGCCGAGGACGCCATCGAGCTGTCGGGGACTGAGTTCCGTGCGGACGTGTTGTCCGGCGATCCCCTTTGCTGACTGGATGAGGATGCGCCGAATCGCGTCCTCGACGTCGATGTCGGCAGCGAGCCGGAAAACCTCATCGCGGTTGAGGTAGATCGTCTCAGTCACGGCATCTCCCCGGCGAGCTCTCGCAGACGATCGGCGAGACCCCGGGATACCTGGTCGAGCAGAGAACGCCCGAGCTCCTCCGTGGCGGCCGCGGGCTGGTCCGTGTACCCGTCGATACCGGCCCAGATTTCCGGACCGTACACGCCGCGCCCAGGTTGCGGGGACTGATCGCCGGAACGGGTCTCGTGTCGCGGTGCGACCGTCTCCGCAAAGGTGAGCATGAGCGACGTCTCGAATTTGCCCGCATGGCCGGGAATCGGCACGTCGGGCGCCGGATGCGCGAACTCCCAGTAGTCCAGTGCCGCGACAGTCATGCCGTGGCGCGATGCCAGCTCAGCGGCGGCCGCGTGACAGACCCCCGTGTTCCCGCCATGGCCGTTCACCAGCACCACTCGCCGGACGCCACTCGCGGACATGCTCGAAATCGCGTCGACCAGGACGCCGATCATCACGGGCGCGCTCAGCGAAATTGTGCCGCCGAACGGCAGATGATGCGCGGAACATCCGATGCGCAAGAAGGAGGCGAGGACGAACGGACGCGGGCTCTCGGGCGCTGCCAGCTCGAGTGCGCGTTCTGTGACAGTGCTCACGAGTGCGATGTCCGTGCCGGTCGGCAGATGGGGACCGTGCTGTTCGACGGCGCCGACCGGAACGATGACGAGCGCGTCCGCACCGACGTCGCGAACCTCGTGGCGGCGGAGGTCTTCCCAGCGCCTCCACGCAGAGGCGGCTCCGTGGTCGATCATGCAAGCACCGCCGACAGGAACGCTCGCGTGCGTTCCTCCTTGGGGGTGTCGAGCAGTTCCGACGGAGAACCAACCTCGACGATTCGGCCCGCGTCCATGAACACGACGCGGTCGGCGACCTCTCTCGCGAACCCGATCTCATGGGTCACGACGAGCATTGTCGTGCTTCCCGATTGCGCGAGGTCTTTCATGACGGCGAGGACCTCGCCGACGAGTTCGGGGTCGAGAGCACTTGTTGGCTCATCGAACAGCATGACTTTCGGTTCCATCGCGAGTGCCCGAGCGATCGCGACGCGTTGCTGTTGCCCGCCGGAGAGCTGCGACGGGTAGTGATGCTCTTTTCCGCCGAGGCCGACCCGGTTGAGCAGTTCCTGTGCCGCCTTGCGCGCGTTGGCCTTCGAGATCCGCTTCGCCAGGATGGGCCCCAGCGTGATGTTGTCGATCGCGGTCATATGAGGGAACAGATTGAAGTTCTGGAACACCATGCCGATATCGACGCGCTGCTTGCAGGCCTCGTTTTCGCGGAGTTCGTGGAGGCGTCCTCCTGCGACGCGATACCCGACGAGGTCGTGATCGACCCAGATCTGACCCGAGTTGATCTCCTCAAGGTAGTTGACGCAGCGAAGGAGGGTGCTCTTTCCTGAACCGGAGGGGCCGATGATGCAGACCGTTTCTCCCTGTGAGACCTCGAGATCGATGTCGAAGAGCACCTGGGTGCCGCCATAGGACTTGTTGACCTTGTCGATCTGGACGATGGCCTCGCGTCTGATGACTTGCTTGTTCAAGACGGTCTCTCCTACTTCTCCGCGGTGCGGCGCTCGATGAAGTACTGGAACACGGAAACGACGATGATCACGACGATGTACCAAATGGTCGCGACGATGAGCAGTTCGATTGTGCGGTAGTTGACCCCCGAGATCGCCTGCGCAGCGGTCAAGAGGTCGCCGCCGGCGATGACCGAGACGAGCGCGGACATTTTCAGCATGGTGATGAACTCGTTGCCCATAGGCGGAATGATGACTCGCATCGCCTGCGGGATTACGATATAGCGAAGCGTTTTTCCCCGGTCCAGGCCGAGGGCCATGGCAGCCGCATACTGGCCTCTGTTGACGGAGAGCAGGCCCGCACGAACGATCTCACTCATATAGGCGGAGGCCGCCAGGGAGAGGCCGACGACCGACGCCACAAACGGGGTGAACACCTGGTTGACCGGGATGGAGAAGAAGACGATCTCGGTGAACGGGATTCCGAGGGTCAATTCCGTGACGAAGAGGCCGAGGTTGCCGACGAAGATGAGGAGAACGATGAGTGGTATCGCTCGGAAGAAGAAGACGTACGCGAATGAGACTCCGCTCACCACCTTGCTCTTCGACATCCGCAGAACGGCGGCGATAACTGCCAAGACGAGGGATATCACGAGCGAGAGGGCGGTCAGCTGAAGCGTCACCCAGAGGCCATTGAGGATCGACCCGCTGAAAAGGTGAGAGGCGACGACTTCCCAGTGGATGTGCTCGTTCGTCGCCAAAGCCCAGGTAATCTGCAGGGCGATCAGTGCTACGATAACGGTGAGTACGCCTCGACCCCAATGGCGGACCGGCACGACTTTCGCGGAAAGATCAACTTCCTCGCGAACCTGCCGCTCCATCTGGGTGATGACGCCCGTGTCCGGCGTCTCCTTATTCATCACATGCTCCTCGAATGTCGTTGGGGGTCCGGCCCCGCGTCGGCTGGTGACTCTTGTGCGCGCCGGGATCGCGCGACGTGCATCCGCGCGATCCCGACTCATGCTGCTCGTTAGTTGCGGCCGGGTCGCCTGTCGTCGTTGTGCGTCACGCCGACTCGATCTCGCCCGCCGGGGTCTGCGTCAGCGGGTTGACGCCGATCAATTCGGTGTCCGGAATCTGATCGACGGCGTCATATTCTGCGTAGATCGACTCGAGGCTTCCGTTCTCGTAGAGAACGAGCATTGCTTCCGCGAGCGCGTTGGCGAGTTCGGGGTTCTGCTTGCTGATGCCGATCCCGGCGAGGCCCGAGTAGTACTCGAACGACTCATCCTCCGGCATCTGAACAGCCGTGAAGTCGTCGGGATGTTCGTTGGCGGTCCCTGACAGGACGGGATACGAGTCGATGCCGGCGTCGATGTTATTGGACAGAATCGCCGTGTGCTCGCTCCCTTGGAATTCGCTCACCTCGATCGCTGGTTGGCCCTGGCTGGTGCAGTAGTCCTCGCTCGCGTCGGCGAGGATCTCCGCGAAGATGGCGCCGACCGTAATGCCGATCCGCTTGCCGCACGCGGATTCCCAGCCACTGAGGTCGAGGGGATTTCCGGCCGGGACAAGCCAGCCGAGCACCGTTTGCGTGTAGGGAATGAGGTCGATGATCTCGCGTTCACGCTCTTCCGTGACGGAGGCCTGACCCCAGATGAGGTCGTAGGTTCCTGCATCCAGGCCTGGAAGCTGCCCGGGCCACTGCGTGTTCACCCACTGGAACTCGACGCCGAGGAGCTCGCCCATCGCCTCTGCGAGATCCGGGGCTATGCCGTTGGCCTTCGTGGTGTCGGTCGTATCGGCGTAGAGGTTCGGAGGGTTGTCGAACGCGCCGGCGACACTGATGACCCCCGCCGCGCGGATGTGTTCGGGCAGCATGTCGTGAAGCTCTTGACTGAAGTCCTGGGTCTCGCCGGGCCCTTCGGCTTCGGACTGGCCCGCGCACCCTGCGAGCAAGAGCAGTGACGCGGCAGCGATGCCGGAGAGCGCTCGGGACGAGATTCGTGTATGAGGCTGCGCAGTGTTCATGGTCTTCCTTTCGAAGTTGGGCGGCGTGGCTGAGGAGGCGTCGTTGCTCTCCTTCGCCGTGCCCGGAGATCCATTGCGTTTCTTACAGTAACACTGCCGTGCTACCAAAAGATAGCGATCGTGTTACGCCTGATCGCCACGTCCGCTCGCCTCGCCGCTCCCGCGTCAGTGGCGCGCCCTCGTGCTCCGGGGCCTCGCTCGGGGGGGGGGCTGCGACCAGTGTCGCCAAGGGCATGCCGACGCGGGCGGTGTGCCGTCACGTGATCGGGTATCTGAGGCGTGCAGTTCTCGAGGGCTAGGAGCCGCAGGGACTGCGTGCCGCGGGGACTGCGTGCCGCAGGACTGCACGCCTCAATGGCGTGCAGTCGCGGGGCGCGTCGCTACTCGACGACGGTCGCGGCCCTGGGGAACGTATGAACGATGAAGACGGCGGCTTCCTGGTCTATCGCGCGCCACCGGTGCGTGCGGTCCGCCGGGTAGGTCGCGTAGTCGCCCGGGCCGAGGTCGACCTCGAGGCCGACCGGGCCGGCCTCGATTCGGCCGGAGCGCACGAGTACGTGCTCACGCGCTCCGGAGCCGTGAGACGGCGATGTCTCGACGGCGTCCGGCTGAAAACGTTGTGAATGGATTTCAATCGATCCTGCTCCAACGACCATTCGCCGGAGGACAAAGCCCACGGATGCGTCGTCGGAGATGTCCTCTACGCCTTCGCCGTCGCGGACGACGTCGATGACGGCCCGGGGGGACGATGCGATGAGCGATGTCACTTGAACGTCAAACGTGTCCGCGATCGCCACGAGCGTGTCGAGTGTCGGATTCGCATGGCCCCGTTCGATCTTGAACAGGGTGGCCTTGGCGATCCCCGACCGGTCGCTGAGCTGGGAGAGGGAGAGGCCTCGGGTCTCGCGAAGCCGGCGAAGGTTCTCGGCGAGCGTGGCGGAGTGCGCGGACGACATGTCTTCATGTTCGCAGAAATGGCATCGCCGGTATCGTCCTGGAGTGCTATTTTAGGGATACGAGTATACTCTTGTAGCAACCACGGACGACATCCCAGGAGGCCCCCTTGACGCAAGCTGTGCAGTTCGAGACCCAGGAAGGCCGCTTCATCGGTCGTCTCGACGGTGACACCATCACGACGGCCTACGACGCGCCCACGCCGGGGTTCATTCCCTCGGCTGAGAATTGGGCTGCGGTGGAGGCGGCCGCCGGTGCGGCGCACGCGGTCGAGGACGTCAAACTCCTCGCAACCGTGCGCCCCGGCAAGATCCTCGCGATCGGCCTCAATTACCAGACGCACGTCGAAGAGACGAACCTCGCCCGCCCCGACGTGCCGGTGGTGTTCGCGAAGTTCCCGTCGTCGGTCACCGGCCCCACCGATGACATCGTGATCCCGCGCGAAGAGACGCGAACCGACTACGAGGGCGAGCTTGGCCTCGTCCTGTCGAAGACGGGGTACCGCATTTCGAAGGAAGCGGCCTGGGACTACGTCGGTGCCCTCGTCGTCCTCAATGACGTTTCGGGCCGCCGCGCGCAGCTCGAGACGCCCATGCGTCAGTTCACGCTCGGCAAGTCCTTCGACACCTTCACGCCGGTCTCGGCGGCGACGAAGCCCGGCTCGCTGGCGGAGGCGAGCGAGCTTCAGGTCAAGACCACCGTCAGCGGCGAGGTGATGCAGGACGGCAACACCAACCAGCTGATCTTCGACATTCCGAGCATCATCGAGTACCTGTCGCGTGGCACGACCCTGGAGGCCGGCGACCTGATCGCCACCGGCACGCCGGGCGGCGTCGGTGACGAGCGCAAGCCCCCGCGCTACCTCGTGCCCGGAGACGTGGTCGAGGTGGAGATCCCCGGCGTCGGCAGCATCCGCAACGGCGTCCGCGCCGAGGACAGCTGACCACGCGGGTGTCCGGCGGCGGCCGGACCATTCCGTCTGCCGCCGCCCATCCGCGCCAACGTTCCACACACATGAAGGAGGGCCCGATGCGTGTCCTGCCCGAGGGCGACAAGAACTACGTCTACGCCGGCCGATTCACCGGCCAGGTGCAGCTCGAGATGATCATCGAGGCGCCGACGCCCACCGACGTGGACCTGGCGCGGGTGCACCACACCGATGGTGCCGTCACCAAATGGCACAGGCACCCCGGCGGACAGATCATCGTGCTGCAGTCCGGCGTCGGCCGCGTCGGCAGCGCCGAGGGCACCTGGGCCGGGCTCGAGCCAGGCACCGCGATCGAGACCGTGCCGGGCGAGATGCACTGGCACGGGGCCGACGAGGGGCACGACTGCGTCTGGCTGTCGTTCGCGTACGGGGTCACCGACTGGACCGATGCGAACCCGCTCGAGGGCGACGAGGCGCCCGCACGCGCATGACCGGCGCGCCCCGCCCCGTCATCGGCGTCATCGCCGATCTCAAGCGGGTCACGTCCGGTGCGTGGAAGAACATCCCGAACGACAGCCTGCCGCGCACGTACGTCGATGCCGTCACGACGTGCGGAGGCGATCCCGTGTTGTTCCCCAGCCTCGAGGGGTACATCGACCGGCCTGGGGTGCTCCTCGACCTGGTCGACGGGCTCTTCCTGCCCGGTGGCCGCGACGTCGATGCCGTGCTGTACGGACACGACCCGCACGGGGCCAATGACCCCCCGTACTCGATCCGCGACCGGCTCGAGCTTGCGCTCATTGGCGAGGCGGTGCGCCGCGACATGCCGCTGCTCGGCGCCTGCCGGGGCGAGCAGCTCATCAACGTCGCGCTCGGCGGCACGTTGGAACAGCACCTGGCCGATCGGGTCGACCAGACGCCCCACCGAGATGTCGTCGGCGCCTTCACAAGGCATCCCGTTGAGATCATCCAGGGCACGCGGCTGGCAGCGATCATGCCGGATGCGCGGTTCGAGATCGCCTCGCACCACCACCAGGCCGTCGATCGGCTCGGCCACGGACTCGTGCCGAATGCCGTCGCCCCGGACGGCGTCGTGGAGGGTGTCGAGCTGCCAGGCGCAGTCTTCTGCGTTGGGGTGCAATGGCACCCGGAGGAGCAGCTCGACGACCGTTCGAAAGCCCTCATGTCGGCCTTCATCGAGGCGGCGGCCGGGGCCCGCGTCGCGGCATAGCGCGCCCGGCCGCGCCTCGATGAACGCCTCCACGGCGAACGAGGACACCGCGTCCGCGACAGAGGTGTCGCTGCGCATTCCGTGGCCCATGCGCATGAGCATCCTGCACCTGCTGGCGTGCGTGGTAGCGGGCATGACGATGTGGCGCCACGCTCTCGTCGCCGTAGGGGCATCTCGTCGCAGTGGGGGTGCTGATGCATCGGTCGCGTGCGCAGGGGAGCCGGGGCGGGTGTTCGTGGCCAATGCGGCTGGCGAGCGCCCGCGCAGGTGTGGCGGCGGGCGCTCGCGGTCCCCGGCGGGGCCTCTTACACGTGCGAGTGGTAGAGGTTCCACTCCCAATCGGTCACGGTTGATTCGAACGCCGCGATCTCACGGCGCTTGAGCGCGGCGTAGATCGGTACCAGCTCGTCGCCGAAGGCGTCGCGGAACAGCTCGCTCGCCTGCAGTGCGGCCACCGACTGCTCGAGAGAACGCGGCAGCGCAACGCCCGCATCGGTCGGCTCGAGGCGACGCACGATGCCGTCGCGCGCGGCGTGCAGCATCGCGGCCAGCAACAGGTGCGGGCTCGCGCTCGCGTCGCCCGCACGGAGTTCGAAGCGCGCCGCCGAGCCCCCCTCCGGAGGGATGCGCACGAACGCGTAGCGGTTGTCGACGCCCATGTTGCTCGTGCGCGGGGAGAGTCCGTCGCCCTGCAGGCGCTTGTAGGAGTTCACGGTTGGTGCGGCGAACGCCATGATCGCGGGCGCATGCGCCTGCAGACCAGCGATCGCGTGTCGGAGCGATTCGCTCAGCCCCTCCTCCGTGGCGCCGTCGGTGGCGAAAACGTTGCGGTCACCGTCCCAGAGCGACAGGTGGAAGTGCAGGCTCGAGCCCTCGTCGCCCGTGACGGGCTTCGCCATGAAGTTCGCCTCAAGACCTTCGGTGATCGCGAGCTCCTTGATCGCGGTCTTGAGGAGAAATGCCTGGTCGGCGGCCACCTGGCACTCGTCGTGGTGCAGGTTGATCTCGAACTGACCCGGCGAGAATTCGCGGTTGACGACCGTGACTCCGATGCCGAAGTCGATGAGGCTGCGGTGCATGCGCCCCACCACGCCCCTGGGGTCGGTGATGCGGTCGATCGTGTACGACACGCCGTTCTTGGCGTAGGCGCCCACGCGCTTTCCGTCGTCATCGACCTCGAACAGGTAGAACTCGGGCTCCCCGGCGGCGATGCCGGTGAGTCCGAGCTCGGCCTCGAGACGTTCACGCGCCGACGCCAGGGCGCCGCGCGCGCAGAGCGGTGACCGCTCCCCGTGCTCCCAAAGCGACGAGAGCACCCACACTGCGTCGGGCTCCCATGGCGGCACGACGGCTGACTCGGGCTCGATGCGGGCGAAGAGGTCGGGGTGGCCCTTGACCGTTGAGAATTGGTCCTCGTCGACGGGGACGCCGAGAAGGTCCTCGGCGATGCTCATCTTCGAATAGGCGAATCCCTCGCGCAGCTGGGGAAGTGACGATGCGGGGAACGCCTTCGCGCGCTGGCGGCCGAAGAGATCGGCGTGCACCACCCGAATGACCTTGGCTCCAGCGGTGACCAGGCGGTCGAGGCGGTCGCCGGCGGCTGCAGGGTCCGGCTCCGTCGTTGGAACGACCGTCGACGATCGCCGCGAGGTGTCGATGGCGGGGGTGCGCGCATCCACCTGCGCGGGTGGCTGGGGAAGGGTCATGGAGACCTCCGGTGCGTGTGCTCTGGGCAAATGTTGTTCACTACAGTACTATGACTGTTCAGCAAAGGAAACATGGCAGTGCCGGGCGCCGGCGCGCCGGCGGCACGGTAGTGCCGCAGCTCCCCAACCGTTGACCCACGAGCCACCAAGGGAACCGACATGATCAAGCTCCACGACATCGATCACGTGAAGTTCGGCGTCAAAGACCTCGACGCCTCGAGCGAAAGCTGGCAGACCGAGTTCGCGCTCATCGAGCGGCGACGCGATCAGAGCACGGCCTATCTCGCGTGCAACTACGAACCCCACTCGATCGTGCTCGAGCGTTCAAACGAGGTCGGCATTCAGTACGCCGCCTACAATCTGCACCCGGACTTTTCGCTCGATGACGCCGAGGTGCACCTCAAGGGCGTCGGCGTCGACTACACGCGCACGGACGACGCCGTGCACTTCGTCGATCCCGAGAACAATGGGGTCGCGTTCGTGCCGTTCCGTCCTCGTACCGGCCAAGACGTCTACCCGCTCGCGTCGCGCTCCGCAGGCGAGGCGTCGTACGCCGGCGCGATGCGAGCGGGCCGCTACCGCCGCCTCGGGCACGTCAACTACCTCACGGCCAACATCCACGAGATGGTCGACTTCTACGTCAACGTCGTCGGTCAGGAACTCACCGATCGGCTCGGTGGCGACGCTGGTGCGTTCCTGCGCGTCAACGCTGACCACCACGTCAACGCCTTCGTCAACACGGGTACACCGCACTTCCACCACGTGGCCTTCGACCTCGGCGACTGGGGCATGATCCGCTCGACGTTCGACCATCTCGCGCAGCACGGTCGCGTTTTCCCGTGGGGCCCCGTGCGCCACGGCATCGGTGGCAACCTCGCCGGCTACGTGCGCACGCCCGAGAACGACTGCTTCATCGAGCTGTACTGCGACATGGAGCAGATCGACGAGTTCCACCAGCCGCGCGACTTCCCCGACGACCGTCGCTCATCGAACGCGTGGGGCATGCTTCCGCCGCGCTCGTACTTCCGATTCGACGACGAGGCGATCGCCGCGGAGCAGGAGAGCCTTCGCTCGATCTGGCAGTAGGTTTCGATCAGGGCGCCGCACACGCCCCGCTTCGGTCGGGAAGGTCACCATGGCAGACGACGACCGCGCGGTCGACGACATCGCCGCGACGCGCGCCCTGGTGCGCGGCGTCGGCGCAGGCGGACTGGCCGGTCTCCTGCGCGCCCTGCACACGTCGGTCGGCGCCGACGCGGTCATCATCGACGTCACTGGCAACACCCTCGCGAGCATCCCGCCGCGCGAAATGTGGGACCTCGAGTTGATCCGCAGCGGCACCAAGCACCACGGGCTCACGGTGCGCGACATCTTCGTCGGCGGCGAGCACGCGGGGCGCGTCGCGGCGCGTCTTCCGGCGGATGCCGAACGGCTCGTCGAACTCGTGGCCGAGCTCGCGGGCGTGGAACTGCGAAGGATGCTCGAAGCCGTGGAGGTGCGTCGCGAGATCGCCCTCGGACTGATCGAGGACATCCTGCAGCGGCGGCTGTCCGACGGCGACGCCACGAGCCGCCTCGAGGCGCTCGGTGTCGACGCCCGGTCGCCGCACCGTGTGCTGGTCGGGTCGGTGCAGCCTACGGAAAGCAGGGGCGCGCAGCTCGCGCTCCGGTTGCGTCAGCTCGCCCCGGACCCGTTCCTCCGGGTGCGGCACGGAGAATTCGAGCTGCTCGTCGTTCCGGACGACTCGATGACCGAGCGCATCGCCGCGATGTTCCTTCGCCAACTGCAGGCCCTCGGTACAGGGGCCCGCGTCGGCGTGAGCCGCCCGCGCGGAGGCGCCGGCAATCTCCGCGCCTCGTATTACGAAGCCGTGACTGCGCTGGAGAGTGGTGCCGGCGTGCACCACCCCGGGCGGGTCAACCTCGGCGATCTGCTGCTGTTCACGTCGAACGAGGTGCCGATCGTCGAGATCGCGGGCCAGGTGCTGCAGCCGCTCGCCGAGTACGACGCGGCAACCGGGAGCGAGCTCGTGGCAACGCTCCGCGGCTACCTCGAAGAGGACCGCGACATCGTCGCCGTGACGGCACGCCTTCATATTCACCGCAACACGCTTCGAAACCGGCTGCAGAAGATCGAGGAGCTGCTCGGGATCGACCTCAAATCATCGCGCGAGATCGCCAACTTCTGGTTCGCCTTGCGCGCGCTCGACGAGATTCGGCAGCCGGTGAGGCGCGTCTCGTGAGAGGTCGTCGCGCGACTTCGACCTTCCATCGTCGTCGTGCTGCTGCGAGTGATCTCTGCCGAGTACGTTCGTTTGTGGACCGACCGACAACGCAAAGCCCAGCGAACCAAGGAGTTCATTCGTGACCGCAGCCGTCCGCACCGTCCGCGACCTCGTCTACGCCACCCGGGACGGGTACGATCTCGCCCTCGATCTGCACCTGCCGCCCGAGGCATCCCGCCCATCGCCGCTCGTCGTGTACTTCCACGGCGGCGCGTTTCAGGTCGGCACCCGCACCGACCACGAGGAGGCGCGCGCGGCGCAGCTGGCGGCGCGGGGCATCGCCGTCGCGACGGTCTCATACCGGCTGCTGTCGATCGCGCCGTTCCCCGCGGCCCTCGACGACGCGCGCACGGCGGTGGCGTGGTTGCGCGAACACGGCGCCGAACACGGCGTGGCGACCGAGCGCATCGGCTCGATGGGCGCGTCGGCCGGGGGCTACCTCGCAGCCATGCTCGGGCTCGGCAACCCGCGCGAGGGCCTCGCGCGGGCCGTCGACGTGGCCGTGCCCTGGTACGCCGTGCTCGACGGGAGGCTGCACGGCAGCGGCACCGCGCTCGAGCGGAGGCTGTACCCGATCGACGCGTCGACCGGCATGTTCGCCGAGCCGTACGACGCGGGCAACCCGGCCCACCTCGCGATCGACCCGCTCGAGAACGTGTCGGCCGGCGCGGCCGAGTTCCTCGTCGTCACGGGTGATCGCGACCGCGTCGTCAGCGCGGAGGAGAGCCGGCGCTTCCACGACGTGCTCGTGCTCGCCGGTGCTCGCTCGTCCATGCTCGTCGTCGGCGGCGCCGGCCACGAAGACGAGGCGTTCCAGGACGGCCCGATCCTCGACTTCATCGCCTCACTCTTCCGCTCGCGGCTCGGCTGAGCCGGGCCTCGCCGCGGGCCTCACCGCGGCACTAGGCGGTGACGGCGGCCTCCTTGGCGCGCTTCGTCTCGGCCTCGGCGCGCCTGCGGAGCTCCTTCTCGGTGACGGGCAGCGTGCCCGCTCGGCGCTGCGCCTCAACGTAGGCTCGCGCCTCGTCTTGCCGCTCGGCCTCGGCGCCGGTGGCGATGGCCGCGCGGAGATGCTCGGGGCCGTACCCGAACGCATCCACGAGGTCCTGTGCGTGCGGGCGCAGCCGAGCCACGAGGCGGTCGATGTACCGCGAGACGGTCGCGGCCCGCTGGGCCGACAGCCGCCCGTTCAGCAGGTACCAGTCGAGGTGCTGCTCGATGAGGCCAAGGCCGAACAAGTCGCGCACCCACGTGAGCACGCGCTTGGTGGTGTCGTCGGGCATGTCGGCAAGTGCGTTGGTGAACGCCTCCCACTGCAGCAGCTCGCCGTGCGCCTTCGCCGTCTCGATGAGACGGTGCTGGTGGCGGGCCAGCACGTCGGCCTGCTCGGCCTTCGACTTGCCACGCGCCCGCCCGATGCTCATGGCGATGTCTTCGACCATCGTGCGCACGCGATCACTCAGCAGCTCATACTGCTCATCGGGCCGGCGCAGCCGTCCCGCTGAGCGAGCGATCGAGCCGAAATCGGCGAACGCCTGGCCGGCCTGTCGGAGCCCCGACCCGGCGAGGATGCGGAGGGCCACCTTGCCGACCATGATCTGCACGGTCTTGCGCGCGTCGGCGCCACGGAACTGCTCGCTGTAGTCGGTGAGCAGCCGCTTGCCCACGAGCTGGAGCAGCACGTGGTTATCGCCCTCGAACGTGGTGTAGATATCGAGGTCGCCGTACAGCTGCGTGAACCGGTTCTCGGCGAGGTACCCGGCGCCGCCGCATGCCTCGCGGCACTCCTGGAGCGTGTCGAGCGCGTGCCACGTCGACAGCGACTTGAGGGCGGCCGCGAGTGTCTCGAGGTCTTCCCGCTGTTCGGGCGTGTCGAGCTCGCCAGAGAACACGCCGTGGAACTGACGCAGCAGGCTCTCGTGCGAGAACCCGACCGCGTAGCTCGTCGCGAGGCGCGTCAACAGTCGTCGCTGGTGCAGCTGGTAGTCGAGCAGCACCGTCTCGTCGCCGTCCGGGCCGGCGAACTGGCGGCGCTCGTCGCCGTAGCGGATGGCGATCGCGAGCGCGGCCTTCGCGGCGGCGTTGGCCGAGCCGTCGAGCGAGACCCGGCCCTGCACGAGGGTGCCGAGCATCGTGAAGAAGCGGCGTCCGGGGCTCTCGATGGGCGACGAGTACGTGCCGTCGGCCGTCACGTCGCCGTAGCGGTTGAGCAGATTGCTGCGGGGCACGTGCACGTTCGTGAAGTGCAGGCGACCGTTGTCGATGCCGTTGAGGCCGCCCTTGACGCCGTCGTCGTCGCCGCCGACGCCGTCGAGGTAGTCGCCGTTGTCACCGCGAATGGGCACGTAGAACGCGTGTACGCCGTGGTTCACGCCCTTCGTGATCAGTTGCGCGAACACCACGGCCGCCGTGCCGTGCAGAGCCGCGTTGCCGCCGTAGTCCTTCCACGCGCCGCGGAACGGCGTGTTGATGACCCATTCCTCGGTGGACTCGTCATAGGTCGCGGTCGTCGCGAGCGAAGCGACGTCGGAGCCGTGCCCCGTCTCGGTCATCGCGTAGACGCCCGGCACCTTCATCGACATGATGTCGGGCAAGAACCGGCGGTGGTGTTCGTCGGTGCCGAGGTGCATGACCGCGGCGCCGAACAGGCCCCACTGCACACCGGCCTTGATCTGCAGGCTCGGGTCGGCCAGCACGAGCTCCTCGAAGCCGGCGATGTTGCCGCCGTGGTTCTCGTGGCCGCCGACGCTGCGCGGGAAGGCGAGATTGACCGCCCCATCGTCCGCCAGCATCTGCATCTGCCTGAGCGTGCGCTCGCGGTGCTCGGCCATCGTGAGGTCCGGCACCTTGTGGTACTCCGGGTTCGCGACCTTCGCGCGGGCCGCGAGCCGCTCGTCCTTCCACGCGCCCAGCAGGCGCTCGCCGAGGTCGGCCACGTCGATGCGCGCCTGGTCGACGGCTCGGTCGCCGGGCTCGGGGCTGTCGAGTTCCGCGTCGTGCAGCTCGGCGTCGTCAGTGGTCGTGCGCGTGGTGTTGTTCACCGGTCCTCCTCGGTGCGCGGATGCGGGGGTGCATCCCGTTCGGCCGGGCGGCGCGCTCGAGTCGCTCGTCCGCCCTTCGCCGTCACGCTATCCGGCCCTCGCGCGGGCGGCGACGTTGCTTGCGGTTGCCGCCAACGCGACGCACCCCGGCACGGCGCGTGACTTGGCCGGATGCTCCAATCGCGCAGGGAGCATCCGGTTGCGACACGCGCATAGCCGCCGCGCCACCGAGCGTGTCCGGTTGGTTCTCCCGCCGGCGGCTTCTCGTCGCTAGCTTGAGAAGCATGACCTTCAATGAGCAGTCGAAGCTCGACACGTCGGGCGTGCGTCGGCGCGGCGGGCGCGCCGGAACGGGCGTCGCGATCGGAGGCGGCGGGCTCGTCGTGCTCGTCATCGCGTTGCTCGCTTCGCAGTTCCTCGGCGTGGACTTGACAGGCCTGGTCGGCGGGACGGACACCGAGCAGAGCCAGGGGCAGGAGGGCGATGTCGACCTCGACCACTGCCAGACCGGGGCCGACGCGAACGCCTACGTCGAGTGCCGCATGGTCGGCGCGCAGAACTCGCTCGAGAGCTACTGGTCGGGCCAGGGCCCGTCGATGGGCATTGACTACCGCACGCCGGGCTTCGTGCTCTACAGCGGGCAGACGACGTCGGGGTGCGGCACCGCGTCGAACGCCGTCGGGCCGTTCTACTGCCCGGGCGACGAGTCGATGTACATCGACACGTCGTTCTTCGAGATCCTCGAGCAGAGCTACGGGTCGTCTGGTGGCCCGCTGGCCGAGATGTACGTCGTCGCGCACGAGTACGGTCACCACATCCAGCACCTCACGGGCGTGCTCGGCCAGGCGAATACGCAGGATCGCGGGCCGGCATCGGACGGAGTGCGCGTCGAGCTACAGGCCGACTGCTACGCCGGCGACTGGGTCGGCGAGGCCGCCAACACGACCGACGCCGAGGGCAACCAGCTGCTGCAGCCGCCGACGCGCGACGAGATTGCCCAGGCGCTCGGCGCGGCCGCCTCGGTTGGCGACGATCACATCCAGGAATCGTCGGGTCAGGAGGTGAACCCCGAGGCGTTCAGCCACGGGTCGTCGGAGCAGCGCCAGCGCTGGTTCATCACCGGCTACGAGCAGGGGTGGGAGGCCTGCGACACGTTCTCGGCGAGCGCGAGCGAGCTGTAGACCTACCGGCCGCTAACGCCAGTCGTCGGGAGGTGGGGGCGCCAGGAACTCCTCCTCCGGCGGCGTCAAGTACTCGTCGTCCGGCGGGGGCGGGTCGATGATCGGCGGCTCGTCGAAACTCACGCCCGGCGACCCCGCACGACGGGGCCGGGGTGAGCGGGTCGGAGCGGGTCGCGACGTCGCCGGCGCCGGCGCGGCCGAGCCGCCGGGTGCCGCGTCACCGAGCCCCTGCAGCACGGCGAGCACCTCGTCCCCGTATCGCTCCAGCTTCGACTCGCCAACCCCTGACACCGAGCCGAGCTCGCTCAGGTGCTGGGGGTTGTCGCGCGCGATCTCGGTGAGCGTCGCGTTCGTGAACACAACGTAGGCGGGCGCGTCTTGCGCACGCGCCGTCTCGAGCCGCCACGCGCGCAGCTTCTCGAAGCGTTCGCGGGCGGCCGGCGCGAGCGCGTCGGCCTCCGCTCCGCCGCGGGAGCGCGAAGACGAGCCCCGCGTGCGCTCGAGCTCGGTGCGGAACTTCACGGTGCGCTCGCCGCGCAGCACCTCCCGGCTCTCATCGGTGAGGGCGAGCACCCCGTACTCGCCGACCGTCGCGAGCATCCGCTGGGCGAGCAATTGCCGCACGACGCCTCGCCACGCCTGCTCGGAGAGATCGGCGCCGATGCCGAACGTCGACAGCGACTCATGCCCGCGCTGCTGCACCCGGTCGGTCTGCTTCCCGCGCAGGATGTCGATGACGTGGCCGGAGCCGAACGACTGCCCGCGCTGGCCCAGGCGGACGATGGTCGAGAGGAGCTTCTGGGCCGCGATCGTGCCGTCCCACGACGCCGGCGGGGTGATGCAGGTATCGCAGTTGCCGCACGGCTCGGACTCCTGTCCGAAGTAGCGCAGTAACTGCTGTCTGCGGCATGAGACGGTCTCGCACAGGGCGAGCATGGCATCGAGGTGCTGCCCCTGAACGCGCTTGCGCTGCGCGTCGCCCTCGCCGTCGTCGATCATGCGCCGCTGCTGCACGACGTCCTGCAGCCCGTAGGCGAGCCACGCCGTTGCCGGGAGCCCGTCGCGGCCCGCGCGCCCTGTCTCCTGGTAGTAGCCCTCGACCGACTTTGGCAGGTCGAGGTGCGCCACGAACCGCACATCCGGCTTGTCGATGCCCATGCCAAAGGCGATCGTCGCCGTCATCACGATCCCCTCCTCGCGCAGGAACCGCGCCTGGTTGCGCGAGCGCGTCGCGGCGTCGAGTCCGGCGTGGTACGGCAGCGCGGTGATGCCCTCGCCCTGCAGCCAGGCGGCGGTCTTCTCGACGGAGGCCCGAGACAGGCAGTAGATGATGCCCGCGTCGCCATCGTGCTCGGAGCGCAGGATGCGCAGCAGCTGGCCTCGAGCATCCTGCTTCGGCGCGATGCGGTACTGGATGTTGGGGCGGTCGAAGCTCGACACGAACATCGGCGCGTCGGTCAGGTGGAGGCGCTCGGCGATCTCCGCGCGCGTCTGCAGCGTTGCCGTTGCCGTCAGGGCGATGCGGGGAACGCGCGGCCAGCGCTCGCGCAGCATGCCGAGCTGCAGGTAGTCGGGGCGGAAGTCGTGGCCCCACTGGCTCACGCAGTGGGCCTCGTCGATCGCGATCAGGGCGATGTCGCCGCGGTCGAGCAGCTCGGCCGCGCCGGCCAGTCGCTCGGGAGCGAGGTAGAGCAGGTCGAGCTCGCCGGCGACGTAGGCCTGCTCGACCGATCGACGCTCTTCGAGCGAGAGCGTGGAGTTGAGGTAGGCCGCGCGCACCCCGAGCTGGCCGAGCGCCTGGACCTGATCGTGCATGAGCGCGATGAGCGGCGAGATGACGATGCCGGTGCCCTCGCGAAGCAGCGACGGGATCTGGTAGCAGAGGCTCTTGCCGCCGCCAGTCGGCATGAGCACGACCGCCTCGCCGCCACCGGCGACCTGACGGATGATGTCGGCCTGCTCGCCCCGGAACTCGTCGTACCCGAACGTGCGGCGGAGAATCTCGAGCGCTCGCTCGTCGATGGCACGGGCGTCGAGGGTTTCGAGCATGGCACCAGCCTAGGCGCCGTCACCGCCCTCCGACGCGTCGCCGGCGGTCGTCGTGGCGTTCCCGCTCGGCCCGACTCCGGCATCCGTCTCCGTGCCGCTCTCCGCGCCGGTCCCGGTGCCGTCGGTCGTGTCCTCGGGGTTCCCGGTTCCGGTGTCGCTGCCGTCGTAGTTCGTCGGGATCGGCTGTGGCAGCTCCGGAAGCGGATCGGGCGCGGGGGGCTGGCCGTCCTCGTCGAGGCCGAACGCGTCGGTGCGCACGAGCTCGTACACGATGAACTCGTTGAACACGGCCGACGACATGACCGCGAAGCCCTCGCCCGTGTAGACCCCGTACTCGGGCGTCGTCGAAGTCATGGGGTCGCTGTCGGGCCGAAGCACCCACACACGGTCCACCTCGTCGAGCCGCGACGGCACCGTCGCGATGTCGACCGAGGTGTCCCACAGCGTGCCTGACGCCTCACCCGACTGGGAGAGCGTGAGATCGAGCAGGCCTTCGAAGGCGCGCGGATACGTGCTGAGCATGACGCGACTGCTCTTCGGATCGGTCTCGGCATCCGAGAACACGATTCCGTCACCGTCGGCCGCGTTCGTTGCGATGTACTCGGCCGTCGCGCGGTCGTCGCTGCCGCCCTTCGCGGTCGGGAGCTTCTGCATCACGAGCGGGGGCAGGCACGAGTGCAGCGTGAGGAGCAGCAGCACGAGCGCGAGCCAGATCGGCCTTGCCGACATCGCCGCGCCCAGCAGCAGCGCGAGCCCCGGCGCCGTGAAGGCGAGGTAGTCGGGCGCGAAGGCGCCGGGGGCGAACAGCTGCAGGAGCCCCAAGCCGGCCGCGGGGACGACGAGCCACAGAATGCCGAGCAGTGCCGCCGCCGTTCCCGCGGCGTCGACGACCTTTCGGATGCGAAACGCGGCGATCCCGAGCGTCACCACCGTCATGACGAAAACTGGCACGGCCCAGACGGCGTCGGTCATGGTCGGAACGCCGATCCAGTCCCATGCCGTGGCGGGCAGGCCGTCGGCGCGGCCGAGGAGCACGAACTGCTGCTGCGCGACGACGACGAGCAGGGGCGAGGCGAGCACGATCGCGCCGAGCGAGGCGAGGGACGATCCGCGCAGCACGCCGCGGCGCGGGGTCGAGATCATGACGAACAGGGGATGCACGAGGGCCATCAGCACGACCGGTGCGAACACCCAGGCACCGGCGGCGACGAGCAGGGCGACGACCGTCCACCGGCCGATGTGACGCCACCGCGCGGCGGCGCGGCGCGCGCGGTCTCGGCGCGAGACGAGGCGTGATGGCACGTCGAATCGAGGAATCGGGTCGTCGACGCCAACGGCCCACGTCACGGCGACGGTCGACCAGGTCGCCAGCGCAATGGCGGCGGCCAGGCTGCTCGCCTCGGTGCCCTGCAGCGTCAGCCGGGGCAGCAGCACCGCGATCGATCCCGCGATGACGCCGGTCCGCGCGCCGGCCAGCCTCGTGCCGATGAGGGTCGTGCCCGCGACCGTCGCGCCGGCCGCGACGGCGGGCAGGAGGCGAAGCGCCAGCTCGCTCGCGCCGAACGCGCCGATCCAGAGGTGCGTGATCGCCATCCACACGCCGTTGGCCGCGTGCGCCTCGGTGATGAGTGCCCACATGCCCGCCCAGTCGCGCGTGGCCGCCTCGATCGTGAAGGCCTCGTCGGCCGAGAACGCCGGCGACCAGCTGGCGATGAAGCACACGATCGTGGCGGCGACTCCGAGCCACAGGGCGGGTGCGGTCACTGCGGCGCGGATGCGGGAGCCGGCGGTTGTGCGCGGGGCGTTCCCGTCTCTCCCGCGACTGCCGGCGCGCGCCGGCGCGGCGGCAACGGCCCGGCCCGCACCTGTCGCGCGGTCGCCGGCGGGCGTGAACGCGGGCGCCTCGCCCGCGCCGGCCGCGGTGCGCGGCTCTCCCTCGGGGAACGCCGGGAGCTCGATGGCTCCCGTGCGCTCGCGTTCGCGGGTGACCGTCCCAAGCGATGGCGATGGCGATGGTGATGGCGACCGCGACGGCGCGGAGGGTGAGGAGGCGCCGGCGTGGTGCGGCGCGGTCCGGCCCGAGGGCGGGAGCGTCGCGATGGGGCCGGTCGGGGCCGGGCCCGCGTCGCCGCGCGTGCCCGTCGCCTCGTCCGACCAGGGGCGCAACGGTTCGATCATCGCTCGGCGCGCCAGCCCGCCCGGGGGTGGTTCGTCGGCTGGCACGCGCCACGTGTCCGGCCCGATCGGCGCCGCGGCCGATTCCGACTCCCTGCGCGGCGAGGCGGTCGGCGCCGTTCGCAGGGCGACCCCATCGATGGTGATGCGCGGTCCGGTCACCGGTGCGGGTGAACCGTGAACGCTCTCGGTGTCGGCGCCGCGAGCCGGCCGGGGGGGCGGAGGGCTTGGAGCCTGCTGGGCCGGGGGTGTGATCTGCACCTGCCCGTCCGCCGCCGTCCGGCCGGTGCGCCGAAGGCTGTGGGCGCGGCTGCTCGCCATGCGCGGCGTCGTCTCCTCCGAGAGATAGGCGTCGGAGGGCGATGCGGCGGGCGGCGCGGGGGTATCAGCGACTCGCGGGCCCGCGCTGGGGCCGGCGCCGAGCTTGGGGCTCGTCTGGTCGAACTCGTCACCCGCCCCCGTCCCGCCTACGATCGGGATCTGGCCGGTAGCGGGGAAGTAACGCACGGCATCCGGGACGGTCGGATGCGCCTCGTCGACCGTCGTGCGCTCGGTGGTGCGCGCGAGCACACCGCGTGTACGGCGGCGACCGCCGTACACGGGGGGCGTTCCCGAGTTCCCGCTCTCGCTCATGCACCACCACTCGGCTCGTGTCGACTCGTCAGCCGCCGCGGAGCACAGGCACCACGCTGGTCGCCGCCGGCTGGCACGCCTCCTCGGCGCACCCGACCGCGTCGACGCTCGTGCGCAATCGCCACGGCGCTTCCCAAAACGCTAGCCCTCACCACCGGATTTCACCGCCTGGGAGGACTTGCAGCTCTCCCCATTGACACCACGTTCTGGGTGTGCCTCGCGATCGCCGTTGGGGCCGCCTCCCCGTCGCTGCGGTTCAGGTCGTCAGCCGGTCGACGCCCGCGGGTGCGGCGCCGCCGAGCGGAACGCCGGTGTGCTGGAGCACGAGGTTCTGGAGCCACACGATCGCGCCGCGCGTGCCGTCCTGGTCTGGGTACGCGACCTCCTTCATGACCATGCCCTTGAACGCGAAGAAGATCACGTCGATGAGCCCCTGATCGGTGACGCCGAGGCGCTGGAAATGCGACGAGAACGCCTCGCGATAGTCACGGTAGTACCGCTCGACCTGGCCGAAGAGGTCGGGCCGGCGCCGCGACTCGAGCAGCGCCTCGAAGAGGAACGCCTGCGTGTCCTGGTGCTCGATCACCGACGCGACGAGCCGCTCGGTGAACTCGCTGAGCGTTGCCGCCGACGCGAGGTCGCACCCGAGCTCGAGCCCCTCGTCGATGGCGAGGCCGAGGGCTTCGGTGATGAGCGCGTCGATCGTGCCGAAGTGGTACCGCACGAGGCTGTGCGCCACTCCGGCCGCCTCGGCGACCGAGCGTGAGGTGATGCCGCTGATGCCGTCGGCGAGGCCGACCGCGATGGTGGCCCGGAGGAGCGCCGCGCGTCCCTGTCCGGCGGGTGGCGCATCCGGCGTCGTTTCGTCGGGCGAAGCTTTGGCGAGTTCGAAGGGTGTCTGCTCTGACACGGCGGCCTCCCGGGGCGTTTCGTCGCAATGGTAAGCGCCGTTTCACCTGAAGGACCCGCGTTGCGCGCGTGGTCGGGATGCCGCGGGACGCGGTCGGGCCCGGCCTCGACGCGCGGTCAGTCGTGTGCGACCGGGCGGCCCTCGGCGATCCATTGGCCCGTGCCGCCCTCGACGTTCACGAGGTGCCCCCACCCGTGGGGCTCGAGGGCCTCGATCACGCGGGCGCTGCGCACGCCGCCCTGGCACACGACGTAGGCCGCGCGGTCGTCCGGCACCTCGGCGAGCCGCTCGCCGAGCTCGCTCATCGGAACGCTGACGGCGTGCGGAATGCGGGCCTCGGCGTACTCATGCGGTTCGCGCACGTCGATGAGCGTGACGTTGTCGCCGAGCGCGGCGAGTTCGGCGGTGGTGATCGTCTGCATGTGGGTACCTCCTCGAGCAGCGTACGCGGCCGTTCTCAGTGGACATCGGACCGCCGGCGCCGAGGAGCGGCCGGCTGTGCAATGGTCACCCGGAACGGCCCCTGGCCGCCGCTACGTGACGAGCCCCGCCGGGCTGACCGGCTCCGGCGCGTCGACGAACGCGCGTTTCGGCACGATCAGCAGCGTGGCCGCCGCCGCGAGGGCGCTGGCGCCGCAGACGATCCAGACCGTCATGTACCCCGTGAGGCTGCCGGCAGTGACCGCGTCGTCGCCGAGGGGTGCGGTCGCCCCGCTCGCGGCGGCGACACCGTTCGCGAGTGCCAGGCCGAACACGCACGAGGCGACGGCTCCGCCAACCATGCGCACCGCGTTGGTCAGGCCGGTCGCAACGCCCGTCGCGTCCGCCGGCGCGGCCGCCGCTGCAGAAGCGGGCAGGGCCGCGACGAGGGCCCCGGAGCCCGCGCCTGCGATGAGCATGTTGCCGAGCACCTGCGCGTACGTGTCGTGGAACGGCACGAACAGCAGGTAGCCGATCGCGACGAGCAGGGTCGCGCAGAGGAGCGTGATCCGGGGCGTGATGGTCCGCGTCACCAGGGGGTAGAGCATGGCGCCGGCGACAAGGCTGAGTACGTACGCGCCGATGATGATCGATGTCTCGAACCCGGAGATCCCGAGTCCGTAGCCGGTCACGGCGGGATCGGTGCGCGCGAACGTTGAGAGTGGCGCCTGCGCACCGAGCACGCTCATGCCGAACAGCCCCGAGGTGACGAACACGGGCCACAGTGCCGGATCGACGAACATGCGCACGTCGATGAGGGGGCGCTCGACCCGCAGTTCGTGCCGCGCGAATGGCCACAGGAGCAGCAGCCCGGCGGCGATGACGAGCCAGGGGATTGGGTGCTCGGGGCCGAGCATGCGCATCAGGCTGAGACCGCCCGTCGCGGCGAGCAGGGAGAGCGTCAGCAGGGTGGTGCCGATGCCGTCGACCCCGCCACCAGTGACGCTCG